>JBLIEO010000009.1:0-44107 GCA_047633095.1 Maribacter sp.
CTACAGACGGATACAGTCATCATGTATGAGCACCTTGCTATAAAAGACGGATGGGCTAGTATAGAAAAGGAAGTACAGAAGGGACAAAACATTCATTACAGAGGCAGTGACGAGGTCCAAGGTGCCTTGCTTTTGGCGGAAGGTAAACGAATTGCTTCGGCTGATATTGGTGTCATGGCTTCGGTTGGTGCCGCTATCGTATCTGTAAAGGCGGTACCTAAAGTGTGTGCTATATCCACGGGTAATGAATTGGTAGATGTACATCAGATACCAGCACCCCATCAGATTCGTAAATCAAACAGCATTACCTTACAAGTAGCCTTGTCCAAGGTAAATATAGCCGCAGCTACTTTACATTTAAAAGATGAGAAACAAGCGATAGAAGAAGGCCTAAAAACGGCATTACAGGAGAACGATGTCCTGTTGTTGAGTGGTGGTGTGTCCAAAGGAAAGTTTGATTTTATACCAGAGGTCATGGATGCTTTGGGGGTAGAGAAGGTTTTTCATCGCGTGGCGCAACGGCCTGGAAAACCATTTTGGTTTGGGGTGCATCACGAATACAAAACGGTAATTTTTTCATTTCCAGGCAATCCGGTATCTACCTTTGCTAATTACCATTTGTATTTTCTGGCGTGGCTGCATACCTCATGGAAAATCCCTGTGGAAACACATCATGCAGTTTTAGGGGCAACAGTAACAATACAAGGATCATTAACGCGCTTTATTCAAGTGGAAACGTATTGGAATAATGCGAGATTATGTACCAAGCCGGTTACCGAAAATGGCTCAGGAGATTTAACAAGTCTTGCCAAAGCTGATGGTTTTATCTGTTTAGAACCTCGGGATGCTGCCTATGAAGAAGGGGAGTTAGTCCCTTTTGTTCCTACGCGATAAATCAGGTGTTCTCCGATGTTTCGTCGCTTGCTCATAGGCATAGGTCAATCTAATCAATGTGGGTTCGTCATACATCCTACCCAAAAATTGTAATCCTGCGGGAAGGTTTCCAGTTGTAAAACCCATGGGGACCGTAAAGGCTGGCTGTCCTGTATGTGGACTTATAATCTGACTGTTGTCTCCTTTGTATTCCTCTTGAAAAAAATCAATTCTTGCAGGTGGGTGGTTCCAAGAAGGGTAAACAATAGCATCTAATTTTAAGGAATCCATTCGCTGCTCAATGGCCTCACGGAATGCGATACGTTTTGTATCCGTATAGGCATCCAAACAGGGGATTTCCGAATTTTCCCATCTACCGCTGTTGACCGCATTACGTTCCAATCGCTCTCTGGTATAGTCAGATTTCGTACCAACGTTTATGATGTCTTGTATCGTTGTCAAAGAATCATTTTTCACATAATCGGCAAGGAAGGTTTCTACATCCGTAGTGAAGCTTGCACACCATTGATTTTTGCGTAATGTAGCGAAATCAGGAACAATCACGGTATCAATTATGGTAGCGCCTAATGCCTCTAAATCCAACAATGATTTTTCAAATAAGGCTTTTATTTCCGGATGTGTGTCATCATCACTTAGCGTTTTAAGTACGCCTATTCTAGCGCCTGTAAGTCCGTCTTTCAAAAGAAACTGACTATAGTTGTCAGGGATGTTTCCTTCCGAGTATTTGGTCAGCGGGTCTTTTGGGTCATACCCAGCTATAACCTCTAATACTTTAGTAGCGTCTGCTACCGTTCTGGCCATGGGACCTGCAATATCATTTCTTAAATAGAGGGGTACAATAGCACTTCTACTTACTAGTCCCAAGGTTGTGCGAAAACCAACTAGCGCGGTATGTGCCGCAGGTCCTCTAACAGAATTACCTGTGTCTGTACCAAGGCCGATAGTACCAAAGTTGGAAGCAATAGACGCTGCTGTTCCCCCACTAGAGCCTGCAGGAACATAGTCCGTATTATATGGATTTCTGGTTGTGCCTGCCGTGGAACTTTCGGAATGCATGGGACTAAAGGCCCATTCTGCCATGTTGGATTTGGCTAGTATGATAGCACCTGCATCCACCATTTTTTTGATGATAAACGCATCTTCCTCAGGTATATACCCCTGTAAGGCCAAGGAGCCTGCTGTAGTTGGTATCCCTGCGGTATTAATATTGTTTTTTATGATGATAGGAATGCCATGTAAGGGGCGTAATATACCAGTTTTTGCAAATTCCTCATCTAGCGCCTTTGCAACGGCAAGTGCCTTTGGGTTTAGGGTGGTAATGGAATTGATACTACTATCCAGTTCTTGAATCCGCTGCAGATAGGCGTTGACCATTTCACTGCTCGTATAGGTGCTTTCTTGATACGCTTTGTGTATGTCTGCAATCGTTAATTCAGATACGGCAATGGATGCTACGGGGTTTTGTTCTTTGCATGAATTAAGTGCGCATAGAAAAAAGAGTAAAACGATTTTTGATGTATTCATATTCAAAGCTAATAAATTCAATTTTTAGACTGTGCTAATTCCTAGAAGGCTTTAAGGTTTAACCTATTCTAGGAAATGAGTAAAAGTTCTTTTTTTAGGTTATCACTTTATGGTTTTAGGGCTAAAGCATGGGTATGGTTTAAAAGAAGCACAACAACCAAAAGATGGAATCGAACTATGTTTCCTTGCCTTTTCATTAAAACAATCCCGAGATGGCTCCTTCACTATCCATATTAATATTTTCGGAGGAAGGCGTTGATGGGAGACCTGGCATTCTAAGCATATTGCCAGCAATAGGAATTAGGAACCCTGCACCTGTAGCAATCTCGAACTCCCGAATATGGATATCAAAATTCTCAGGTCGGCCTAGTAGTGTATCGTTATCGCTTAAGCTTTTCTGGGTTTTTGCCATGCATATGGGGAGCTTTCCATAGCCTAAAGCTTCAAATCGTTTCAGTTGTTTTTTTGCTTTGGAAGTAAGCACCACATTTTTAGCTCCATAAATCGTTCTGCAAATCTTTTCTATTTTTAATAAGGGGTCATCTTCTAGATCGTATGTAGGTTTAAAATTAGCCGTGCAGGTTTCGGCGGCTGCTACTACTTTTTCGGCCAATTCGGTACAGCCTTTTCCACCATCTGCCCAACCATAACTTAATGCTACGGGAACTCCTAGTTTTTCACAATAATCATAGATCAATTTTTTTTCAGCTTCGGTGTCGCTGGTAAATGCATTTACAGAGACGACCACAGGCAATCCAAAGCTTTGTATGCTTTCAATATGTCGTTCTAGGTTGGGTATTCCTTTCTCTAGCGCAGCTAAATCTTCTTCCCTTAAGCTATTAAGAGGCTTCCCTCCGTGATACTTCAAGGCTCTAATCGTGGCGACAATCACAACAGCCTTTGGTGATAGCTTCGCCTTTCTACATTTTATATTCAAGAACTTTTCAGCACCAAGATCGGTTGCGAAACCTGCTTCGGTAACGACATACTCCCCTAGGCTCATTCCCATTTTGGTAGCAATAATCGAATTGGTTCCCTGAGCGATATTCGCAAAGGGTCCCCCATGTATAATTGCGGGGTTTCCCTCCAAGGTTTGCACCAAGTTTGGTTTGATGGCATCTTTTAGTAAAACGGCCATGGCACCGGCGGCCTTTAGCTCTTTGGCATAAACAGCAGTTCCTTCAAAGGTATCGCCTACATAGATGTTCGCACACATCTCCTTTAGGTTTTCTAAGTTGTTACACAAACATAAAATGGCCATAATTTCTGAAGCGGCTGTAATATTGAATCCCGTCTCTCTAGGAATTCCACCTGCTTTACCTCCCAATGCCGTAATTATGTTGCGTAGGGTTCGGTCGTTCATATCCATACAGCGTTTCCAGAGTACGGTACGTGGGTCTATGCCTAGGTTTTTGGTCTTGCTTTGTATATTGTTGTCTATGAGTGCGGCGAGTAGATTATTTGCCATTGCTATGGCATGAAAATCCCCAGTAAAATGCAGATTGATATCCACCATAGGAATTACTTGACTCCACCCACCACCAGCAGCGCCCCCTTTTATCCCAAAAACAGGACCTAGACTCGGCTCTCTTAAAACGACAATGGACTTTTTGCCCATATGGTTTAATCCATCGTTTAGACCAATGGACGTGGTTGTTTTTCCTTCTCCGGCAGGGGTAGGGGTTATGGCCGTAACTAAGATGAGCTTACTTTTGCTAACCTGCTCTTCGTTTATTAAACCCAGCGGTAGCTTTGCCTTTTCATTCCCGTAATATTCCAAATGGGCTTCTTGGATATCTAATTTCTTAGCAACTTCTCTTATGTGCGCTCCGGTAACTTTCTGTGCAATTTCTATATCGGTCATTTTAGTTTTTTCTTAGCGTTTAGTATTAGAGATATTGCATTGTTGTTATTATCTTGGAACCTAGGGTAAAGCGTAGCCTAGCTCATTATCATGAACACGGAGTCCACGTTTAAATTTTTCTTACTTTGAAAATAAAGGATGAAATACGTAGGTTTTAACCGGCTTTCTATGTTTTGTCACCCATGTTTATTGTTGCTTATCCCAAGCAGGATGTTTTTTCAATTCGGTCGACAACATCTGTTTAATATACAGCTCCCCTTCTGTTAGGGTGTCTGGATGCAAGGGTGATGCTTCTAACTTGTCCTTTGTTACATTAAAAAATTTACCATCTTGATAGAGTTTGTATTCCGTTGTTCTTACGAACTGATTCCGATATTTATTCACTCGTTTACCCCATTGTGGGTCATAATGAACAAAGCTTGTTTCTCGCGGATTATGTTCTTCTCCTTTTAGTAGCGGATAGAAGCTTTGTCCGTCAGATGTCGTCTCTTTTTCAACGATATCGGCGAAGGTTGGAAAGAAATCACTGAATTCGATTAACTCGGTATAAACCATTCCTTTAGTTATCTTTTCTGGCCAAGAAATCACCAAAGGAACATGTGTGCCAGTATCGATGGTATTCCCCTTAGCACCTCTTACCTTGCCTTCTCTGGTATCAGAATATACACTTGGGTGGGTGCCATTGTCTCCGGTAAAGATTAGAATGGTGTTTTTATCTAGCTCTAATTCTTTAAGCTTGGTATGTATTCTCCCTACAATTTTATCGGTGTACGCCACCATATCTTTAAAGTAGGTCGTGTCATTTTTAGTTCTTAACTCCGTATTTTCCCAGTCTTTGGAGTCTGGCGTAGGAACAAAGGGGTCGTGTACTAAAACCATTGGGTAGTAGATAAAAAAGGGTTGCTCCTTTTTTCGTTCTATAAAGTCCAGGATATAATTTGCAAATATTTCAGGACCATAATCGGTGGTTTTACTTTCTAGAAAAGCGCCGTTTTGTTCAATTAAAGGATTGGCATACCTGCTTCCTCTTTTTGTTAATTGCCACAAGCAGTATTCATCAAATCCAAATTTGATTGGTTTTGTGTTATCCTCCCAATTTGGAATTTCATCTTTATGAGATTGCCCGTTTAGTTGCCACTTCCCAGCAACACAGGTGGCATAACCTGCCTCTTGCATTAAATTACCAAAGGTGTACTGGTTTGTGTTCAAATTAGCAAAATAGTCGTAGTTGCGATAGTTGAACAGCCCCGTCATTATTTTAACACGGGAAGGGGTACAAAGTGGTTGTGAGATTACTTTTGAAAAGCGGATACCACTGGTTGCCAAACGGTCAAGATTTGGGGTATGGTAAGATGTAGCACCATTGGCACTTAAAGATTCATAACCCATATCATCTGCCATAATAAGAATGATATTGGGCCTGTCTTCGCTACTTTCAGATGCACAAGAACAGAGTATCAGGGCAAAAAGAAGGAGGAGTGGAGCTACCTGTTTTTTCATGGACACTGAGATTTTAAATTTTGTTATTATTTTAGTTTTAGGAATAGACCAAATTTATAAATTTAGTAGGCATATTAAAAATACGCAAACCTTTTAATTTTTCCCAAAGCCCGAATTCCTTAGAGACCCTGTTAGCAACAATGCTTTTGTGGGAGCTATTTAGGCTTGGGTTACTTTTTGTGAGTAAAACTTACGCATTGCCGCCCAGTTAGAAAGAAGTTTATATACTGATTAAGAAGCTCGTCTTTATTGAATGAAACACTTTTATAACAGGTAGCTGTAGATAGGTATTTTAGCTACGAATAGCTTTTCAGCTCGATTTAAGTAGGCGTATTTTAGTTCGACTTCATGCAGCTTATAAATCGTTAATGCTGATATTGTAAGGTTTCTTTAATAAAGGATAAACATTCTTTTCACACAGAAGCTACGGTTTTATTCATTCATTTTAAGTGTATCATGTGTGGTTACGAAAGGCTAGTAAATACCAAGAAGTTTAAAACGCTGTTCTTTTATTTTAGAGCATAGCTAAGCCAACTTTTTTATAATTATTTTTATTTTTTTAATATCAAAACTTTTGTTTGATAGTTTTCAATTGACGTTCTAAAACTCAAATTTAGCACCGAAATTCTTAGATTTTTTAGCGATGTTTAGCGCCAGTTACTTTCTTTAAGTGTTTATTTATGGTTGTGATTAAAACGTTTGTAGAGATGGGTTTGGATATGTAATCATTAAAACCAGCCTTTAACAGTTTCTCTTTATCTCCAGACATAGCCAAACCTGTTTGGGCAATTATTGGCACTTCTTTATTTGTTTTTCTTATTTCTTCTAATGCCCTTTTTCCGTCCATTACAGGCATGTTGATGTCCATTAATACTAAATCTATAGCAGCGTTTTGGTTTACTATTTTAACGGCCTCTTTCCCATTAATAGCATGCAAAATGGAGCAGTTAAAATCTGAAAGACATGCCTTTAAATATATAAAACTAAACTCATCATCTTCAGCTATTAATACAGTAAAATGGTCACTGTTCAGAGCCATGTCACTATTGTTCAAAACTACCTTTGTGTCAGTACCTATGTTTTCGTAAGGGATTGTAAAGAAAAATGTTGAGCCTACTCCTGTTTGAGAATCTACCCACACGTCACCACCAAGAATATTAACTAGACCTTTTACAATTGACAAACCCAATCCCACTCCCGGATTATGAGTCTGTTCTAGTTTACCTTGCCTAAATCTATTAAAAACAGTCTTTTGTTCTTCAATTTCAATTCCAACACCGGAATCCTTAACATAAAATTTAAGTTCGCTGTTGGATAGGGAATATCCAAATTCAATCTCCCCTTCTTTGGTGAATTTTATTGCGTTTTCTAGTAAATTAGAGATTAACTGAACTAATTTATTTGAATCTGTTTCTACACAACTGTCTTTATCTCCCAATCCTTTTTTGATTTGAAGTTTAATGCTTGTATTCTTTAGTTTAATAGCATATTTTGAATAGAGCTCATCAATAAGAATATTGATATTGCAAAAAGAGCTATTAACGGTAATAACATTAGATTCAATCTTTGAAATATCTACAATGTTCGAAATAAAATTCAAAAGACGATTTCCTTCTTTTTCAATAAATTTTAAATAAGTGTCTTTCTTTTTATCGGAAATATTCTTTTCTTTTAATAATTCTGAAAATCCTAAAATACCGTTCATTGGAGTGCGGAGTTCATGACTCATATTTGCAAGAAATGCTGATTTCAATTGGTCACTTTCCTCTGCTTTTTGTTTTGCTTTAATAAGATCTGTAGCTAAAAGTTTTTGCTCAGTGATATCTTGGCCACTGCCTACTTAGCTGACGACTTCACCAGTAACACCCAACTTAGGTTGACATATCTCTCTTACTACTTTTTGCCCTCCATTAGCTAGTAAAATTCGAAATTCAATATCGTATGGTGTTCCTAGGATAGTAGCTTTTTCAACAGTATTACTCCAGAATTCTAAGTCATCGGGGTGAACTCGCTTAACTAGTGCATCATATTCAGGGGGATCCTTCTTTGAATCGAAACCCCACATGTGAAACATTTCATTTGACCATTTTATCTTTTGATTTGAAAGATTAAATATCCAGCTTCCAACTTTTGCTAAAGTCTGCGCTTTATTTAATTCATTCTCTATCTTTTTTCTATCCGTTATATCTTGAGTCACACCAAATATTGTCCCTTTGTTTATCTGTAAGCCTATGATAATTAGATTTCTAATTTCATTATTTGGTCTAATAATTTTAAATTCAAATGAATCTACTATTTCGCCTTTTAATAATTGGCTAATCGCATGCTCCACCTTTTGTTTATCCTCTTCTAAAATTGCCTTGCTCACATTTTCTCTATTAAGGTCAAATTCATCTTTTTTAACACCATAAATTCGATACATTTCATCAGACCACACCGCATTATCAGTTTCCCACTCCCATTCCCAACTCCCTATATGGGCAATTTTTTGAGCCTGCTCTAATTTTATTAAGGATTCCCTTTTGGCTACTTCAGCTTCTTTTAACGCCTGAATACTTTGAATAGTAACCGGAACTAATTGTTCTTCCGATTTTGTTTGAGGAATAGGCATCGAAAATAACGCTGCGAACTCATCTCCTTTTAGCGTTTTATAATTTACTTCTGATATAAATGATTTCTCATTATTCCATATTGATTCCATAAGGTCCAAGAACACTTCGTCTGCTCCGCCACCAAACGTAACCTGTATATTATTTAAAAATTCTTCATCACTTTCGGCTCCAAACAACATTAAAGTAGCCTTATTGACACTATTAATTTTCAAATTTCCAATTAACGAAATTAAAACTTCGGGGTTCTCTTTTAAATATGTTTTTATGTCAGGTATGTCAAGTTTTCTAAGTTTATCTATTTGTTCAATTACTAGTGTAAAATTTTCATTCCAAATAGAAATTGTAGCATTGTCAAATAGTTTCCTATAATCCAGGCCTATTTTTATTTCTGATTGCAATTTATTAATGCGCAACTTTAATTCCTGATATGTAGGTTTTTTAGTTGATTTCATATTGTTTTTATGACATTGGCGATTGCCTATCTGTATGCGTGTCATTATTTTAATTACGCGCTAATTGCAGATATGCGTATTCCTTTTTTTTTAAATTTACTGTTCACTAAAGCTACCTAGGAATCAGGTGATTACCCTTGTAATACAAGTTAAAGCCTATTTTGCGTATTGCCACACAGAAAAACGAAAGGTTCTTAAGAATTTTAAGGAGTTATGAACAAAAAGAGGTAATGGAGCTAAGTATCCAGTTTATAATTGATAGTTCATTTCTATTTTGAGTCAAAATACGGCTCGGTCTTTAGCGACTATATGGAACTAAAACTACTCCTCAGGCAGCAAAAGAGCACTAGGAAGTTTATATAGCACAATTCCGAAATAGTTGGGTGATAAGCCTGTTTCCTGCTGAATATGTGCTTGCGAGATCCTTTGTTTGCTTGATTGCTAGGATTGCACTAAATCCCTTAACATCTTATATTTTAAAGGGCTTCACGAAGTGTTAAGCTTGTCTTAACACTGTAATATTTTGTTTTTTATAACGTCTTATTAGTAGTGTACATAAGAGTGCGCATTGCGCTCATCACAACAGATTATAAAATATTTAATTATGGGAGATACTAAAAAAGAACATACCAAGGACGATGCAGCGACGGTTAAGGTCGTAACCCGACACGCAAGTTGGAGAAATCACCGCAGACATACAGGATTAAAACTAATCCGTTTTTCTTAAGTACGGTGTACCAATAAAAGTAAAAAAGGGCGAAAGCCCTTTTTTTTCGTTTACACTGTTTTGTGCCGTTTTACAAGATGCGCCATTTAAATATCTAAAATCCGTCTATGGTAATTTAGTTGTCCTAAATGATAGGTTAAGTGCCCATGTAAATGCATAAGTGTAAAAAGGGTTTTCTTTTCTTCTTTCCAGATGCGTATGGGAAAATCATCATCTAATTGTGCTTCGGTGAGGGCATCAAACCCTTTGTTCACTATGGCAATGGTTTCGTCTAGTTCTTGGTAGAGTTTAGTTCTAGGAACAGGGGTGCCAGAAAATTCAAATTCCCGATTACGCACATAGGTGGTCTGTGCTAAACCGTTACCGACAAAGGTTTTTAAATTTCCAATTACATGCAGGCATAAAGTACCCCCAGAATTCTGAATGCTGTTATCCAACCTCCATAGCTTGGCTTCATCTCTGTATAGCTCAATTTCCTTCCGTAGGGTAGCCAAATCTCTGTTGAATAATTCTTTTAGGGCTTCTTTCAAAATACAGGTTTTCTTTTAACTAGACGTTTTGTTCTCTATGCGACAGGGTGGGTTTAGCCTATTGTCTCCTGCATAATAGAGGATCAATTGATTGCCATCTACATCTTTTAAAAGCGCCTCGCGCTATAGTCAGTTTTGGTCTGCAGAGAGCGACTCAAATTTAACTCCTTTTTCTATAAGTTCCTTCACATACCCATTTAGATCTTCGCATTCAAAATAGATGGGTACGCCATCTCCAGTGGCTAAGGTCTCTGTTTGATGTATAGAAAACGTTACGGTACCATCTGGGCATTCAAATCTGGCGTAGTGGGGGAGTGCTTTCACGTCCTACAATACGGCTACAGATTACTATTAGTTTTAAGCGGTATATACATGCAGGTAATTAGGTGTTTTATACTCTATAGATAAATGTAATTACAACAAAAAACTATACAATAAGTTAAGTTGCATTTTTAATATTAAACAAATTTGCTACTTCTAACGGGGTTTTATATCCTAGAGTAGAATGTCTTCTTTTTCTATTGTACCAAATTTCTAAATATCAAAAGACTTTTCTTCTAGCTTCTCTTTTTGATTTAAAGTCGTATTGATATATACTTTCCGTTTTTAATGTTTTGAAAAAAGATTCAGCGACTGCATTACCCCAACAGTTTCCCTCTCTACTCATACGTTGGATTATATTATTCTTATTTATAATCTTTGTAAAATTACTACAAGCATATTGAACACCTTTATCTGAGTGAAATATTAAATTTTCATTTCTATTATACAATGCCATTTTGAATGCTTCAATAGATGTTTCGACTGCTTTCATAGTAGCACTTAATGCCCAACCGATTACTTTACGGTCAAATTAATCAATTACGACTGTTAGGCATACCCATCCATTTTCAGTGTTTATATAGGTAATGTCCGAGACCCATATTATACCCGGTAAGTCAACTGTAAAATTTTTGTTGAACAGATTAGGAGCACTATGTTTGGAATCTGTGGTTACTACCTATCTTTTTCTAATCTTACTTTGTATGTTGTTATTCCTCATCATTCTAGCAACTTTTGGGCGGGATACTTTATATCCTCTGTAACATAATTCCTCCTGTATTCGAGGGCTATCGTAAGTGCCATTACTCTGATTATAAATATTCAGTACTTCTTGTGATAATTTATTATTTTCTTTTTCTCTATTAGAAATTAATCCTTTGCACTAGTAGTAGTGACTGCTCCTACTTACTTTTAGTACGTTACACACCTTCTCAATAGGATACTTTAATTTGTAGGTATCTATAAAACTAAAAATATCTATCCGTTCTTGGAAAAGATACTTACTGCCTTTTATAATATATCACGCTCTAATTCTGTATCTCTCAATGCTTCCTTTAATTCCGTAATTTCCTTTTGTTCCAGTATTAAATTAGAACGCCTATTTCCTGAAAAACTACCCGTAGAATTTGTATTAAACTCTACACCATCTCGATAGTAATTCTTGACGAATTCCTAAATCTATATTGGTTTCTCCTTTGCTTTTTCCTGAATTAACTAATTCAACCGCCATTTTTTAAATGACTTTTCGTAAGGGCTTCTTTCTGTTTTTATTGTGGATTAAGTTATAAATTTAAAGCTTAACCTATTGTCCAGATAAATGTAGTAACTCCAATTTGGCTCTTTAAGCGCAAGGCACAAACAGCGATGCAAAGCAGTGGTCAAAAACCTTTGGATGGAGATGCACACGTTGGTGAATTTGAAATTGGAATCCCACAGAAAGGCAAACAAGGAAGATGTAAATCTGAAAAAAAATACGCGTTGTAATCCCATTTGAGTACCGAAATGGTGATTGCGGAAAGGGCTGCCAAAGTCATTGAAGACTATAGCGCCAAATCGCTTCGTCCCATATTTGACATGCACATCAGCACACAAGCTCACATATTGGCTAATAGATGGACAGGTTCTAAACCGCTTGCGCAAGACTATCTTAATTTGAAGCAAACCCTATCTGAAAAGTGCAGAAACTTTCCTTTGCTTCACAACCAAATCAGGAACTTTAAAAACTGGCTGCGCGACGTACATTCATACTGTGATGCAGAGAATATGGCAAACTACATCAACGAATATTTTTTCCGATTTAATCGGTGAAACCACCTAAAAATGCGAACTTTGCAGACTTATTTAAAGAATGTCTGAGCATAAACCTATGACTTTAGTTCAATTAAAAGTAGCCGCAATCTAAATGGATAACCCTAATACGTTAAAGCAAGATTCGCAATATTAAAACTATGCAGGAACTTACCAGTTGCCCTATTTGTAACACCACGTTTTTTGCTTCTTTCATTAAAACAACGGCTCAGATGCATTCGAATAAAGAGTTGTTCAATTTTGACCAATGTACTGAATGCAAATTTGTTTTCTTAAATCCCAGAGTACCTTTAGACCAACTAAAAAATTACTATACGTCGTATTATTTACCTTACAGAGGAGCAAAGTCGTGGGGTAAGTTTGAACAATTGGTAGAAAAGAGCCAGCGAAAGTTAGATTTGAGGCGTGTGAAGCGGGTAAAGGAGACTCATATCCTAACATCAGCATCTTTGATCCTTGATGTCGGCTGCGGCAAGCCCAGCTTTTTAAAGGCTTGTCAGCAAGAGTTGAATTGCCTAAATATGGGTATCGACTTTAGTGATGAGGGGTGGAAAAATCAATCCGATGATTACGCAGAACTCGATTTACAAGTATCAGAAATTAAAGACCTACCAAGCAGCTTGCAGCCTGATGTCATTACCATGTGGCATTATTTAGAGCATGATTACAGTACGCTGGAAAACCTAAGTTATTTAAAATCTATTTCCAAGCCATGTACATCGCTCATCATTGAAATTCCCAATTTCGATTCTGCCAGTAGAAAAAAATATGGTAAAAACTGGGCAGGTTGGCATACGCCCCGCCATATTTCATTGTTCTCCCCGCATAATATAGAGCTACTGCTTCAAAAAAGTGGTTGGAAAGTTTCTAAACTACTTACTTATGGTACTATGGATTCCTATTTGCTCTACTGGATGAGCGAGATGGAACAGAAAGGAATCAAGTGGGATAAAAATATGGAGGATGAGTTTTGGGAATTCGTGCTTGGAATGGTACTATTTATCCCAAAAAAATGGATGGAGAAAAAATCTTCTCTCGGAATTATGACTGTAATTGCAACTCCACAGTAGCTACTTTTAAAAGATTTCTAACTTCCAAATTGCCAGAGCAAATTCCCCTCGCTAGCTATATTCAAAACTAAAGATTTTGCGGTGTTGGTGTCCTGTTATAATGTGGGGACTCCTGCGGACGGAGATTTAAACCCTATTTTTCGTTCATTGTAGCGAACTTGAAAGAGGTTAAAATGTAACCTCAACATTTATAAAATCAACTTTTTATCCTGTTCATCCATGGGTAAAAAAGTGATATCCAAATAACCTCCACTGGCGTTATCATCAGCAACTATTTGAGGCTTCCCTTTAATCATTTCAATAGAGTTTCGATGTATATGTCCTGCAAAAATACCCAATAGATTTGGAGCAGTAAAAACGGTTTTGTGAAAATCAAGTGTTGTTTGTGTATGACCACTTTCTGGCCATTTAGGACGTTTTTCTAATTCAAAATTACCATCTGTGGCCGCTCCCCAATTCGGATTTCCACAACCAAATGAAATCCTCTTTCCAGGAGCATACATTGGAATATGAACTAATAAAACCAGTGGTATTCCACTACCAACTTGTGCTATGAAAAAGGCTAATTGCTCCTCATTAATTTGGTAGGTAGAATTATCAATAGCTAAAAACCTGACGCCTTTGATCTCATAAGCCGCCATTAAAGGATGATTGCCCTGATACAAGGGCAGTAATCGTTTCTCAATCCACGTATCACGTAAAGACTCCAACGTACCTTCCATCCCTTCATAATGCCAATCATGATTTCCTGCTGTGTAAATGTACGGAATACCGGTCTCCTTCAATTTCGATTGAACCCACTCTATTGCTGCTTCAGACGGAAAACTAAAAATATCACCAATCAATGTAATCACATCAGCATGTACCTCTTTTGCAAATACGAGTGCTTGTTCAAAGGCTTCCTCTGGATTCGTTTCTAATCGTGTTTGAAAATGTGTAGTTTGGTTATAAGCATTTGCCATTCGATTACTGTACGCTTGGTAAGGAATTCCTCTTTCATCATCTTTAAACAAATGCGTATCGGTAATATGAACTACCTTTATTGACTCCTTAATTACCTCAGCATAAAAGAACACTCTTTCCTGATCTACGGTAGCACATACCTTAATAGGTTTCTTTATTTTCTTATTCGTTTTTTTTGAAAAAGAACTCGTTGTAAACCCAAGCCCCATTAGGGCTGTCGTAGTTTTTTTAAAAAATGATCGACGTTTCATTAAGTGTGGTTATTTTTGCAAAACTTATTAGATTTCTCTATTTTTTATATGTCACGTCCTTAAATACGGCTACGTATTACTATGGGGTTTAAGCGGTATATTGATGCACGCAACTAGGTGTTTTATGCTCTAAAGATAAATGTAATCGTTTAGTATTGTGCCTTTTGATCGCATTTTTGGTCGCCTTTTTAGCGTGTACTGGCTTAGTAAAGGTCTGGTCCAGATAAAACTCGTCTTTAAAAATTCCTTTCAACCGCGCTACAAGGGCGTTTTATAGCAATGATTCTCTTCGATTATGCTGATTTCTATTTTCTTTCTTTTTAAAACTTGGGTGTAAATAGTATTACAATACGGTATTCCTTGATCTGAGTGATGAAGTAGTCCTTTAGTGTTTTTGGCCTTGTATGTAGCTTTATTTATTGTGCTTACGGAGCCATTTAGTGCGAGGCTATTACTTAGGTCGTACCCAACTATTTTTCTTGAATACATATTTATCATAAGGGCTAGGCAACAGAATCGAGTACCGGTCCTGAACTAGGTGTTATCGGAGGCCCAAACTTTATTAGGTCAGTTAACCTTTGAATTGGTGACTTCTCATATTGAATTATTTACAACGGTTATTTATATGAGCTACTTTTTATATACGGCTTAAGTTTGATTTCGGTTGTTATTACTATAGTTTAGGTACGAAGCAAAAAACGGATGTCAGTTCGCGTGAAACCCTGCAAGTGGTTTTGTATCGAGAACCTTGACATCAATAGCTTCTCGATATCCCTTTTACGCTCTAAAAAGGTCGTAAAACCCACTCGAAGTGGTAATTTAGGTGAAAATCAACCTACTAGTTCTTATTTCTACCTTAGCTATACCGGCACCTATATTCGCCACTGCAGCAACACGTATGGTCTGCTATCAGGAAACGGATGTGCTTATTTTTTTAAAGGCAGGAGTATCTTTGTACTTGCCGTCACAGCATCTATCTTACTGCGGGAATAATATACTGGAAAATACTGGTCTTTTGCCCAAGGCTCAAAGAGATTGTTATAAAACGGACTATCTGGATTACCGGATTGTCCGGGGCCGTTGGTGCCTATGGCGGCATCCCAATCTCCCGTATTCACAATCATGCGAAAAGAAGCGCCACTGCTTTGTCTTAGGTTACCACCCGTAGAACCTGGGGTATAGGCATTACCACCTCTAGGAAGCGGCCCTAGGTCTAGTTTGGCTCTGGTAGCTGTATTTACGGCGTCACTCAAGGCGTGTTCCATATAGGTATGCTTGTTATCTGCCTGTCCGTACTGCCATTGGGTCATATCTGCCCCTAGGTTTTTTTCTAAGTCGGCCACCGCACTGGTAAAGGCATCGTTTAAAAATATATTTCTATCTAAAATTGGGTTTGCTCCAAACCGGGCATCGGGCGCTGCAATCCAATCCATGATGCGCTTCATTTGAATCCCAGACACCAATCCTTTTCCCGCTTCGGGAATAAAGCGTTCGTTGGCCAGGGCCTTAATTTGATTCTCCCAGGCTACATAAATAGCTGCCGGGATGGAATTGGCTTCCAGCCTGTAGTCCCAATCCGTCAGTGCCGTTTTAGCGGCTGCCGCTTTATCCCTAAAAACAAGGGGCTCCAACATGGGGACTAAAATCCTTGCAGGAATGGAGAGGTAATCGGTTTGCAGGGCTTTCATGTCTTCCATGGTCATCTTTTTATCGGCCCCTAGGACTTCGTTCACCCGGTCGCCACGATAGGGGTCTGACCATGAGAAACCAACCGCGTCCCAATGGGTATAGTCTTCAGGAGTTACATTTTGGTTTGCCGTAGCCAAGAACCCTGTTGCAGGATTAAAAGCGTTTGGTTTTTCTATAATGGGTAAATAGCCGTCCCACTCATACCGCCCATCGCCAGGCACGGGAACAAGCCCACTAAAATTTTTACGGATAGGAGCAATGCCCACTGCTTGCCAGCCTATGTTTCCTTTTTTATCGGCCCATATCATATTCTCTCCGGGGATATGGCTGTAGTTACACGCTTCCCTAAATTCTTCCCAGGTTTTGGCTTGATCCATACGTAAAGACGCGAGATAGGGCGAACCTCCGGGTTCTAGCCAAGCACAACGCACGGCATAGGCTACATTGTTGTCGGTATCAATTAAGGTAACAGGGCCGTGGAGGGTATAGGAGAGCTGCACGGTATGGTCTTCTTGACCTTTTATTTTTATGGTTTCCGAAACCTGTTCCATGTCTACCCAAGCGCCCTTATGCCTATACTGATTGGGATTGTCCGGATTAAGTTCATAGACATACAGGTCTTCGCCATCGGTTCTATAAACGGTAAGTCCCCATGAGCCATATTCGTTATGGCCGATAGAGATGCCCGGAATTTCGGGCTCCCCACCGCCAATCACATTCCAGCCGGGTGCTACTAAATGGGTCATGTAACGCAAAGAAGGCACAGCAATGGTTCTATGCGGGTCATTGGCCATATAGGTATTGCCATCTGCCATGAGCTCGCCTTTTACCACCCAGTTATTACTACCAATGGCCAGGGAGTCATTCTTACCTTCATACAAGGATAATACAGCTGCTTCTGCTTCGGTGTTTTGATATGCGGGAACAATATCTACTTTTTGAAATTTGACTGTTGTTCTATAGGCATTATACAGCTCCAAAATATCATCGGATAACAAAGCTGTTTTGATGCTCGGGTCTATGGAAAGGTCCGGGTCCTTTGGATGCAACCAATACAAATCCTTCACCGTTTCAGCACCTAGTTTTGCCACAGCGCGACCTATTTGTAATTCTTGGGCTATATTCCCCAATAGGCCTTGATGTCTAGAAATCACCACCTCTGGTGTCCACTTCTGAGGTGCTAGATTTAATAGTTTGAATTCGATAGGGAGTAGCTCCGGCGTTTTTAAAATATGGTCGATATAGGCATTTACACCGTTGGTATAGGCCTTAATAATTTCAACACCTTCCTCGTGATAGTGATTCATTTCTGTCTTCATATCACCTCTATACTTAAAGAGTCGGGTTCCAATATCCCTTTTGAGTTCGCGCTCTCCTAGTATTTCGGCTACGGTTCCTGTTGCTTGTCTGCGCCATATCTCGAACTGAAAGAGGCGGTCTTCGGCAGCGGCGTAGCCTTGGGTAAAGAAAAGATCATGCTGATTTTTAGCATAAATATGATTAATGCCCCATTGGTCCCGAACAACTTCTACGGGCTCTTGGAGCCCCGCTAGTGTCAGTCCATCCGATGCTGTGGTTTGTGATTCTTTACAGGAAAACGTTAGGGCTAGTAAGCTTAGGAAGAATAGTGGTCTCATCATCGTTGGTATGTGTTGGTCATTAAAATCACATGGGTCAATTTGACTTTTTTGTTCGTTGGAGGGTACTTTAAAAAGAGCTCCCTTTTTGCCAATGTGTA
This sequence comes from Maribacter sp., assembly GCA_047633095.1. Taxonomy (GTDB): domain Bacteria; phylum Bacteroidota; class Bacteroidia; order Flavobacteriales; family Flavobacteriaceae; genus Maribacter. Next base: position 17,945 of record JBLIEO010000009.1, read on the forward strand.
TCCCTTTAAAATTACTATTTTATATTCATAATTGGGAATAGATTTTCGTTTGTTTAGTTTTTGGTGTTCTTACGCGGATGGGACGCTGCTCTTTACCACCGAATCAACTTGTCCTTTGTGCTCGCAGTGGCGCCTTATTAGGAGGGAACTAAGAGATATAAAAAAGCCCGACTGATGCCGGGCTTTCTAGACGTGATTTTAGTTTTGTTCGTTTACGCGGTACGGCTGGAAACAAACAGTTTGCTTCGTCCTGAAAACCTTCCTCTCAAAACCATTTTATTTTTCCCCTTCGTATTTCTCTGAATACCGTTTCCAAAGCTCTGTTTGGTGTGTCTCTAAAGAAATCATTCTGCCATCGATAAAAGCATGGGTCAGTTGGTTGCCACGCATGTCTAAGGCATCGCCTTTAGATACAAATAGCGTAGCGCTTTTGCCCACTTCTAAAGTCCCATAAGCATCATCGATACCTAAAATTTTAGCGTTGTTTCCGGTAATCAGTTGCAAGGCTTTTTCCTTATCCAAGCCTTGCTGCCCTACTTGACCGGCATAAAAAGGTAGGTTTCTGGTTTGGAAGTTTGAGGCATCCCTGTTTTGAAGTCCCACTAATAATCCTGCATCTACCAATAATTTTGGAAGTTTGTAGGGTAGGTCATAGTCGTCATCGTCAAACTTAGGGAGGTTATGGGTAAACTGTACCAATACCGGAATATTATTTTTCTTTAAGAAATCGGTAATCTTATAGGCATGGTAGCCACCGACCAAAACGACTTCCTTGGCCCCATTTGTTTTAAGCGTGTTTACCGCATCAATAATTTCACGTTCACCATCGGCATAAACATATAGTTTTTGTGTACCATCAAAAATACCTTGCATGGCGGCAAAGGCAGGATTCACTTCTTTTGGTGTGGACTTTCCGTACGCTAACGCGTTTGCCATAAACGTAACTACGGCTTCGGTTTGATCGGCATACTCCTTGTTAGGTTTGTAGCCTGGATCTTCTCCAGTCCACCATCTCCCTTGCTTAAAGCTATTTGGCCAATTGAGGTGTATACCGTCATCAATCTTAATCGCGGCATCTTCCCAGTTCCAAGCATCAAACTGTACGATAGAGGAGGTTCCAGATATACGCCCACCTTCTGGAGCTATCTGCCCTATAAGCACTCCGTTCGGACGCATACTTTCCACTACTTTCGATTCTGCATTGTAGGCAATTAAACTACGTACATGGGGAATAATATCACCAATTTCATCTGCGTCATCACTGGCCCTAACAGCATTGATTTCTACCAATCCTAAGGTTTTAGCAGGTGCTATAAATCCGGGGTAAATGTGTTTTCCACTGGCATCTATTACATTTCCGGCTCTTGCAATTTTTGTATTTGCACTACCAACAAAGGTTAGTTTGCCATCCTGGAACATCACTAGGGCGTTTTCTATGACGTCCCCATTTCCTAAGTGTGCCGTAGCACCTTCAATTGAAATTGCTTCGGACTGCTTGGCAGCCGGAGTCTGTTGCGCCGTACCCGTATAGGAGAGCACCAAGGCTGTAAGTATATATATGTATTTTTTCATTTTAATAATTTTATAGGTTGAACCAATTATAGGCTATCACACGTAAGCTCTCGTTTTATGCTTTGCTTTGGCGCCTGCGTTTTTTTGCCTTCCGCTTTTTCGTTCAGCATCATTTTAACCAGTTCGTTACGTTCTTTTTTGATGGCTCCTCGTTGTTTCTTATCCATTTCTAAATCAAAATACGTAACGCCTTCTATCATGGTCTTTTCTGCTTTCGTGTAGATAGACAAGGGGTGGTCTGACCATAAAACCAAATCTGCATCCTTACCCACTTTTATGCTTCCCGTACGGTCATTCAAGTGTAACAGCTTAGCCGGATTGATCGTGACCATTTTCCAAGCTTCCAGCTCTGACATCCCGCCATATTTAACTGTTTTGGCAGCTTCTTGGTTCAAACGACGTATCATCTCACGGTCATCACTATTAATCGCTACGGTAACCCCTTGCTTTTGCATAATAGCAGCGTTGTAAGGAATTGCATCGTTTACTTCAAACTTGTACGACCACCAATCACTAAAGGTTCCTGCACCTACCCCATGCGCTGCCATTATATCGGCTACTTTATACCCTTCTAGAATATGTGTGAAGGTATTTACCCGGAAACCAAATTTCTCGGCCACTTTCATCATCATATTGATTTCGCTCTGTACATACGAATGACAACTGATAAAACGTTCGCCATTAATAATTTCTGCCAAGACCTCCATTTCCTCATCATAGCGCAAAGGATCCCCATTTTTCTTTTTGGTATCGTATTCCTTGGCACGTTGGAAGTAATTCATGAACACTTGTTCCACACCCATTCGTGTTTGTGGGAAACGCGAATAACTTTCCCAGTTCGATTGCTTTACGTTCTCTCCCAAAGCGAATTTGATGAACTTGGGTGAGTTATCATAAATGAGTCCGGCTGCTTCTTCGCCCCATTTTAGTTTTAAGATAGCAGAACGCCCACCGATAGGATTTGCAGATCCATGTAGCAATTGTAAAGAGGTTACACCGCCAGCTAGAGAACGGTATATGCCCATATGCTCTGGGTCAACTACATCTTCCATTTTTACTTCGGCGGTACTGTTATGACCCGCTTCATTAATAGCAAGTGCAGCAATATGCGAATGCTCATCTATAATACCAGCAGTTAGATGTTTGCCTGTGGCATCTATGACCTTGGCTCCCCCTGCGTTGAGGTTTTTCCCTATTTTGGCTATTTTTCCGTTTTTAACCAATACATCTGCGTTTTCAATAATTCCAGCATCTTCGCTCGTCCATACCGTAGCGTTTTTAAACAATACGTTTTCCTGTTTTGGCTTGGATGCGTACCCGTACCCTACATTAGGAAAGGTGACCGGCATCACAACAGGAGCATCAGCAACTGTATCTTTTTTATCTTTTTCCTCAAAGGCCGACTTTTTAACGGCCGCAAAAAAGCTTTCTGAACCATCTGGAAGTACTAGCCTTCCTGAAAGGTTATCAGCATTTTTGGTAACCGCAGCTGTCATGCGATAGGTTTTTTCTCCGGCATCGGTTGCAAAGGATAATTGTAGCCATTTGTCGGCATACAGGAGTTTAGACGTTAATTTAACGGTGTCTTGTTTTACTTCTACTTTGGGTTTCTCAACCGCTCCCGTAATGGAAATATCAAAAGTTTGACCTTGCAGTGCCAAGGTGTAATCGCCACGAATATCCTTTATATCCTTGTTGTTAATGATGTTCTGCGTGCCTTGTACCCAGTTTTCGTATAGGGTGGTAGATTTTTCAAAAATATCGCCAGAGGTAATAAGGAAATTCGCATAAGCACCGGCCTTTAAGGTTCCGATTTCATCTGCTTTCCCTAGAATTTCTGCAGGAACGGTAGTTAACGCTTCCAATGCCTTGGTTTTTGAAAGTCCGTATGAAATAGCCTTCATCAGGTTTTCCTTGAATTTGGATATTGATTTTAAGTCGTAGGGCGTAAGAGAGAATGTGACTCCGTTTTCTGCCAGTACTTTTGGATTGGACGGTGCTTGGTTCCAGAAGCGCATGTCCTGCAAGGACACATAACCTGCTTGGTACGGGTCTGACACGTCGTAGGCTTCTGGGAAATCGATTGGGATAATATACTTGGCATTCGTAGCCTTGATTTCTGCAATACGCTCAAATTCGTTACCACCGCCTAAAATCGTGAATTGGATACCATTGGCATCTCCGATTTTATCGGCACGTAAGGCATGTCCCTTGTCTTTTGCCTCGAATATCTGCACCATTCCTTTGTTGGCGTTCAAGGCTTCTAGAGATCTATCTTTGGTTGTCGCGTTTCCTTTAGCGTACCAAGAGGCATCGCTATACATTTGTCTTAAGAGCGCCAACGTACCCATTAAAGAAGTAGGGTAGGACTGTTTTTTCAGTATGCTTCTGTCCAAAGAAAAATAGTGTGCGGAGCGATCGTTCAGTACTCTATTGGCATCTGTACCTTCACCATTTAGGGCAATAAGGACACCGGTTCCTCTGGCAATACCATCATGGATGTGCGAGTTGACAACGCCAAAGCCAGCTTCCCGTAGTTCTTTAGCTGATTTATCATCGTAGGTAAAGTGTGTTATTGCGTCGTTTTCTGGCATGATATGGTCGTTCCAGTAGAACCCTTCGCGTTCCGCATCATATTGTGGCGAACGTCCGCCACTTGGCTTTCGCTTTGGCTGTGCTACACCAAATTTAGAGTACACATCGATAAAGGAGGGATAAATAGATTTTCCGTCCAAATCTATCATAACGGTATTCGCCGGAATGCTAACGGAACTTCCAACGTTTACCACTTTGCCATTTTGAATTAAAAGGGTGCCGGTATTGATAATCTCTGTAGGGGTAATAAAAATTTTGACATTGGTAAAGGCAGTGTAATTGTTGTTGTTGGCTTTTACGCCGTCGTTTTCAGGAAAGTAATCCTGTGCAAATAAGAATGCGCTACACCAAAAAAGGCAAAGCGTCAGTATTGTTTTTTTCATTATAAGTGAGTTTGTTTTAGTCTCTTTAAAATTACTATTTGTTGCCTTAATGTCTACCCCTTTTGGCAATTTTTAACAGGATGATTTTTTGAAGGGCGTTTCAGATTTCTGTACTCTCACGTTTAAAGTTCGAAGGCTGTTTGCTGGGTAATGAGTAAAAAGTAATTAGTGAAAAGTAATGAGTGAAAAGTAATGAGTGAAAAGTAATGAGTGAAAAGTAATGAGTAAAAAGTAATGAGTAAAAAGTAATGAGTAAAAAGTAAATAGTAATGAGTGAAAAGTAATGAGTGAAAAGTATTGAGTAAAAAGTTGGTAGGTGTACTACCTAAAATGCCTTTGTGAGGAGCGAGGAGAAAGATGAAGTGATGCCTTAAAGGGTTCGTGACCTAGCCATCTGTTGCTTTGATGCTTGATGCGCGCTGATGTAGGTGTGCTTGAATTTAATAATTGATTTTGAACTTGACACGTGAACGTTACAAAGGATTTTCCTTATGATACGCAATCAGTAAAGAGACCACTGCATTGTAACTCTGTATGCCTTGTGACTGATTGTTGGCCTTTAAAAACGAATTGAATATCGACTTAAAAACGGGTTCTAACGGATTTTCATATTGATTCCAGAACAGCGACATCTCTTGGAAATTTAGTTTTACCCCGCCGTTAAGCTCGGATAGTAGCGCATCAAAAACGGCGGCATCACCTCTGCGGACATCGTTAAGGCAGTAGCCGAGTGCATAGGAATAGGCTGCATATTTAAAATAGTTGTCTTCATGGTTCGCTGTGACCAGATAGCCGATAAAATTTGTTTCGTTTTCTGCGGAATAGCCCAATTGATGTCCTATTTCATGGCCTGTGACTACCGGAAATCTAAAGTTTGGTAGTAGTCCGTTTACCTGTGCTTCGTTGGTAAAGGGATTTAGATACCCTGCGTAGCCCATATATGTTAGCGCTTTACTGAATACCGATATTTTTATACTGGGTTGCTCGTATACCAAGAAGGGGTGCTTCTTTGTAAGTTTTTCGTAGCCCATCAAAGTCATATCAAATTGCTCTTGCTGTGTATAGGGCATATGCACTTTTAGGGCGGAATCTCTGGTGATTTTAAGTTGCGTTTCGTTGGTCTTCGTAATCAATTGCCTTGTGAAATCTACCAGTTCTTGATAGTCTTTGGTTTCTTTCAACTGAAACTTAGCTGCAATGGGCTCTCGGTAATAGTTAAAGCCCCACATCAAATGAAAGGTAAAATAGGCAATGGAGAGTACCATGGTCACATCCCTTAAAAACCGAAACTTGTTTTTTAGTATGCTGCGCCCGTTTTTATATAGGTAACCAAGTGCAAGCAGTAGCAAGGTAGTGTATAGTAAATCTCCAATAGAAAAGGGAATCCAACCGAACAGCCACCTGAAAAATTTAGAAACAACAGGGTATACCCCATTGCTGTAATAGGTTTCAATCCAATAGGTATGAGAACCAAGCCATTTAACTAGTATGATTTGAGGAAGCAGGGAAAGGGCAATTCCTGTCTTTAAGTTCATCTTCATTGCCTCAAAAATAGCGAAATCCTTTTTCTGTTAGTATTTTTGACGTCGATTTTATAATGCTATGAATAAAGAACTATATCAATTACAGCCCATTTCTGTCTGGACTAATTTTGCGAAGCTTAATGCCGTACCTAGACCCTCTAAAGATGAGGAACGGGTGATTGCCTTTGCCATGGATTTTGGAAAAGCCTTAGGTCTAGAAACTTTTGAGGACGAAGTAGGGAATGTAATCGTCAGAAAACCAGCCAGTAAGGGGATGGAGCATAAAAAAATGGTGACTTTACAATCGCATTTGGATATGGTACACCAAAAGAATGCGGACACTATTTTTGATTTTAGTACACAGGGCATCCAAATGTATGTGGATGGCGATTGGGTAAAAGCAAAAGGAACGACTTTAGGTGCCGATAACGGTATGGGCGTAGCGGCAATTCTAAGCTTGTTGGAAAGCACGACTATTGCGCACCCCCCTTTAGAAGCCTTGTTTACGATTGATGAAGAAACTGGAATGACTGGTGCTTTTGGGTTAAAGGGAGGAATTTTAAAAGGGGAATTATTGCTCAATTTGGATACTGAAGAGGATGATGAGATTGATATAGGATGCGCAGGCGGTATAGATGTGACGGCTAGCCGAAGTTATACTGAAAAGATATCGGCTCATGGGGATGTCGGTTATAAAATTAAAGTAAACGGACTCAAAGGCGGCCACAGTGGTATCGATATAGACAAAGGCCTTGGCAACGCCAATAAAATTATGAACCGATTGCTATATGGAGGTATGGCTTTTCATATGCGTATTGGAAGTTTAGAGGGAGGCAGCTTACGAAACGCTATACCAAGAGAGAGTGTTTGTTTCCTGAATATTGATAAAAGGCAGGGAAATTCCTTTTTGGAAGCTGTAACTGCTGTCGCAGAGGAAATTAAACAAGAACTGACGCTTGTAGAACCCGATTTGAATATTCAGATTACGGGCGTAAAAGCATCAAGAAAAGTAATGGGCTTAGGCGCACAAGGAAAACTGATTAAAGCTGTTTATGCTGCTGTTAACGGGGTATATGTGATGAGTGTCGCTATACCTAATTTGGTAGAAACCTCCAATAATATCGCTAAGATAGAAGTAAAAGATGGTGAAATTACCATTGGTTGTTTGACACGTTCTTCTGTGGAAACCGGAAAAATGGACTTGGCTCATGCGTTAAAATCGGTCTTTGATCTGGCCGGATTTGAAGTAGTCTTTAGTGGATCTTATCCGGGATGGCATCCAAATCCAAATTCTAAAATTTTAAAAGTTGCCAAGGGGTTATACCAAGATTTGTTTAAAGAAGAGGCTAGGGTAGTGGCATGCCATGCCGGTTTGGAATGTGGTATTCTTGGACAAAATTATCCGGAAATGGATATGATAAGTTTTGGACCTACCATCATAGGGCCACATTCTCCAGATGAACGCGTCTCTATTTCATCCGTCCAGAAATTTTGGAAATTTTTGACGGAGCTTTTGAAGCAAACGCCTTAGGGTCTTTGGCATCATGATTTGTATCGGTTATCGTATTTGCTTTGCTATTACGTTCTCTTTCCTTTGTTGAACTAAAGGAAAAGGCAACCAAAAAAATCAGCATATATGCCAGTAAAACCTTAGCTTTCGTGAGCATATATGCTGATTTTTAATTTTGTGTTCCCCTAAATATAGGCTTTTTGACTATTTAATTCCAGTGAGTTCTACATCAAAAATGACATCGGAATTTGGTGGGATTGGACCCGAGCCTTGGGCTCCCCAACCCATATGAGAAGGTATGAACAAACGCATCTTATCACCCACTTTCATACGCAACATGCCTTCTTGAAAACCTGCAACTAGTCCAGAATTAGTCGAATAAGTCATTGCTGCTGGCATATAACCGCCACCTTGCGCTCTTTTTTCATCGTAGGTATTATATTTCTTGGCTATTTCTTCGTAGTTACTTTCAAACAATGTACCATTGGGTAAATAACCTGAATACATCACATCTACTTTTTGGCCAATTTTCGGTTTTTCACCATCGCCTTCTTTCAACACTAATACCTTTAACCCTGATGGAAGTTGTGTCGCTTTCCCAGATTGTGTTTCCAGTTCTTTTGCAAATTCAGCCATCATACCAGTCATAGCAGCTTGTTTTTCAGCTTTTTCCTTTTCTATGGCTGCCAAACGTTCTTCTTCGTTGTCGAAGTAAGCCGTCATTATCTCAATGGCGTCAAATTTTTTAGCTTCTTTTCCATTCCTGATAATTTCTACCGTATTCATGCTTACGATGTCTATTGGCTTATTGCCTGCTGCTACTGGAACATTGGCAATAGAGTCTACGACAGCCATTCCTTCTACCACTTCTCCAAAAATAGTATGTTCGCCATCTAACCAAGGGGTAGGTTTGTGGGTGATAAAAAACTGACTTCCATTAGAGCTTGGGCCACTGTTCGCGGAGGAAAGAATTCCTTTTCTATCGTGCACCAAGGAGTCGTTAATTTCATCCATAAAGCGATATCCAGGGTTTCCTGTTCCAGTGCCGGTAGGACAACCACCTTGTATCATGAAATCTTTCATAATACGGTGAAAAATGAGTCCGTCATAGTATTTTTTACCTTTAAAATTTTCGCTAACGAAGGGACTATTGCCTTCTGCTAAGGATACAAAATTAGCAACGGTAACAGGGGTTTTGTCATGCTCCAAACGCACGATGACATCCCCTTTGCTAGTTTTGATTTCTGCAAACAGGCCCTCTCCCAAATCTGCACGACTACTTGTTTTGCAACTAGCTAAGGCAAGTGCGAATACGGCTAAAACATATAATTTTTTGAACATAATGGTAGATTTAAATATCTGATTTAAGTTGTTGTTTTTGAATCTTTAAAATTCGAATCGTAGCTTTTAAAGGAACGTTGATTCCGATTTTTTCACTGTCACCGTGTATTCCAAAAGCTAAAGAGGAAGGGAATAAAAAGGTAGCTTTTTCGCCTTCCTTTAATAACTTTACTGCGTTCCTGAGTCCGATAAAAAGCTCTTGTTTGTCTACCTTATAGGAGACAACTCCAATTTCTTCCCGCGAATACAAGGTGTCGTTCTCCAAAGTAAACAGGTCGTAGGTCAAAAGAACAAGGTCATCTGTTTTTGGCGTGTAGTTTACACTATCGTTTACGACTAGGTAATGATACCAAGCACCAAATGCCGTATGGCTGTAATATTTTAACGAATCGGTTTTGATGATTTCTTGTATTTTTTGCTCCTCTACTTTTAATAAGTTTTGGCTACGTTCTATAGAGGCCTTGAAAAAACTCCTGCTTTTGTTCTGTACCGGTTTCCTAGGTTCTGGACCATTGCAGCTCATTAGTATGAGTAGTGTTATAAAAACCGAAAAACCTGTTTTCATTTGGTAAGGGCTTTTTTAAATTGTGGTAATAAAGATTCAAAATAGCTTGTAGTTTCAGCAATGGAAAAATCACTTTTTCCTCCTGCCGCATTGGTATGTCCGCCTCCGTTAAAAAATTGTCTAGCAAAATTATTAACGTCAAAATCACCTGCAGATCTAAAGGATATTTTAAGGATGCCTTCCTCTTTGTTTTCAATAAATATGACCGCAAAGCGAATATTCTCTAAGGTGAGGCCGTAGTTTACAAAACCTTCAGTATCCCCTTTGTTAAACTTATATTGATCTAACTCTTCTTGGCTAAGCGTAATATAGGTGGTGTTGTATGCCTCTAAAATCACCATGTTTTTTAAAGCACATCCTAATAGATGCAACCTACTTGGCGAATTGGTATCGTAGATACGGCTATGTATGGCAGTATTGTCTGCGCCTTTGTCTATGAGGTCCGCAATTATTCTATGTGTGGTGCTCGTAGTCGCTTTAAACTTAAAGGAACCCGTATCTGTCATGATTCCGGTATAGATGCAGTTCGCCATTTCAGAGGTGATTTCATCGGTTGCATCTAAATAATCTAAAAGATGGTAAACCATTTCACAGGTAGAACTCATATGTACATCGGAATACATAATTTTTGCATAGTCCGATGGTTCTTGATGATGGTCTACCATAACAAAAGTAGCAGATGCTTTTTCCAAGTACTCCTTCATTTGGCCAACACGTCCTAGATGATTAAAGTCTAAGGTAAATATGATTTCCGCATTGTGAAGAATGCTCTTTGCTTGTGCGTTTTCTTTTTCTAAGTTTAAAACGCTTTCTGCTCCTGGCATCCATTTTAAAAATTTAGGAAAATCATTAGGTGCCACGACCACCGCTTCATGCCCCTTGCTATTGAGGTAATGCCAGAGCGCTAGGGTAGAGCCTATGGCATCGCCGTCAGGATTTTTATGTGGGATAATTGCTATTTTCTTTGGTGCGGAAAGTAGTTTTTTGAGGGCATTTATGGACTCTAAATTCATGGCGGCGAAGATACAATTTAATAACATAAAGGTGAAAATGAAAGCGTATTTTTGTGTTACTAATATTAAATTTGTAATGAGAAAAATACTTTTATTTCTTTGTTTAACGGTAGCCATCTCTTGTGGCTCAACAAAAAAGATGACAAAAGTTAATGATGTCTTTACTATCGCCTTCGGCTCCTGTAATAAAACCTCCTTACCTAATTTATTATGGGACGATATACAGCAAACGAAACCTGATGTGTGGATTTGGGGTGGCGATAATATTTATGCAGATACGGATGACATGCAAAAGCTAAGGAGTATGTACGCCGCACAAAAAGCAATACCAGGCTATAAAAATTTAATGGCTACTGCAGCTGTTATTGGAACTTGGGACGATCATGACTACGGTCTAAACGATGGCGGAGCAGAATTTTTAGCTAAAAAAGAAAGTCAGCAAGCCTTTTTGGACTTTATGGATGTTGGAGCCGATAGTCCCAGAAGAAACCGAGAAGGTGTTTATGCTTCGCATGCATATCAAACAGGCGAGGGAAGCGTAAAAGTACTCGTTTTGGATACGCGATATTTTAGAACGGCACTAACGCCAGATACGGAAACCAAGAAACGAACGAAGCCAAATGAATATGGAGAAGGTACGGTGCTTGGAGTGGCGCAATGGTCTTGGTTGGAGCAAGAGTTGGTGCACTCAAAGGCCGACTTTAATATTATTGTAAGTAGTATTCAAATTCTTTCCAACGAACATGGATTTGAGTGTTGGGGTAATTTTCCACACGAAGTGGACCGCTTTAAGCGCATCATTGCCAATTCGAATGCAAACGGCATTATTGTACTTTCCGGTGACCGTCATATATCAGAAATTTCTAAAACTGAGCTTGCAGATGTGTCCTATCCCTTAATCGATTTTACCAGCAGTGGTCTTACGCATGCGTACAGAGGTTTTACTGGAGAACCAAACCCCTTTAGGATGGGAGCGGTGGTGAGTACCGAAAGTTTTGGCACGGTACGATTGAATTTTAAAACAAAAACCGCGGTGTTGCAGATGTTAGGTGATAACGGGGAGGTCCTTGGAGAAGTTCGACAACGTTATGAATAGTTGTGGGTTGAATAGAAAACCGTATTTTTGCGAAAAATTTTAGATATGAGTACACATAGAACATTTACAATGATTAAGCCAGATGCCGTTGCTAACGGACATATAGGGGCTATATTGGAAAAAATTTCAGCGTCTGGATTTAAGGTTGTAGCTATGAAATATACGCAGCTAAGCCTTAGGGATGCGCAGGAGTTTTACGCCGTACATAACGAGCGTCCGTTTTTTGGCGAATTGGTAGAATTTATGACAAGAGGACCTATTGTTGCCGCTATCTTAGAAAAGGAAAATGCTGTTGAGGATTTTAGGGCCTTAATCGGTGCTACCAATCCTGCAGAGGCTGCAGAAGGTACGATTAGAAAAATGTTCGCTACGGATATCTCCGAGAATGCGGTGCATGGTTCAGATAGTGATGAGAACGCTACCATAGAAGGTGCTTTTCATTTTTCAGGTAGGGAAATTTACTAATTACAATTACTAGTTTAGCATATAAAAAGACCGCTTCATATTTATTTGAAGCGGTCTTTTTGTTTAATAAGGTTAAGCTCCTTGTTGGCTTGGACACATACTAATCTGGTTGAGAATTTTATTTCAGACCAATTATAAAGCACACCTGTTTATCGAAGTACTATTTTTCTAACCAGATTTTTACCTAGTTCTTCGTTCAGCATGGTTATGATTTTAGATTTACCTAAGCTGAGTTCCTCTCGCAGTACTGAGGAGGAAAGGGAAACATAGAGTGTGTCGTTCTTAAGTTCGATGGCCGTTGTGTAATTGTTTACACCATTTCCCATAAGCCGAACCCAAGCGGCGCGGGCATCTACTTTATCCATACCGCCCTGCAGCTTGTTCTTTTGGATAAAGGCAGATAGTGCCTCTTTCATATTAAGGTTTTCATTTTCTCTCTTGGCCATATTACGGAGTAATGCTAATGGGTTCAAATCGTTTGTAGTGGTAAAGGATACCATCTTCGTTTTGTATAGAAAAATTATCCGTACTAAGCGCAGTTATTGATTCCTGCCATTCACTTAGGTTATTCTTATACACTAGACTGTATAGTCCTTCATTTACTTTTATTTGAAAGGGTTCCGCATCATCTGAGGTTTCGAAATTGCCGTCAAATCTAGGCTTCATTTTTTTTCTAAATCCTTTTAATCCTTCCAATTGTATAAAATCTACATCGATGCTCATCTTGTATTCCTTTTCTCCTCCATTCGGAAATTCTACCCGTTCTATTTCCCAGTAACCATTAAGAAGGTCGAGTTTTTCCTCACTAACCGAAGTACAGGAGAGTAGTAGTGTAAAGCCTATAAAAAGGAGTAAAGGTTTCATAGTTATAGTTTAAAAATTTTATAGGATTGATGTATTTTTTTTACAACGGTTTCGGTTCTATCGGCATGGGTGTCACTTATGAATATTTGGCCAAAAATTTCATCGTTTACTAAGGTAATAATATGTGCTACCCTATGCTCGTCTAATTTATCAAAAATATCGTCTAAAAGCAATATTGGAGTGGTTTGTGATACCTCTTGCATAAACTGAAACTGTGCGAATTTTAGAGCGATTAAAAAGGACTTCTGTTGCCCTTGGCTTCCAAATTTCTTAATGGGGTACTCGGTAATGGCAAAGCTAAGGTCGTCTTTGTGTATGCCAACGCTTGTGTATTGCAGCGCCCTGTCCCTATCTATGGTTTTTTCCAATAGACTCGCCATGTCGCTAAGGTGCAGTTTGCTGTCGTAACTAAGGTGTACTTCTTCCGTATTTCCTGTAATTGCCTTGTACTGGGTTTTGAAAATTGGGATGAACTTTTCCAAGAATTCGGTTCGTTTTGCGAATATTTCCGACCCATACATATGCAGTTGTTCATTATACACTGCTAAAGTGGCTTTGTCAAAGGTATGGTTGGCCGCAAAATATTTTAACAAGGCGTTTCGTTGGGATAGTACTTTGTTATAGTTAATTAAGGACTGTAGATAGGCTTTGTTGGATTGGGAAATGACACCGTCCATAAATTTTCGTCGTACATCACTCCCTTCTGATATAAGGTCGCGATCTGCAGGTGAAATAATGACCAAGGGCAATAGGCCTATATGATCTGCAAAGCGCTCGTAAGCCTTTCCGTTTCTTTTGATAATCTTTTTATTGTTTCGCTTTAGGCTACAAAAAATTTTTTCTTCCCGATTTTCTTTTTCAAAAAGACCTTCTACTACAAAGAAATCGGTTCCGTGCTTTATGTTCTGAGAGGCAATCGGATTAAAATAGCTTTTTCCAAAAGCAAGGTGGTAAATAGCGTCTAGTATATTGGTCTTGCCCTTACCGTTATCACCCACAAAGCAGTTGATTTTTGAATCGAATTCTAAATCCTTTGATTCAAAATTTTTGTAATTAAGAAGCGATACCTTTTTGAGAAACATTAAAATTTAACGAATTTTTGATTTGGATAGACCAATTTCACTTGAATAATTCAAAAATAACGAATAAATACGCCATTGGATTTCAATAAAAACTTTATTTTTGGGCGACCAATAAAAATAGAGATGGCAACATATAAGAAAAGAGGATTTAAACCACAAACTAAGGCTGAGATTCAGGAGTTTGATGAGCAAGAGAGCACAACAGCAGAAGTGTTCAGTAGCTTGGACGAAGGAGCTTCCAGATCGGAGGAATGGGTTTCCAAAAATCAAAACTATATTTTAGGCTTCATAGGAGTCGTTGCTATTGGTGTATTGGGGTATTTGGCCTATGTGCAATTTGTGCAAAAACCTAAAGAGAGCAATGCAGCAAACGAAATGTATTATCCACAACAGTATTTTGATCAGGCGTTAGCTAGTACAACGGCTAAGGATTCCTTGTTTACGTTGGCACTGGAAGGGGCCGAGGGCAAGTATGGCTTTTTAGATATTATGGAGGAATACAGCGGTACCAAAGCAGCTAATTTAGCAAGCTACTCTTCTGGGATGGCGTATTTGAACATGAGCAAGTACCAAGAAGCAATCGATTATTTGGAAGGTTTTAGTTCTGATGATGAAATTCTTGGCGCACTGGCAAAAGGAGGTTTAGGAGATGCTTTTATGCAATTGGATCAAGCTTCGGATGCTTTAGGCTATTATGAGGCAGCAGCTGCACACAGCACAAATGCGTATACGACACCAAAATTTTTATACAAAGCGGGTGTAACGGCCCTTGAAATGGGAGATAAATCCAAAGCCTTAGGTTTTTTCCAACGCATTAAGGACGAGTTCTCTAGTTCTGAAGCGGCTACCTCTATAGATGCATTCATTGGAATGGCAAAAGGTGGGGCGTAATGGCAACAGCTAATAAAAATTTATCGGCTTACGATAAGACAACAATCCCAAGCGCAAAGAAATTTCGGTTTGGGATTGTTGTTTCTGAGTGGAACCACGAAATAACAGAAGGGTTATATAACGGAGCTGTAAAGGCGCTTTTAGATTGTGATGCTTATGATTCCAGCATAGTTCGGTGGAATGTGCCTGGTAGTTTTGAGCTGACACACGGATGTAGGAAAATGATTAAGCAAGGAGGTTTTGATGCTGTTATTGCCATTGGTAGTGTAATACAGGGCGAAACCAAACATTTTGATTTTGTTTGTAGCGCAACAGCACAAGGCATTATGGACCTGAACGTACAAACAGATGTTCCAGTTATTTTTTGTGTACTTACAGACAATACCCTGCAACAGGCTATAGACCGAAGTGGTGGTAAGCATGGTAATAAGGGGGCCGAAGCTGCTATCGCGGCCATTAAGATGGCTGCTTTGGGTAATTAATGGTTTAAGAAACTCCCAGTATTTTTCTCTCACTTTTTGATAACGGTAGCAAGATTACCATAAAATATGTAACCGAAAGGGTGCTGTTAACAAATTTTGGCACTTCTTTTAACGGGCGGTTTTTGGTTTTTGAGTAACTTTGAAGTTATGGGAATGCTGAGTAAAATAACGCGCTTGCGTAGAAATAGACAGTACGACTATAATCCTAGGTACTATGATGATAAAGGCAAGGGAAATCCTTACAAGTTAGAGCCTAAATTTGATAAATATAGAAGCACCTTAAGTAACCAACGAGGCTTAAAGAATAAAATCAGTAATGCGTTAGAAGATACTCGCAGAGAGGGCGATCGCAGTCTTAAAATACGAATGGTCGTTATTTTAGCTGTTTTGGTTTTTATTTTTCTGTTTATAATTGATTTTGACCTCACCATATTCTTTTTCTGATAATGGCGGATATTATTAGACTTTTACCGGATCACGTAGCCAATCAGATTGCAGCAGGAGAAGTAGTGCAACGCCCTTCTTCAGTGGTTAAAGAACTGTTGGAAAATGCTATTGACGCCGGTTCCACAGAAATCAAGCTTATTGTAAAAGATGGAGGTAAGACCCTTATCCAAGTAGTGGATAATGGTAAAGGAATGAGTGTTACCGATGCACGTTTGAGCTTTGAGCGCCATGCCACTTCGAAAATCGAAAAAGCAGAAGATCTTTTTAATATCAATACCAAAGGCTTTCGTGGGGAGGCTTTGGCCTCTATAGCGGCCATTGCCCATGTAGAGATGATGACCAAGACCGAATCCGATGAAGTAGGAACCCATATTAAAATAGAAGGTAGTAGGATTAGTAGTCAGGAAGTAGCAGTGGTTCCCAAAGGAACTTCCATGTTAGTTAAAAATTTATTCTTCAATATTCCAGCACGTCGAAATTTCTTAAAATCGGATCAGGTAGAATACCGCCATATCACCGATGAATTTCATAGAGTGGCATTGGCGCATCCGCAAATAGCATTTCATTTTTACAATAACGGAGGTGAGGTTTTCATCCTGCCTTCGAACGATTTTAGAAAGCGTATCGTTAATATATTTGGTAGAAAAGCAAACGAAAAACTGGTGCCCGTGAGTGAAGATACACAAGTGGTGCGCATCTCTGGCTTTGTTCAAAAACCAGAGTTTGCTAAGAAAAGTAGGGGTGAGCAGTTTTTCTTTGCGAATAATCGGTTTATTAAAAGTCCCTATTTACATCATGCAGTGCTTGGTGCTTTTGAAGGTTTGATCAAGCCAGGAACACATCCTGGTTATTTTTTAAGTTTGGAAGTGGACCCGAGTACGATAGATATTAATATACATCCTACGAAGACCGAAGTGAAGTTTGATGATGAACATACGTTGTACGCTTATATAAAATCTACCGTCAAACATAGTTTGGGTCAGTTTAATGTAGTACCTGCTTTGGATTTTGAACAGAATCAAAATTTAGATACGCCTTATGCATATCACAATAAGCAGGTGCCAACGCCAAAAGTATCCGTAAATTCAGGTTTTAATCCATTTAACAACGAAACCCACCCTGTTTCGCATGTTGGTAGCTACACGAAGACCAGTGCCAAGGGTTGGGAAAACCTGTACGAAGGGTTAAATGTTAATAAGCAAGAGTTTAGACCAAGTATAATAGCTTTTGAATCTGAAGAAATTGATAGTTCTATTTTTGATTCTGAAAAGGGTCAGGGTGATCGCGTAACAACTACGTTTCAACTCCGTAAAAAATATATTATCACGACTATCAAATCAGGTATGGTGGTCATAAACCAAAGTAGGGCCCACCAGCGTGTGCTTTATGAAAACTTCCTTAAAAACATAACGATAAAGGAGGCCGTGAGCCAGCAATTGTTGTTTCCGCTTTCCTTATCTTTTTCTAAAACTGAATTGGATATATTAAAAGAGATTAAAGACAATCTCTGTTCAGTAGGTTTTGTATTCGGAGAAATTGGTGGGGAAAATGTTGAAGTAAAGGGTGTTCCGGTGGTTGTGGTAGAAAGTGAGGTGCAGATGGTTCTGGAACAGCTGATTTCCGATTTTCAAATGGAAATTTCTGCAGATAGTTTTTCGCAGAGTGATATGTTGGCCAAAACCTTATCCAAGACGCTTTCCGTTAAAACAGGAGAGTTTTTAGACGATAGGTCACAATTGGCCTTGGTAAACGATTTGTTCGCTTGTAAGGAAGCTACATTGAGTCCCTTTAATAAGCGCACGTACGTGATGATTACAGAAAATGATATTGATAGAAAATTTATATAGATGGGTAGACTAACAGATGCGATAAAGCATTTATTGATTATTAATGTTTTATTTTTTATTGCAACCCAATTATATGGGGATCAGATGTACCAGTTGTTTTCGTTATGGTTTCCTAAGAACGAGAATTTTGGACTATGGCAAATACTTTCCCATATGTTTATGCATGGTGGCTTTATGCATATCGCATTTAACATGTACGCTTTATGGGCTTTTGGTACCCCATTGGAGCGAATGTGGGGTAGGAATAAATTCTTTTTCTTTTATTTCTCTGCTGGTATCGGTGCTGCCCTTATTCATACAGGGGTAAATTATTATCATTTTAATGCGGGTATTTCTGCGCTGGTAGATGCTGGAATTTCGGAAAGTAGTGTCATGGAAATTATATCTAGCGGACAATACAGTCCAGATTGGTATAACATTGCAGGTAAATCTACTATAGAGAATTTTCTTAGTGCCTACAACACACCTGCTGTAGGTGCTTCAGGTGCTATTTATGGGGTATTAGTAGCCTTTGGAATGTCCTACCCTAATAGCGAATTGTTCCTTATGTTTATTCCCGTTCCAGTGAAGGCTAAGTATTTTATTCCTGTGTTGATAGGGCTGGATTTATTTTCCGGTGTAACAGGTTATAGCCTTTTTGGACAGGGAATTGCTCATTTTGCCCATATTGGCGGGGCACTTTTTGGATTTTTGATGATGTGGTACTGGAAGAAGAATCAGTTTAATGAAAATAGGTGGAATTAGAAGATGACGCAAGGAAATTTAAAATATCAGTTTAGTAGGTTGTCGATTGCAGAAAAGCTAATCGCTATAAACGTGTTAGTGTTTATCGTGGAGCGTCTAACTACCTTTTTATTACGATTGTCCAGCAATAGTATTGTTCAATGGTTTGAACTGCCTAAGGATTTTTTCGATTTTTTAGTACAGCCATGGTCCATCGTTACCTATTCTTTTTTTCATGGAGGGTTTGGTCATCTTTTTTCGAACATGTTGCTTATATATTTTGTGGGGCGTATATTTCTTAATCTGTTCGATGCTAGGCGTTTTCTAAATGTATACCTCCTTGGTGTTATTATGGGTGGTCTGTTCTTTTTTCTAGGCTACAATATTTTTCCCGCTTTCTTCAACGTAAATGCATACTTGATTGGAGCTTCTGCTGGTGCTAGTGCTATTTTGATTTTCATATGTGCCTACATACCCAACCAAGAAGTACGGTTGATTTTCTTCAACGTAAAACTATGGTATATAGGTGCGTTTGTGGTTTTGATGGATTTAATACAACTACCTGCAAGTGGCAATGCAGGTGGGCATTTAGCCCACCTGGGAGGCGCATTATTGGGCTATTTTTACGCGAGACAATTGGTTAAAGGTTCCGACATAGGAGCTGGGTTTTCAAGATTTTTAGACGCTATAGTAAACCTTTTTAAGGGAAGTGAAAAGAAGGCGTCTTTAAAAACCGTCTATAAGAGCAAAATGGGGGGGGGTACCACAACTTCCAAAGCACAGTATGATAAGCAAAGTAGCCAAAAGAAGATAGATGCCATTTTGGATAAAATAAGCAAATCTGGTTATGAGAGCTTATCAAAGGCAGAAAAAGATTTCTTGTTCCAAGCTGGTAAGGAGGACTAGAGCCTATGAGAAAATTGTCCTTTTTAAACCGGATAGTGTTCTATCTGAATCTTATTTTTTCTGTTGCGCTGCTAATTGCGTGTATTGTACCCTACACGGACTCTGCTAGTTTGGCTTTTTTTAGTCTGGCAGTACCATTGCTAGTGGTTTTAAACCTCATTTTTACTGTTTATTGGCTTATTTGTAAAAAAGCATATGTTTGGCTTCCCATTACGGTCCTGGTTTATGGGTACATAACATTGGGTTCTTTTATGAAACTGGGTAGTAAAGTGAATATAGTAGAGGAAAATACTTCTTTACGGCTCATGAGTTTCAATAGCTTAAGTTTTCGTGGTAAGGAAGATGAGTGGGAAAATACTGCTGATGATAGTATTATAAAATTTATTAACGAGGAACGTCCAGATATTATTTGTTTTCAAGAATTTGATTATAAAAAAATACGCACTAACGATTTTATGGCATATCAGTATAGTTTTGTGGATTTTGAATTCGGAATTGATAGCGAAAGAGTAGTACAGGCAATTTATTCTAAGTTTAAAATCGTGAACCATGGACTATTGAGCTTTCCTGATTCTGGCAATAGTGCTGTATATGCCGATATTATTTATAAGAAGGATACACTTAGAATTTACAACCTACACTTACAATCCTTAAATATACGTCCAGGAAACATAAAACACGAAAGGTATGACAAGCTTTTTGCTAGGTTGCGAAAGTCCTTTCAAAAACAGCAGCAACAATCGGAAATTGTTCGGAATCATATGACCAATAGTCCTTATAAGAATATCGTAGTTGGCGATTTTAATAACAACCAATTCTCTAGTGTGTACTTCAACCTAAAAAGAGATTTGAAAGACACATTTATAGAAGCGGGTAGCGGTTATGGTTCGACTATCAATTTTTGGAAATTCCCTTTTCGTATCGATTTTATATTAGTCGATCCTTCCTTTGAAGTAGTTGGGCATCAAAATTATGATATTAACCTTTCCGATCATGAGCCTATTATGGCATCAATCAAAATTTCCTCCAATGAATAAACAATCTATGATGTCCGCTAACATATGGATGAGGAAAGCGATACCCCAAATACGTGTTTTCTTATATCCTGTCATTACTATATAAACACTTGTGGCCCAATACGAATGTAAGGGATGAAAGTTGACGCTACATCGCATTGTGTCAAAAATAGGAGTAGCTAGTACATGATCTACATCTAGGACAATCCCTGCCAATAAAATAAGTGCCGCTTTTAAACGGTGTTCCTTAAAAAAGAAATAGGCAACGCCTAAGGGTACTATAAAGTGAATGCCATAGTGTAGTAAAAATCTAAGCATTACTTGTCTTGAGTTTAGTTTCTTTTAAATAAGTCGTAGCATTTGGCCCTAGGTTGAATACAAGATCAAGTATGCTAAGATTTGGGGTAAAACCATGGCGATCTCCAAAAACTTGTACGTAATCTGTTTGCTCTAATTGAAACTTATTTTTTACACGCACCAAATCACGGTAATCATTTTCGCGGTCTAGTTTAAAAACTTCTGTGTTGGCGCGAGGCATTTCTAGCTGTAGGCAATCACAAATGATTTCGATGGTTTTTAGGTTAAAGTCCATCAAGTATTCGAACTCCTTATCATATAGCGGTTTAATATCATCTTCGTAAAATTCGAAGTAGGGGGAGGTTCTATAGGCTGTTTCTAAAGTGCGCCAGTGTTGCCGTTGCCAAGGATAGGTGTTATCTATTTTTACATCACGGTTTAGTTGTTTTCCTATACTGTTATCTGCATGGGATATAGGAATGCTGAGTATATGTTTCCCCCTATCGTTGCAGATGTAGGTTCTATTCCTAAAAGTCTGTTTTTGATAGTTGCCCTGCGTTTCCCACAGAATTCCATCACTTTGTGCGAACACGGAAAAAAATGCAATAGTAGGAAAATAGGCAGGGTACAGAATACTCATAACTAGGCTTGATTAGATTTTTTACGTTTCCAAAGCCAGCTTCCTACAAAATAAGCTACCAAGAGTATTAGAAAGTATTTGAAGTAGGACTGTGGTTCTCCATCGCCATTTACGGTTGTA
This sequence comes from Maribacter sp., assembly GCA_047633095.1. GTDB lineage: Bacteria > Bacteroidota > Bacteroidia > Flavobacteriales > Flavobacteriaceae > Maribacter. Next base: position 39,323 of record JBLIEO010000009.1, read on the forward strand.
AAGATACGATTCCAACGGGGTCTCCAATTGGTGATGTTTTCTGTAAAATTATCAAAACTCATCCAAATAAAAATAGGAGTACCTACAATATGATTCTCTGGAACGTAGCCCCAAGCGCGACTGTCTTCCGAATGATCTCTGTTGTCGCCCATCATCCAATAATAATCTTGTTTGAAGGTATAGGAATTGGCTACTTCGTCATTTATACTAATTTGATTACCGGAAACACTAATGGTATTTAGTTCATAATCCCGTATAATTTTCTTGTACAGGGGTAGGGTTCTCAAGTTTAAGTCAACGGTGGTTCCTTTTTTAGGGATATAGATAGCACCGAGTTGGCTGTAGTTCCAATTATAATCGGTGCTTTGTGGAAATAGATTGGTCCCACGTCTACCTTTTGGGGTGATTTTTTGAACTACCGAATCAATACTGGTATCACCCCGAAGTACAGCTACCATATCATCTGTTAATGGAGCAAGCCGCTCTCTATCCGTTACCTCACGCAAGGACAGTCCGAATTTTTTAATGGTAGTTGTAGGAATACCAGAACTTTTTGTGTACAATTCCAACTGATTATTTTCTCCTTGGTTATATCCAAGTAAATATTGGTTTACTGCCTGCGCTTGTTGTTGGTTTAATGCATTGGATAGGTATTTTCTGGTAAAATCGGTCACACCAATTTTCTCCAATAACCTAGAAGAAACTCCTTTGCTACTGTAAATGGTATAGTCGTACTGTGGTTTTGCGCTGCCAGGCAACTCCAGCTGTTTTCCATTAATAAAAACGTAGCCATCCCGTACTTCTAAAGAATCTCCGGGAACACCAACACAACGTTTTACGTAGTTAGATTTTTTGTCTATCGGTTTTTTAACACCGGCTTCCCTCTTAAAGAATCTCCTGACTGTATCTGCAGGCCAGCTAAAAACGACAATATCATTGCGGTCTACCTTTGTGAATCCAGGAAGTCTAAAATATGGAAGTTGTGGTTTATTAAGGTACGAAGGAACACCCACAACGGGCAACGTATCATGTACCATGGGTGCAGCAACCGTTGTCATTGGCGTTCTTGCGCCGTAATGGAATTTACTAACGAAAAGAAAATCACCCACTCTAAGGGTGCGTTCTAAGGACCCTGTTGGGATTACATAGGGTTGAATAAAATAAGTATGCACCAAGGTGGCTGCAACTACAGCAAAAACAATAGAGCTTACCCATTCTCCCATAGCGGTCTTGGGTTGAAGGCTTCTATCTTCTATATATTTTACATCTAGGGCGTAATTAACGTAGTAGATATAAAAGCCCAAGGTGAAAATCACCAACCAAGATTCCAAGGTTGTGTTTCTACGATAACTACGAATAGTCTCTACCCAAAGTACAGGGAACATGAGTAAATTGATAATAGGAATAAACAACAATAGCACCCACCATTTAGGCCTATTGATGATTTGCATTAAAATAACTGCGTTGTAAATTGGGATAGCAGCTTCCCATGCTTTTCTACCTGCTTTTACATACAATTTCCATGTTCCTAAAAAATGGACGACCTGTACCAGGAGTATAAAAAGAATCCATTGTGTACCGTTCATAATGTTGTTATTTATTTGTTAAGTTGATGACGTTTGCGTGTTCTATCATTAATGAGAACTATGTGTCATTAGTACTGTTCGATGAAAATTGTTACTTTTTTTAACCAAGGTTTAACACATCTCGCATGGTAAATACTCCTGTTTTACCAATAATCCATTCCGCTGCTATGATTGCACCTTCCGCAAACCCTTCTCTGTTGTGGGCTGTATGCTGTATCGTTATATCGTCTACTTGACTGGTGTATTCAGTGGTGTGCGTACCGGGGGTAGTTCCACTGCGTTTTGATGTAATAGGTACGTATCCTGCTTCTGTTTTATCTAATACCCATCCTTTGTATGCTGAGTTTTCTATAATCCCGTCAGCAAGTGTTATTGCCGTGCCGCTCGGAGCATCTAATTTTTGGGTGTGATGTATTTCTTCGATAGCAACGTTGTACTGCTCTAAATGCTGCATCATTTTGGCTAGTTGTGTATTGAGTTCAAAAAATATATTCACGCCCAAACTAAAGTTGGAGGCATATATAAAAGCCCCATTTTTTTGTTCGCACAGTGTTATTGCGTCGTCATGTTTATCTAACCATCCTGTAGTTCCGGAAATAACCGGTGTGTTGTTTTCAATACATTTAGAAATATTTTCAAAGGCAGCTTCAGGCAGACTAAAATCAATGGCTACATCTATATTTTTAAAATCTATTTCTTCTGTGTTTATATCAATTTTAGCAACGATTTGATGGTTTCTGTTGAGCGCAATGCGCTCAATCATCTGCCCCATTTTTCCGTAGCCGAACAGCGCAATCTTCATATTTAAAATTTAATGGTTAACGCCATTCCGTAGTTGGCGCTATTGGAAACTGGATTTAGGTCTAAATAGGGTTGAAAATCAAAACTTAGATTATCATCAATATTAAATTGCTTCAAGTGAGCTGTTACATTAGCGTCTACGATGTTTAACGCATAAATAGCGATAGATGCAACGAGCCATAAGTCTCTTTCCTCTTGAAAACGTTCTTGTTGATTTTCTAAATCACCAGCATCAAAATCAGGAGCTTGTCCAAGCTCATTGTCCCCGTTTAAATCGAAAAACTCGTCGTCCGTAAAACCAGCCTGTCTTCGTTTGAAAGCTGTTCTGAATCTTCGATACGTATCATTCTTTAAGGCGTACATATAAACACTTCCACCCAATGCTCCCCAAACGATAGGGGCCTTCCAATATTTTTTGTTGTAAATCTGTCCTAGGCCAGGAAGCAAGGTGGAAAAGAAAGCAGCTTTACTTGGTGCCAAAGGGTTTATGGCTTTCTTGGTAGAAATTAAAGAGTCTAGGATTACTAAATTTTCGCTCGTTAAGGTATTGGTTACAGTACTGTCTACCTCTTGGATGCCAGGTTCACTGTTCTCTTGTGCCTTAAGTAGAAATAAAGAAAAAAGACAAACAAACAAAAGGCTGTGGAGTTTATGCACCGGTTATTAGCTTTTTTATTCGCTTAAATTCTTCTTCGGAATGAAACGGAATCGTAATTTTTCCTTTGGATTTTCCAGTAGTACTTATAGCTACCTTTACGGATAAACGTTCTACTAATTCTTGTGCACCATCGTTTATGAATTCTGGTGTTTCCTTTGCTTTCTTTTTTACGGGTTTACCTTCCGTAACCTCCTTAAAAGCTTTTACTGCATTTTCGGTTTCCCTAACGGACAGCCGTTGTCCTACAATTTTCTCGTATAATGCAATTTGATTTTCTTTATTTTCAATATTGACCAAAGCCCTGCCATGGCCCATACTCAGAAAACCGTCTCGCATACCAGTTTGGATGATAGGGTCTAGTTTTAATAACCGCATGTAATTGGCAATCGTAGATCTCTTTTTGCCTACACGTTCGCTAAGCTTTTCTTGTGTGAGGTTTATTTCATCTAATAACCGTTGGTAGGAAAGGGCTATTTCAATAGGGTCTAAGTCCTGTCGCTGGATGTTTTCTACAAGGGCCATTTCCAAAGACTCTTGGTCGTTGGCAATACGAATGTAAGCAGGTATAGTTTTGATTTTCAATAGCTTAGAAGCTCTTAAACGTCTTTCCCCAGATACAAGTTGATAGTTGTTAAAATCTAATTTCCGAACTGTGATAGGTTGTATTACACCCAATTCTCGAATGGAAGTAGCTAATTCTTGTAAAGATTCATCATTAAAATTAGACCTAGGTTGAAAAGGGTTCACCTCAATAAATTCTAAATCAAGTTCAATAATATTGCCAACAACTTTATCGGCATTTTTATCTGATGCCGATTTAATATCGTTTTCGGGGTCTTTTAGCAATGCCGATAGGCCTCTTCCGAGTGCTTGTTTTTTAACTGCTTTTGCCATTTTAAACTGTCTGCTTATTATTCTTGACTACCTCGCTAGCTAGGTTTAGGTAGTTGGTAGCTCCCTTGCTGGAAGCATCATACTTTATAATACTCTCACCATAGCTTGGGGCTTCGCTAAGCCTCACGTTGCGTTGGATTATGGTATCGAAAACCATGTCTCCAAAGTGCTTTTTCACTTCTTCTACCACTTGATTGGACAATCGCAACCTAGAATCATACATAGTCAATAGCATACCCTCAATATCCAAATCAGCATTATGTATTCGCTGTATGCTTTTAATGGTATTCAATAATTTACCCAATCCTTCCAGTGCGAAATATTCACATTGGATAGGGATGATTACCGAGTCTGCCGCTGTAAGTGCATTTAAAGTAATTAACCCTAATGACGGAGCGCAATCTATTAAAATAAAATCGTATTCTTTTTTAAGGTCTGTAATGGCCTTTTTCATCATATACTCCCGCTCGTCTTTGTCTACCAGTTCTATTTCTATGGCTACAAGGTCTATATGTGCAGGAATAAGGTCAACGTTTGGTGACGATGTAGAGATGATGGCTTCCTTTGCTGTTTTGGTATGCTCCAACAGCTGGTAGCTTCCAATTTCAATATCGTCCACATTAATTCCTAGGCCGGATGTGGCATTTGCTTGGGGGTCCGCATCTATCAAGAGAACCTTTTGTTCCAGCACGCCAAGGGCGGCTGCCAAGTTCACTGATGTTGTCGTTTTTCCTACGCCACCCTTTTGATTTGCAATAGCAATTATCTTGCCCATAAACGTTATAAGTTAGGGAGTAAAAATACAATTATTTATAGCGCCAATGAAAGGATTTTGTTAACACTAGG
>JBLIEO010000010.1:0-39691 GCA_047633095.1 Maribacter sp.
ATGTGCGCTGCAAGGCAGGTAGTGATGAGATCTGCTGGAATCGCTTCATCAGCCTCCTTTACAGCGTATAGCATTTTTAGTTCTTCCGCTACAGATAATCCGTAGCCACTTTTTACTTCTAGGGTAGTGACTCCATTTTTTAGGTGTCGGTTAGCTCGTTTTATAGTTCCTTTTACAAGCTCCGTTTTAGTTGCTTTTCTGGTCTGGGTAACCGTATCCCAAATCCCGCCGCCTGCTTTCGCAATTTCTAGGTAGGTATTTCCAGAATTCCGCATCGCATAATCATTGGCTCTAGTACCTCCAAAACAAATATGGGTGTGGGCATCTACAAAACCAGGGAGGCACGTATGATCTCCCTGTATTTCATGAATTTGGATAGCATTGAACTTTACTTTTAGTTCTTGGTAATTTCCGATTTCTTTAATGAGCTCCCCTTCTATTACTATTCCGGCATCTTGTAAAACTACCAACTGCTCATCTGCAAGGGCTCCTTTTAATGGAAGACCGGTCATAGGGATAAGTTGTTTAAAAGGACCTATAAGTTTTAATTCTGGCATTTTTATTTTTTCTATTAGACGGTGTTCAGACTAGAACAGAACTTCTTAGCACCGAAGGGTTACTACTGCGCTCATACTTATAATCTAATTTTTTTAATAGTTTTTGTTCCTGCACTAGCTAACATATTTTCAATTTGTATATTTTCAATATACTTCAAATTCCTCCGAGAACTTACTTTTTAAAGATATCCCTTCTTTTTTACTGATGTGTTCGATTAGCTTGATAATAGTCTTATTCTTGATTATTTTAATTCCTTTTTTAATATCATCGGCAAACACTCTATCCTTATCTGCGAAAGCTACTTTTTTTCTTATTTCCTTGTGAATCTCATCCAAAAATATACCCGATTTCAGGGGTTTTCTAAATTCAAAGGCCTGTGCTGCGGTCAATAATTCAATAGCTAGTATTTTTTCCACGTTGCCAATAACCTGTAAGGCTTTGCGTCCACTAATGGAGCCCATGCTTACATGGTCTTCTTGGCCAAGCGATGTAGGGATGCTATCTGCACTTGACGGAAAACAGAGTCCTTTGTTCTCACTCGCCAATGCTGCCGTGGTGTACTGCAGAATCATATAGCCAGAATTAATACCGGTGCCTTTCATTAATAATTTAGGGACTCCGGGACTATTACCTTCTAAGGCTAGGTAAATACGTCTATCAGAAATATTACCTATTTCCGATGCTGCTAAGCAGGCGTAATCCAAAGCCATTGCTAAAGGTTGTCCGTGAAAGTTTCCGCCACTAATGGTAAGTTCTTCATTTATGATTACAGGGTTGTCAGTAACGGAGTTCAATTCTACTTCTAATAATTCTTTTAGATGAAGCCAGGCGGTACGCGAAGCTCCATGAACTTGAGGAATACATCGTATAGAGTAGGGGTCTTGTACGCGCTCACAGTCAATATGATCTTCCATTATTTCGGAACCTTTCAGCAAACGTTTTACACGCTTGGCCACATGAATATTTCCCTTAAATGGTCTTAAGGCGTGTAGTTCATTATAAAAAGGTTTGACGGAACCTTGTAGGCCTTCAATCATCATGGCACCAATGATATCAGCTTGAGATAATACGGAGTGTAATTTTTCTACCACTTTTACCGCATGCGCGGCAATGAACTGCGTTCCGTTGATTAACGCTAAACCCTCTTTTGGGCCCAGAGCGAGCGGATAAAGTCCTGTACGTTCAAAAAGTTTGGACGTGGTCATTGTTTCGTTTTTATATACCACTTTTCCTAACCCGATTAAGGGTAGAAATAAATGTGATAGCGGAGCTAAATCTCCCGACGCACCAACCGAACCCTGAGAAGGAACTACAGGAATAGCATCGTTTTCTATATGCCAAAGGATACGGTTCAAGGTGGTTTCTGCTATTCCGGAATAGCCTTTTGCTAAGGACTGTGCCTTTAGAATGAGCATTAATTTAGCCATAGTTTTTGATATTGGTTTACCCACACCTACACTGTGACTCTTTAAAATGTTTGTTTGCAGAATATTAGTTTCCGATTTGGATATTTTGGTGGTACAAAGTGGACCAAATCCGGTATTGATTCCGTAAACGGGGTGACCCTTGTCTACAATGCCTTGCACAATTTGCCAACTATGAATTACTTTATCGCGAGTGGCTTTCGATAGTTCAACTGTCATATGACCCTTTGCAATATGTAGGGCAGTACTCGCAGTAAGCCACTCTTCTCCCAATTTAAACGATTTTGACACAGGTTCCATCTGAAATTGTTTTAGTTTTTTAAATTTAATACTTAAGTTTGATAAGTACCAATACCATTTTGATTCATTATCGATAACTATGAGTACTCAAATCGAATTAAGACACCTTGCCTATTTTTTGGCCGTTGCTGAAGAGTTGCACTTTAGAAAAGCGGCCGAAAAGCTTTTTATATCCCAACCAGGATTAAGTAGGCAAATAAAACAGATGGAAGAATTGTTGCAAGCAAAGCTATTTTTGCGAAACAACAAAAAAGTAGAATTGACACCCGCAGGCCATTATTTAAAGCAGCGGTCATCCGATATTTTTAGGCAGTTAAAAGAGACAAAGAGGGAGTTAGCACTTATTGGAGAAGGTGACACTGGTGAGTTGCGTATCGGGTTTTTAGGTTCGGCCATGCAAAATGTAATTCCAGAATTACTGGTTTCAGTTAAGCAAAAGTATCCAAAAATAAAAACATCTTTAGAAGAGCGTTCTAATTTAGAGCAAGTAGCTGCGGTTTTAAATAATGAATTGGATATTGGTTTTGTACGGTTAGACAGGGTGCCTGCGGATTTACATATGCAAACCGTGTTTGAAGACACCTTTTCTTTAGTCTTACCAGAGAGCTACCCAATGTTAACAAGGGAGTACAGTGGAATGGAGCGCTTTGCAGCCGATGATTTTATATTATTCAGTCAGGAGTATAGTCCTTACTATTATGATACCATTATGAGCATTTGTGCTGATGCAGGTTTTAAGCCAAAAGTGTCCCATAAATCTGTTCATGCACACACCATTTTTAAGTTGGTAGAGAATAAGTTGGGTATTGCCATTGTACCTACAGCATTGCAGGCAGGCTTTCAAATGAGGGTTAAGTTTATTGAATTGAAAGATGTGAAGCAACGTGCTAGTCTCTCGGTCATCTGGAGGAAGGAAAACGCTAATCCTGTGTTAAAAAATTGCATGGATTTACTTTTAACAAGATCTTCAACCAAAAGAAAATACTAAAAAATGATTTTTGATTTAATAAAGAACAGGCGTTCTATTTTTCCGGCGCAGTATATAGACAAAGCGATAGCTAAATGTGATATTGAAAAAATCTTGGAGGCTGCCAATTGGGCACCCAACCATAGAAAGACAGAGCCCTGGCGCTTTAAAGTGATACAAGGGGATACACAATCGCAACTTGGTGCGTTTTTATCCAATACCTATATAGATGTCACTCCAAAACCAAAGCAATTTAAAGCTAAAAAGCTCATTGAAAACCCTAAGAAAGCGGGTGCCATTATAGCTATTTGTATGCAGCGAGACCCTATGGAATCGGTTCCTGAATGGGAGGAAATTGCTGCTACGGCCATGGCCGTGCAGAATATGTGGCTATGTTGTACCGAAATGGGAATAGGATGTTATTGGAGTTCTCCTTCTCTTGTAACCTATATGGACGAATTTCTTCCTATGAGCGAAGGTGAAAAATGTTTAGGCTTTTTTTACATGGGATACTATGAGGGCGAACTTACCGAGCAGGTCAGAAAACCAATAGGGGATAAGACGGTTTGGCTAGATTAGTCAAAATAGGGAAAAAGTGCCGCCTTGTACTCCCAAGCTTTGGTTAGAAAAAGACCTAGATATACAATAGCGACCATAAACTTTAAAAATGTACCGGTCAGAAAACCTAGGAAAGATCCAAAAGCGGCCTTTGTGGCTGTTTTTTTATCTGCCTTGTTCAATAATTCTCCTACAAGCGCACCCACAAACGGCCAAATAATGATACCTAGAGGTCCTAAAATCGGAAAAAAAAGGGCAACCAATAAGCCAATTGTTGTCCCTATCATCCCCGCTTTCGTTCCACCAAATTTCTTTGTACCCATGGCGGGAATAATATAGTCGAGTGCAAGAATAATAAGTGCTACGGCCAAGGTGATGCCCAAAACCCACCAATTATCTGGAACAGCTTTAGTAAGATACAGTAGAAAAAGGCCTATCCAACTAATGGGCGGCCCTGGTAAAAGGGGTAAAAAACTACCCAAAATACCAACAAGCATAAAAAGGAAACCAATAATTAATAAGGCTATATCCATGTAAGGTTTTTTCTATTGGACTACTATAATCCTATTTTGTTACAGCTGCTGCAGGTAAAGGTTCTTAGCAGTCATCCGTAGCTCCTCAAATTAACTATTCAACTAATAAATTAGTTTAAACTAATTTATTAGTTGAATAGTTAATTTGAGGAGGGAACTAAGAGTTTAGTTGAAAAGAGTATCGTCTACACGGGAATAGAAAATAAACATCGTAATTCATGAAACAGTTAACTAAAGCGGAAGAAGAAGTAATGCACGTATTGTGGCAGCAGGAAAAATGTAATGTCGCCGCAGTAATCGAGCAGCTTCCAGAACCCAAACCAGCTTATAATACAGTATCTACCATAGTACGTATTTTGGAGGATAAGGGATTTGTGAGCCATGAACAAGAGGGTAGGGGGTATTTATATTTTCCACTGGTTCAAAAGTCGGACTATAGTAACCAGAGCATCAATAAATTGGTAGATGGCTACTTTCAAGGCTCTTTTAAAAGTATGGTTTCCTTCTTTATGAAAAAGAACGATATGAGCCTTTCGGAGCTGGAATCCATCTTAAAAGAAATCGAAAAACAAGAAAAGCCATGACACAATATATCCTAGAATACATTGCCTTTCAACTGGCCTTTCTGGTCATTTATGACTTCTTTCTAAAACGGGAAACCTTCTTCCAATGGAACAGGGCCTATTTGATAGCGACATATGTGCTGTCAATGATCTTGCCATGGATAAAAATAGAAGCATTAAAAACGGCTGTACCTGAGCAGTATTATGTGTATCCAGAATTTCTTTGGAAAGCCAATACTACTACCATTGTTGCCACAGGGGTAGAAACCTCGGTTTTTGAAATCTCTTGGCAAGAAGGGGTGTTGTACGGTGGCATGTTGTTAGCTGCATTTTATTTTGGATATAAATTATACCGGTTACAGCAACTGCGAGCCCAGGGAACTATAGTCTATTTTTCAAACTTCACGCGCGTTGTGGTAAAGAACAGCGAGTTGGCTTTTTCATTTTTCAAGTCGATATTTTTGGGTGATAAAGTCCTGTCAAGAGAACACAAAAGTATCATCCAACACTAGCTGGTACATATAAAACAACGGCATTCTTTGGATTTGGTATTTTTTGAGTTGATGCGCATTGTAGCCTGGTTTAATCCCTTGGTCTACGTGTATCAAAATAGGATATCCGAATTGCATGAGTTCATTGCCGATGCTCATCTGCCCAAAACGGAACGTACCGCACATTATGATCTCTTGCTATCTCAAGTCTTCCAAACCCAGAATATTTCCTTCGTCAATCAATTTTATAAAAAATCATTGATCAAAAAACGAATTGTCATGTTACAAAAATCAAAGTCTAAGAGAATTTTTCAGTTGAAGTATTTATTGTTTATTCCATTGGTTTTTGGGATGTTGTGTTATAGCTCTTGTGAACTGAGGTCAGATGATAAGAATAGTTTGCATGAAAGTTTTGTGGTAGCGGATTTAGAAAATATTGACATGGAAAAAAGTAACGAGTTGTTTACACAGTTAATAGACCTTTCGGTACAATCAAGAGATTGGTCAATGGTAGTTAGAGATCAACATTCTACCGTTACATTTACAAAAGCTCCAAAAGGCTCCGGAATCTCTGGTCCTGGCGGTGCAATGATTAATGCTAAAATACATATTGAATCCAAGGTTTTGAGCGAGGATTTTGAGCTTTTTGAGTTGGATTTCTCAAAACCGACACAAATCGTGGTTCAAAATGGTGCTATACCTTTTAAAGCAGTGGAAGAAATTCCCATTTTTCCGGGTTGTGAAGACGTTGAGGACAAAAGAATCTGCTTTAACGATATGATGCAAAAACATATTAGTAAGAATTTTAGATATCCCCTAGAAGCCCAAGAAAAAGGAATACAAGGAAGGGTTAATATCATCTTTACGATTGGTGCCGATGGTATTATTAAAAACCTAAGAATGAGAGGTCCGGATGCGCTATTAGAAAATGAAGCCAAACGTATTATCGGCCTACTGCCGGAAATGAAACCTGGAAAACAGAAGGGAAAAGAAGTGGATGTGCCGTATTCTATTCCTGTGACCTTTAAACTTCAATAATATGTTGCAAAGAATACGCTTAGTTTTCCTAGTTTTCCTGGTATCTAATTTAAACGCACAGAAGCCAAGAATAGGTATTGCGGACAGCCTTTACGCCACAGGCAGCTATACCAAGGCCATAAATTCCTATGCTGGTTTGGGCACATCTTCAGCAGGTTTGCAGATAGCGCGCGCTTACAGGGCTATTGGAAACTACGAAAAGGCATTGCTGCAATACGAAACTATAGTAAAGAACAGTCCCGAGTTGCAAATTGCTAGTTTTGAGTTAGGTAAATTACTGTTTCAGGTCAAGGATTTCGATGCAGCCAGAAAGCTATTTTCAAAATTAGTAGCTATCAACAATCAGAACCCCGAATATTACTACTATTTGGGGGAGGTTTATCGCGAATTGGAGCAACCTGCAAGTAGTTTGGTAGCCTATAAGAATGCCGTGGAAATAGATAGTACGCACCTGAGAAGCCTTTTTCAATTAGGAAAATACTTTACCATAAAGCAAGAGCGTGATAATGCATTGCGCTATGTAGATGCTGGATTAGAATTTTATGAAAGGGACGTTTCTCTCGTTAACCTCAAAGCTTTGATTTATTATAACGATGACCGATTTGAAAAGGCTATTCCTTGGTTAGAAAAAGTGTTGGCATTGGGAGAGCATAAAGAGTATGTGTATGAAAAATTGGCTCACAGTTATTACAAGGATTGGAAATTTGAAAGCGCCAAGGAAACCTATGCGGAGTTGTTGAAGTTCAATGACTCTAATTCGGATTATTATTACGCACTTGCAGAAACCTATCGTAAGAATAAACAGATAGATAGTGCCGTCTTCTTTGTACGTAAGGGCATGGATATTCAACGGTCTGTTCTCGCCAAAGGCTTTATGGCGTTGTCTGTTTTGGCCAGGGGAAAAGATGATTTAAAGTTGGCTTTGGACTATTTACAATTGGCGGTAAAGGAAGACCCTAACGATGGTATGCTTTATTTTAGATTATGCACCTTGATAGATCGCTATTACAAAGACCCTGACCTGAAATTGCAACATTTTGAGTCCTATATCGCGCGTTTCGGTACGGAAGTGTCTTATTTTTCTGTGATGGCAAAAAAACGGATTTCCGAACTCAAAGAGGAAATACATTACGCCAAGGAGTCAACTGACTAAAAATTTGTAATTTTCCCATATAATTTTTACGATGCGGCGTTTTCTTATCGTTTTGCTTTGCTCAAGTTTGTGTTCTTGTAATTTCTTTGAATCCAAGGAAAAAAGGACGCGAGAATTGATTGATTCCCAACTTAGCGAAATCGATTGGAATTCCATAGATACGTATCCTCTGTTTTTGGACTGTGACGAGACCGCTTCAAAAGAAGTGCAACGGCACTGCTTTGAAGGGAAACTGATAGCCCATTTTAAAACCACGCTAAATCAATTTGAATTTATCGTAGATTCCGATGAAAACCCTACCGTTGCCGTTATCTTTGTAATAGATGCGCATGGAGACATCGCTATTTTGGATATAGAAAAAGACCGATTTATTTTAAAGCAAATGCCAGAATTTGATGGTATTGTAACCCAAAGTCTAAAAACGGTTCCAGAAATTGCACCAGCGCTTAAAAGAGGTATTCCGGTCCGTACCAAGTTTAGAATCCCTATCCAATTAAACACCAAGTAGAAAATTTGGCAAACGAAAAAATTATACTAGGCATAGATCCTGGAACTACAATCATGGGTTTTGGCCTTATTAAAGTGGTGGGGAAAAAAATGGAGTTCATGCAAATGAACGAGCTCTTACTTCAAAAATACAGCGATCCCTATACCAAGCTAAAACTTATTTTTGAACGGACCATAGAGCTTATAGATACCTATCACCCGGATGAAATTGCCATTGAGGCTCCTTTTTTTGGAAAGAACGTGCAGTCCATGCTCAAATTGGGTCGTGCACAAGGTGTTGCCATGGCAGCGGGCCTTTCTCGCGAAATTCCCATTACAGAGTACCTGCCTAAAAAAATTAAAATGGCGATTACCGGAAACGGAAATGCCAGTAAGGAGCAGGTAGCGAAAATGCTACAAAGCCTATTGGGATTAAAAACCCTACCAAAAAATTTAGATGCCACAGACGGATTGGCTGCTGCCGTTTGCCACTTTTATAACGAAGGTCGTATTGAGGTGGGTAAGAGTTATTCTGGATGGGATTCTTTTGTGAAGCAGAATGAGTCTAGAGTGGGGAAGGTGAAGGGTAAGAAGTAGGCAGTAACAGTGGGCAGTATGCGGTGTTGAATGAAATTAGCTAATGCTTGCTACATATCTTTTTTTGCATTTATCAATAGTATAAAAACCGTTATTATGAGTTTTCGAGATGTATTGGCTTATAAAAAATATTTTGCACTAGCAATAAAGATTTTTGAACTTTCCAAATCCTTTCCTAAGGAGGAAAAGTATTCTTTAATCGATCAAATAAGAAGGTCTTTGCGTAGTGTGAGTGCAAATATTTCGGAGGCCTATAGAAAAAAAAGAGACACAAAAAATTTTATCAGTAAATTAAGCGATAGTGATGCCGAAAACGCGGAAACCCAAACTTGGTTGGAGTTCGGAAAAGAGTGTCGCTACTTTGGAGAGGGTATTTATAAAGAACTAAATAGCGATAGTGAAAAAGTAGGTAGGCTGATTAATTATATGATAAATAATCCAGGAAAGTTTGGGGTTAAAGAAGAATAACTACCTACTGAAACTGCTAACTGAAAACTAAAAAATGTCCGGCATCTACATCCACATCCCTTTTTGCAAACAAGCTTGTCATTATTGTGACTTTCATTTCTCAACAGTTATGGGAAAGAAAGAGGCTATGGTAGCGTCCTTATGTAAAGAATTGGAGCTTCGCAAGGATGAATTTGAAAACACCTTGGTGGAGACAATTTATTTTGGAGGGGGAACGCCATCCGTATTGAATACTCAGGAATTAGAGCAGCTTATTAGCGGAGTCTATGCTAATTATCAGGTGATAAGTGAACCTGAAATAACCTTAGAAGCCAATCCGGATGATCTTACTTCTGAGAAGATTTTGGAGCTTTCGGAAAGTCCTGTCAACAGGTTGAGTATTGGTATACAATCGTTCTTTGAAGAAGATTTAAAGCTAATGAATCGTTCACATTCCTCCGAACAGGCAATGGAATCCTTGTCATTGGCGACGCGCCATTTTGATAATATATCTATCGACCTTATCTATGGTATGCCCAATATGAGTCAAGACCGTTGGAAGGCCAATATTCAAAAAGCCTTGTCTTTTAACATCCCTCATATTTCTAGCTACGTTCTTACCGTAGAACCTAAAACGGCATTGTTCGATTTCGTTAAAAAAGGCCTGGTTAAACCAGCGGAAGATGAAGTGGCGCAAGCACATTTTGATCTCTTAAACGAAACACTCATAGCTGCTGGATATTCCTGTTATGAGATTTCCAGTTTTGGGAAGCCGGGCTATTTCTCCAAGAACAATTCTGCCTATTGGCAACAGAAGAACTATATTGGTATTGGTCCGTCTGCGCATTCTTTTGATGGACATAGACGTGGGTGGAATATCAATAATAATCCAAAGTATATAAAGTCAATAAATAAGGGTGTCCTACCCATGGAAATCGAAGTGCTTTCAACGACCGATAAGTATAACGAATATGTTATGACCGGACTTCGCACCGTTTGGGGTATTTCGCTCGATACGGTACAGTCGGAATTCGGCGAAAAATACAAGGAATATTTAATGCTTCAGGCCGATAAATTTATAGGAGAGCATCTGTTGTATTTGGATGGTGATGTGCTTTTAGCGACCAACAAAGGTAGGTTCTTGGTAGATGGTATTGCCGCGGATTTATTTATGTTGAAAATGGAGTAAATTTGAAAGAGACAGACAGCTATGAGAACCATTATCCTACACAACAAAAAAGAGTACCAAATAAACTTATCAAAACCGCTAGATATTTCCATGCCGCTTCGTGGTGATGCCTCCAATGTAAATGCATGGTATGTGGAGCATCCACGGATAGTGCCCCATACCCAAGGTGATTTTGTAGGTAGTATAGAAAAGGGAGCAACTACCAACTTTAATGATATTTGGTTTAATCCACACGCACATGGCACGCATACGGAATGTGTGGGACATATCTCGCAGGAGTTTAACTCTATCAATCAAAGCTTAAAGCAGTTCTTTTTTCTAGCGGAGTTAGTTACAATTGCACCCGGAAAAATAGATGACGATTTTATAATTACTAAAAAACAGTTACAAAATGCTATTGGCGATAGAAAGATGGAAGCCCTTGTTATTCGCACTCTGCCTAACACTACATCTAAGATGTCGAGACAGTATGCGCATTCCAATCCGCCTTATCTGTTGGAGGGTGCTGTGGAATTTTTGGTAGAAATAGGGGTGCAGCATTTGTTGATAGATTTACCATCGGTGGATAAGGAAAAGGATAATGGAGCACTTTTGGCGCACAAGGCGTTTTGGAATGTAAGCGGTGTTGTTCGTAAAGAGGCTACCATAACCGAATTCATTTATGTACACAATGTAATTTTGGACGGCAGCTATTTTTTAAACCTGCAAGTGGCACCTTTTGAGAATGATGCAAGTCCTAGTAGGCCAGTCTTGTATAAAATAACAGCGTAATACTTTACTTTCTTAGTAACTTTACTGTATGGATAATATTTTTGAATTGTTTCTTGGGCTTATCTTAGGTGCGATTTTTATGTATTGGTTATTTACCTTTTTCAAGAAGAAAAAGAACAAGGAGTTGACTACCCATCAATCTACCGTATTGCTGGAGAAAATAAAAAGTGTTTGTAAATTGATATCGGTGGAAGGTGATTTTGCTGAAATTTATAAATATGAGAACACCAGAGAACGTTTTTTAAGTTTAGTCAGTAGTAAGAAAAAAGCATTAATCGTGATTAAAGCTAAAGCTCAAATTGGATACGATTTAAAAAAGGTACTCATGCATGCTGATGATGGAAAAAAGAAAATTATTCTTACTAGTTTTCCTGAGCCAGAAGTACTATCTATTCAGCCGGAGCTAGATTTTTATGATATTAAAAACGGGATGTTCAATGCCTTTACCCCAGACGACCTTACGACACTTAACCAAGAAGCTAAAAAACATATTTTGGAAAAAATTCCAGAAAGTGGCCTTATGGAAACAGCAAGAAAGGAAGCCTTGCATACGGTGTTGCTAATCGAAAAAATAGTAGAGACTATTGGTTGGGAATTAGACTATTCAGCCTTAAAAATTACGGAGGAACAAAAGAAACGTATAGAATATTAAAGTTGTATTTTTAAGAAGACAAAAAAGTAAGCTAAAGAACAACGAATGAGAACCCTTATAACTTTACTATTTTTAATAACGATAGGAACGGCCTTAGGACAAACAACTAAAAAGATGAGCCAATTTGATTCTAATTTTGCACATACCGTATATTTTTGGTTAAAAAATCCTGATAGTCCATCAGATAGGCAAGCCTTTGAGGCATCGCTTCGAACTTTTTTAGATAACTCGGCCTATGCCAAAACACAATTCATTGGAAAGCCTCCCAGAGCGGGTAGGGATGTGGTTGATGGTTCCTTTACGTATTCGCTAATTGTAACTTTTGAATCTGCGGAGGCCCAAAAGAACTATCAAGATGAACCTCCGCATAAAAAGTTTGTAGAAGAGTCCAGCGGATTATGGACCAAGGTAATCGTGTATGATTCAACAGGTATCTGATTCTAATGATATCTTTTAGACAAGCGAGCAAAGAAGATTACGGTAACATCGCTACCTTACATGCAACAAACTGGCAGCAGAATTATAGAAAATGCTTTAGTGATTATTTTTTGGATTATGAGGTACATCTAGACCGGCAGATAGTTTGGAAAGAACGATGTTTAAATCCGTCTGCGAATCAATACATCCTTCTTGCGGAAGAAGAAAGAATGCTTTTAGGATTCTGTTGTGCCTATGTCGACGAAAGCCCCCTTTACGGTTCATATTTAGATAATCTTCATGTAAGTGCTATGGCCAATGGCAAAGGCTTGGGCACTTTATTGATGCAAGGCCTTATCAATGAAATTACTACTCGTGCTGGAATGGATAAAATGTATTTATGGGTTTTAGACAGTAATGATGCCGCTATTAATTTCTATGATAAATTAAAGGGAAGAAGAGCGGAAACGCTTAAGGCAGATGATATTGGGGATATTGAATTTTGGAAAATCAGATATGTTTGGGATGATTTAGTCAAGCTCAAAGAAGTTGTAAATGCTAAATTACAACAGTATGAACATAGAAGAATTTAGGGACTATTCCCTTTCCAAAAAGGGGATAACGGAAGAATTTCCGTTTGATGCCGTAACTTTAGTTTTTAAGGTCATGGGAAAAATGTTCGCACTAAGTGGTTTGGAAAAAACACCTACTCAGGTAAATCTAAAATGCGATCCAGAACGCGCTATTCAATTACGGGAGGACTATGAGGAAATAATAGAAGGATGGCATATGAGCAAAGTGCATTGGAACACGATTTATATAGCCCGTTTAGACCCAAGAGTAACTAAAGAACTTATTGATCATTCCTACGATTTAGTGGTTGCCAAGTTCACGAAAAAATTGAAGGCCAAATTGGACGCACTTCCTTAAGTCCCTTATCCATATCTTTGCATTTTAATTGCAAAACCGTATCGCTACAATGCAAGATGTCGCTTCTTTTTATCAATCTGAGATTCAGAAATATACCACCGAACTTTCCAAGCTAAAAAAGCAATTATTTGCTTCCAGTATGCTGCGCTTATCCATTTTTTTGGCTGCTATCCTTGCTGTGTATTTCCTGTATGGCAATACCAAATTTGTAGCTGCTGTTATTTTGGTCACCATAGTGTCGTTTTTATATTTAGTATCCAGACATAGCAATCTGCAAAATAAGCGGGACAAGCTAAAAGAGCTTATCCGTATCAATGAAATAGAGGTGCAGGTGTTACAACGTAATTTTCACAACTTACCAGATGGTGAAGCGTACAAAGACCCTATGCATTTTTATAGTCAGGATATAGACCTGTTCGGCATAGGCTCCTTTTATCAATACATAAATAGAACAGCATTGCCACAGGGCAGCGATACCTTGGCAGCTGCTCTTGCGGAGAACAGTATAAATGGCATAGCCCAAAAGCAGGAAAGTATTGCGGAATTGGCCAAGTTCCCGGAATGGAGACAAAATTTTTCAGCCACCGCTGCCTTAGCAAAGACAGAAACGAGTACGCAAACTATTGTTTCTTGGTTAAAAACGTATACGCCTTTTGTGCCTAAGCTGATGAGGTTTTTGCCTTGGATTTTTTCAGGGTTGTCCGTAGTCGTGTTAGTCTTATATTTTTTGGATATCATCTGGGAGTCTATTTTAATATATTGGGTGTTTTTTGGGGTGTTTATTTCGGGTGTATTTTTTAAAAAAATAATGAATTTAGGCTTGTCCACTGGTAAAATTCAATCTACATTCCAGCAATACAACCAGGTATTAAAATTAATAGAGGAAAAGGACTTCACTTCAGAAATTTTGAACGCTAAGAAGAAGCAAATATTGAGTCAAGGAAGAAAAACATCCTTGGTGCTAGCCGATTTTTCAAAGCTCTTATCCAGTTTGGATCAGAATAATAACATTATCTACGCAATATTTGGAAACGGTTTGTTCCTTACTGGTCTTGCTACAAGTTTTAAGATTGAAAAATGGATCGCCAACCACGGCATATCTGTTGCAGAATGGTTTGACGTGATTGCCTTTTTTGATGCGCAGAACAGTCTTGGAAATTATGTATTTAACCATCCCGACTACACATTTCCGCAGATTGTAGCGGAAGGTACGACCATAAAAGCCGAAAATGCAGGGCATCCGCTACTAGATTCACAAAAGAGCGTGTTGAACGATTTTGAAATCAAAAACGAAGAATTTTTTATTATTACGGGTGCAAATATGGCCGGTAAGAGCACTTTTTTACGCACGGTTTCCTTGCAGATTGTAATGGCCAATGTAGGTCTGCCTGTTTGTGCAACATCTGTATCTTATGCCCCCATTAAATTAATAACCAGTATGCGCACCACGGATTCGCTTACAGACGATGAATCGTATTTCTTTTCAGAGTTAAAGCGGTTAAAGTTTATTGTAGACGAAATTCAGCTCGATCGCTATTTTATTGTGTTGGACGAAATTCTAAAAGGAACCAACAGTACCGATAAGGCCAAAGGCTCCCGAAAATTTGTGGAGCGTTTGGTAGCCTCTGATGCCAACGGTATAATCGCAACGCATGACCTAAGCCTCTGTGCGGTTGCCATAGAATTGCCAGAGGTTAAAAACCATTATTTTGATGCGGAGATTATAGATGATGAACTCCATTTTGATTATACGTTTAAGGATGGTATTTGTCAGAATATGAACGCTTCGTTTTTACTAAAGAAGATGGGAATTGTTGATTAGTTGGTAGCGGGCACTAGAAGTGCAGCGAACATCAAACTTGAACTTGACAATAGAACTTTATTTATTAAATGGATTCATTAACACAAATTGTATTAGGAGCGGCGGTAGGCGAGGCCGTATTGGGAAAGAAGGTCGGCAATAAAGCTATGCTGTATGGCGCCATTGCCGGAACTATTCCAGATTTAGATGTCATTACACGCTATTTTGTGGATACCGTTACCGCTACGGAATGGCATCGAGGTTTTAGTCATTCCATTCTTTTTTCAGTATTATTTGCTCCGTTCTTTGGTTACTTGGTTTGGAAACTACATCGCAAAGCAGAAGCTACATGGCGCGATTGGTCATTGCTGTTCTTTTTGGGTCTGTTTACCCATCCTATTCTTGATGCTTTTACTACTTGGGGTACGCAGTTATTCTGGCCCTTTACAACCAGATTGGCCTTTCAAAGTATTTTTGTAATAGACCCTTTATATACGTTCCCTTTTTTGTTCTTATTGATTTTAGCTGCATTTCAAAAGCGAACTTCGGCCAAGCGTAGACAATACAATCGCCTGGGTTTAGTGGTTAGTAGCTCGTACTTGGTATTGACGCTGATACTGAAAGGAGTAGCTTACCAATCCTTTACCACAAGTTTAGATGCCCAAAAAATTGTGTATACCGATATCGATATAAGGCCCAGCCCTTTGAATACCATTTTGTGGACGGCCAATATCGATACAGAAGATGCTTATATGATTGGAAACTATTCTTTTTTTGATAGTCAGGAAATTGATTTTGAGGCGTTTCCGAAGAACCACCAGTTATTGGGTGATTTAAAAGACACGGATAAGGTAAAACGCCTTATTGCCATCAGTGAAGGGTGGTATACCATAAGCGAGAAAAAGGATATGCTTCATTTTAACGATTTACGATTCGGCCTTATGAGTCTAGACCCTAAGGAGACACAATTTGCTTTTAGTTATGAGCTGGATAGGACTACTAATCAGCTAATGGTTAAGGAAACACCAAAATTTCGTGGAGATGCAGAAAAACTACTACCCCTTCTTTGGGAAAGAATTTGGGGCAATTAACTAAGGTTACGCGCTTATCTGTTCTTGTTGTATAACCGAATTATAAATTCTTTTCGTTCATCTATACTTTTTTGCCATTCACCTATTCTTATTACTGTACTCATCGAATCCAGCGTAAATTTCTTTGATTAAGGTGCTAGCTTTACTGTATAACTAGCACCAATAAGAGTATTACTAAAGTCAAAAACAAAAAAAACACCTAGGGTATTCACAAACTAATGGTTCTAAAAAAGTATACCAGATAGGTGATGTGAGTGTAACCGCAAATGAAATAATACGAAGCACACATGCGCCTATCACATCATAAATGTACGATAAGAATTTTACGATAGTTCCCTCGTATCTGTCTTAAAGGCAGTATTCGTACTGCCTTTTTTTTATTTCAATCCTTTAACCTGGATATCGTGAAAAGTATCGGCTTGGAGGCGCAGTAGCTCTTCGGCTCTTTTCTTTTTATAGCCGTACAACTCTTCCTCTCCTTTTAAATCTTCATAGATTTTTTGATTGATTTTATTGTCTGTCGTGACGATAAGTGCGCGTTGTGCCATCTTTTGAGCTACCCAAGAAGCTAAAATGCTTTCTTCTTCCTCCAATTTAATATCGTATTCCCCTTTTGGTGCTAAGAGTTTAGCAATAATGGGCGATGTCTCAATCGCAAGAAACAGTAAAAAAATAAAGAAAGAAGGAAACCAAGGTAGTTCTCCGAGTGCCGTAATACGCGCCATGAGTCCGTCGAAACCATCTATAATGGGTTGGGAGTTTTGGACTGCCGTTGCATATGCTGTGTCTAAATTCGTGATTTGGATTTCCAATCCACTGATTTTTTCAGCGTTGGTCGTTTTTAAATTTTGAAGGTCGGTCAATGCCGCATCGTGTTTTTGACGTTTTTCTTCATAAACAGGGCCTTTACCTAATAATTTTGTACCAGCCGTCCCTTCTGCTTCCGTGATGTACGTGTCATATAGCGCATTCGTCTCTGCTTCCTTTGTAGCTATCTCGGTTTTTAAAAAGCTTATGTTTTGATTAAGTTCATCAATTTTAGGGGCGTATTGTAAGGCCAACTGGTCTTTGTTCGCTAAGGTTAGCTCGTTCTTTTGTTTTAGCAATACCTGATTGATTTCTTTTTCGAAGATTTTCATTTCCAAGGGTTTGGAAATGACGACAGCAATAATGATGGCCAAAATAATACGTGGCGTAGCTTGTAGTAGTTCGCTTTTGAAGCTATCCCTTTTTTTAATGGTAGATACTATAAACCGGTCTAGATTAAAGATAAGCAGGCCCCAAATCGCACCAAAAAATACAGCTGCATACACATTATCAAAAACTGTAAATAAGGCATAACTACTGGCAATAAGTGCCATGATAGCGGTAAAAAAAACAGTAGCTCCAATACCGGCATACTTGTTCTGTTCCCCTTTGGAACAGGTTTCTAATAGCTCCGAGTCTGCTCCCGAACAAAGGATGAAAAAGCGTTGTAACATGATGGATCGTTTTTTGATTGATGATTGACTTACCTGTTAGAACGTAATTTCTGTAGAATTGTTACACAAAAGCCCCGAAAATCGGGGCTAGAATCTTTAAGTTATAACTAGGGCTAATTAGTTCCTTATGGATGACGCAGATATTTTAACTACCGGTTGCTCTCCTTTGCCTGCCCTACTATCTATATGTAAGTCCTTATTTCTTTTTATAAGGTCAATGGCCTTATCCGAACTAATTTCTTCACCCTCGTAAAGGAACTGTGCGTCTTTTTTTGCCATGGCTATGACATGTGCTATAGGTGTTATCGGTTTTGGTGGTGCAGGTATAGCACTTGTTGTTCCTTTTAGCACTACTGGACTAGGTGGCGAAAGAATAGTACTGACGGTTCCTTTGAGGACGTTTGGCCCGTGTGGTGGGTATGGCGGCGGTGGAATAGACCCTTTGCTTTCTGATTTATAAATGCGTACTTCGGGTTGTTTAGTTGTATGCGGTATAGTTTCCACCTTTATGTCTTTTTTATTTTTGATTATTTTCAAGCCTTCCTTTGACGAAACTTTCTTTCCTTCAAAATAAAACTGTGCATTATTGAGGTCGGTGCTGACTAAATAATGGATTAAACTACTATTTGGTTTTGCTGATACGCTATTATTGTATTGGTAAACTTGTACATTTTCAACAGCGAATATTTCCTTTTCATCCAGTGCATTTTGAAGTGCCTGTTCGTCGAGTTCTATTTTTCTTGTGTTAGGAGGTTGGGGAGGCTGTTCTACTAGAATTTCTTCTTCAGTTTTTTCAACCATGCGCTTATTGATTCCTGTGCCGACAATACCATAAGGGTCTTGTTCTTTAATGATTTTTTGAATCGCTATTTCCGCTTCCTGTCTTTCGAGTAATGGTTGCCGAGCCTCTGGAGCAGGTGGTGGTTCTGGAAAATCGGGAAAAGCCTCAGCGGTGGATTTTTGTTCGTCCGACATTTTAGAGAAAAGATACTCCAGGCGCTCCACGTCTTTTTTATAGATTTTCATCTTGTTACGGGATTGGCTGTTGTAGTGATTTGCTAGTTTGTTGTATTCTGCTAGTTGTTCTACAGTAGCGCCATCTTGTTTAGTTTTGGTAGAATTTTGCGTTTTAGACGTAACAGGATCTTCTTTGGTTGTAAATCCTAAAACAAATGTGCCATCATCTTGCTTTAATTGAAGGGTGTCCCTAGCAATAAAAGCTATTCCACTATAGTTATCCAAGGTCTTATTCGTTGCTTTTATTAGATCTGCAGTAACCGTTGTTAAGGTAATACCTTCCTTTGTTATTTGTTCTTCAATCAATTTTAGTAGCGTTATATTAAGATTTCCTTTGGTCTCAATATGAACTTCCTGTTTGGAAGTAGGTTCGGTACTACCTGATTTGATAATTTGAGATAATTTTTTCACGATACCCTTTAATTCTATAATTTCTTCCTCGATAGTTATTTCTTGTTTTTCGTTGATATAAATTTTTATAGGAGGTAGTACTTCGTTTATTTGTTTGTTAATATAGGTGCTAGATTTGAGTTGCTTTTGAACCAACTTGGTTTCACTAAATCCAAGGAGGAGCAAACTGAATAGCGGCAGCACAAGAAGACTGCGGAGTAGGATTCTTTTTTTAGAGGTTTTTGTTTTCATGATGTTAAAACGTTTTTTGATTGATGAATAATTGATGGCATTTGCAATACTGATGGATTCCTGTTTTTCAAAACGGTCATGTGATAAGTAAGACAGTAAGGTGTTTTGGTACTCGGTCTGCGATATGCCTTTTTTAATAACAGCTTGGTCTGCTAAAAACTCATGGTTGAGTTTTATCGCTTTTTTAAGGAAGTAAATGAAAGGGTTTACCCAAAAAATGACTTGTAGTAGCTCTACAAAAATGATATCATAGCTATGTTTTTGACTTGCGTGTGATTGTTCGTGCAGTAGTACTTCTTTTGGGATTTCATTCGCCTCAAATTTTGTTTTATTAAGAAATATATAATGTAGAAACGTATGGGGTGGTAATGGCTCCTGTAATAGGACATGGAGAAATTGGTGCCACCGCTGTTTTGGATTACCGTATATTCTCCTAAAGATTTGAACTAGATTTCTAAGGAACTTAATTACAAAAAATGCTAATCCAATAAAGTAAATGGCCCATAAGATAGGTGCTATATCCAAGACCTCTTTCTCTAAGACCATAGGTATGCCAATTGGCTCATTGGTTGCTTGTGGTACTGGGTATTCCTGGTTTGATACATAGGTGATAAGAGGTGCCTCAACATATTCTGTAAATACGAGTGCAGGGATAATTAATGCTGCTGCTAAGGATGACAAGAGATACACGCGTTTGAAGGTGTGCATATTCTCATTTTCTAAACATATTTTATAGAAAAAGTAGAATAGTGCTAGGCAGGCCGTGAATTTTAGAAGGTAGATGCCCATGATTATTTCTTTTGAATTTCGGTATCAATTAGATTTTTCAATTCCTCCAACTCAGTTTTGCTCAAATTGGTTTCTTGGGTAAAGAAAGAGGCAAATTGTCCTGGACTGTCGTTAAAGAAATTTTTTATGAGTCCGTTTACATGCTTAGCAAAATAATCTTTCTTTTTTACCAAGGGATAATATTCCCTGCTTCGGCCAGTACGCTCATAGCTTACAAAACCCTTGTCCGTCATCCTTTTTAATAGGGTGGCTACCGTAGTGGTAGCGGGCTTTGGTTCTGGATGCGCATCTAAAAGATCTTTCATAAACGCTTTTTTTAACTTCCAGATAATATTCATGAGTTCTTCTTCCGATTTTGATAGCTGCATTTGGATACGTTTGTATGTTGTTCTACAAACATAGAGGAAATATTTTGATTCTACAAACATAGAGTATTTATTATTTTGCGTTAGGGATAGTAATGAAAAGCCCGTATTTGTCTTTCTTTTTACGAAGTGGACTTGTAATGTATAGCCCGACTCCTTTTTTTTTGGAGTAACGCGCAAGCGTTTGAAGTCTTTTTAAAAGGCTAAGTTTGTAGGTGTAAAATAGAGAAACATGGACGTAGCGGAACAGTTGAAAGATAGAAGTGGCGGGATATGTGAATTATGTACAGCGAACACAACATTAAATGTATATGAAGTCCCACCAAAATCTACTGGAGGTGTAGATGGCAGTATGCTAATCTGCGAAACATGTAACGTCCAAATAGCGGACGCAGAAACAATGGATGCCAACCACTGGAGGTGTTTAAACGACAGTATGTGGAGCGAACATGACGCGGTAAAAGCTGTGGTTTGGAGAATGCTCTCTCGCTTAAAGGGCGAGGGCTGGCCCAAAGATTTATTGGAGATGATGTATTTGGATGATGCAACCTTAGAATGGGCAAAAGCTACAGGAGAAGGTGAGGATGAGTCTGAAAAAATAATTCATAGAGATGTCAACGGTGTTATCTTACAAAATGGGGATAATGTGGTACTTATTAAAGACCTCAAAATAAAAGGTTCTAGTCAAATTGCCAAGCAAGGTACAGCGGTACGTAGAATTTCTGTCGATAGAGAGAATGCAGAATATATTGAGGGTAAAGTAGGACCAACACTCACGGTGCTTATTACTAAATATGTAAAGAAGACTTCTTAGTCGCTATTTAATTTAAGGTTATTTTTTTGTGCTATTCGATGAAAGGATACAATAAAGGTGTTGTTTTATTAGTTATAAGTAAGAATTACCCTACATTTTTATTATCAAATACTTTTTAGGAAACCGAGGTTAGGTAAAAAATGCAGGTAAGTTATGTTGAACCCCCCAATTAGCGACATATATGAAAATATTGACCATAGACGATCAGTTTTTAGTTACCTATCTTATTCAGCGCATATTAAGTAATAGAGGGTATACGGTTAAAACCGCGTCTGACGGTTTGGAAGGTGTTAAAATGTTTGAGCAATTTCAGCCAAATCTTGTAATCGTGGATTATCATATGCCTAGAATGAATGGGGTTGAGGTTATCGAGTACATTAGAATTAAGAAAAACTCTAATATTCCAATTCTTATCATGTCCGGTAGTACGGATATAACCATAATAGAAAAGGGATTTGAATTAGGTATTGCTGATTATTTGGCGAAACCAGTAGATTTAAACAAACTGGTGAGAGTCGTTTCCAGTCTTTTTGAACGCGCTAGTATTGCTATTTAGCTTTATTGTTATTCGTTCAAATGTGTTTTGTTGATCTGCTAAAAACTACCAAGTTTTAAACTAAAACAACTTAAATTGCCATACTTAATAGCGATTTCCCACTTCAACCAATCCGCTTCGATTACGTTTAGCCAGTATTTTTTATCGGCCTGATGAAATTATCATTTAAGTAAGGTTTGGTCTCCATTCCCTTTTATTCCTTTCCAAATCTGGAATACATCCTTGCAATCCTCCCTTTTTTAGAGGAATCAATCTGGTGCTTAGGAAGACCTAGTTAAAAGAGTACTTCGTCGGCTTTATTCTTTGAGGTAACTTAAACGATAAATCACCTTCTCGCAAAGACAATCGTTATAATGGCGCTTAGCCAGCTTAATTTTCGTCTTTCATCAATTCGGTAAAATAGGTATAGAAATAAGGTATGGTCTCAATACCTTTTAAGTAGTTCCACACCCCAAAATGTTCGTTAGGAGAGTGTATTGCATCGCTATCCAAACCAAAGCCCATTAGAATGGTTTTACTGCCCAATTCTTTTTCAAAAAGAGCAACAATGGGAATACTCCCGCCGGTGCGCTGGGGAATAGGTTTTTTGCCAAAGGTGGTTTCGTAGGCTTTTGAGGCCGCTTTGTAGCCAATGGTATCTATTGGCGTTACATACCCCTGGCCGCCATGATGCGGTGTTACTTTTACGGTTACCCCTGCTGGCGCGATACTTTCGAAATGTGTTTTAAACAGTTCCGTAATTTCTCTCCAATCTTGATGTGGTACCAATCGCATGGAAATTTTCGCATAGGCTTTACTGGCAATAACTGTTTTTGCACCTTGGCCTGTGTAGCCGCCCCATATACCGTTTACATCTAGTGTAGGACGAATGGAATTACGTTCATTCGTAGTATATCCTTTTTCCCCGTAAACTGACTCAATATCCAAGGCATTTTGATACGCATCTAAGGAGAAAGGTGCTTTTGCCATTTCCCCACGTTCTTCCTTGGATAATTCTTCTACGGCATCATAAAAACCTGGAACGGTAATATGGTTATTTTCATCATGTAATGACGCAATCATTTTCGTAAGGATATTGATGGGATTGGCGACCGCCCCGCCATAAAGCCCAGAGTGTAAATCCCTATTCGGACCTGTAACTTCTACTTCTACATAGCTTAACCCTCTTAGGCCAGTAGTTATGCTGGGTACATCATTAGCAATCATTCCGGTATCGGAAATAAGGATGATATCGTTGGCTAGTTTTTCCCTATTTTTCGCAACATAAACCGCTAGGTTATTGCTCCCAACTTCCTCCTCACCCTCAATCATGAATTTTACGTTACACGGAAGTTGGTTTGTGTTGACCATAAGTTCCATCGCCTTTACGTGCATGTACATCTGACCCTTGTCATCACAAGCACCTCTTGCGAATATGGCGCCTTCTGGATGTAATGCTGTTTTTTGAATAACCGGTTCAAACGGTGGCGAGTTCCAAAGGTTTATGGGGTCTGGTGGTTGCACATCATAGTGTCCGTAGACCAAAATGGTAGGAAGCTCTTTATCGATAAATTTTTCTCCGTAAACAATAGGGTATCCTTTTGTTTCGTGAATCTCTACCGTGTCGCACCCTGCTTTTTCTAAGGATAATTTCACAAAGTCGGCCGCATCTAATACATTTTTCGAGTAGGCAGGGTCTGCACTTATGGACGGTATTTTAAGAAGGGATATGAGTTCGTTTAAAAAACGTTGTTTATGATTTGTAATGTAATTTATAATTTGCTTCATAGCATTTTTTAGAAAGTTTCAAAAGTACGAAAAAGAAGCTTTTTAACTAATTCTGTTTAAATAGTAGTTGTAAATAATATCGAATACTGTAGTTGCATTCTTTTTTTATCAAACAAATAAAGTAGGTTATCGTTTATTTTGTATATTTAATTACTTCATTCCCCTCCATTATTTTTAATAATACCGACCAACATGCAAAAGAACTGTTACAGTATTGCTATGGGCAAAATTCGTTGTCTAGCTTTTATCTTTATTTTTTCATTTTTTATTTCAAGTAGTGCTCAAGAACAGGTGGGTAGGCCGTTAATAAACCATTATACCTACCAAGAGTATGGGGGTTCTCCAGTAAATTGGTGGGCTTTGGAGGGGGATAATGGCTTTATGTACTTTGCTAATCAAGGCAAGGTATTACAGTTTGATGGCGTCAACTGGGAGCCCGTTGAAATTCCCGGTAGTTCGGTAAGATGTTTGGTGAAGGATGACAACGGGGTAATCCATGTTGGGGGTTCCAGTGAGCTTGGTTATTTGGAACCTTCCGAAACGGGAATCCTAAAATTTGTATCACTACTTGATAAAATTCCAGAAGAACATCGAAATTTTGGAGAGGTATGGGAGGTCAATTATTACGAGGGAAGAGTAATTTTTAGGTCTGAGTTTAAACTCTTTTGTTGGGACGGTAAAACCATGAAAGTAATTTCTTCAGAAAAGGGCTATCACGTAGGAGACATTGTTAATGATATCTATTATTTGAGAATCTGGGATGTAGGACTTTGTTATCTTAAGGACGACGACACCTTTGAATTGGTTCCTAATGGGGAGAAATTCACAAGTGAACGTATTTACAGTATACTGCCCTATGATGATAAGGTGCTCATTGGAACAAGAACCCAAGGGTTTTTTCTGTATGATGGCGTTGATTTCACCCCTTTTAAAACAGAGGTAGATTCTTTTGTGAAAGGAGAACTTTATTTGCCTGGATTTGCTTTGGACGATGGGCGTTACGTGTTTAACACCTTTGGTAACGGGGCCTATCTTATGGATCATGACGGTAAGCTATTACAGAAATATACAAAGGCAAATGGCCTACCTGACAATAGTGTTAATTATGTTTATGTTGATTCTAGGGGGGTATTATGGATGATGCACTTTAATGGGATATCAAGCACAAATTTAAATTCTGACATAACTTTATTAGACGATACTATTGGTTTAACCACCCTTGTTCGTCGAGTAGCAAGAAATAACGGTATTCTTTATTTTGCTACCAACAACGGTATTGCCTATTTGGATAAAACTGAAAATAAGGTAAAAGAAATTGCAGGAACTTTTGGCCAATTTACTAAATTTCTAAAACTTCGAAACCGGTTGTACGCTGTTAGCAATGGCATGGGATTAATAGAAATAAAGGATAAGGGTTGGGAACATGTTAGGGAAAGTATCAATTACGATTTTAGGGCAAATAATTTACGCCAATCAAAAGTTGACAGTAGTAGAATTTTTGTGAATCATCAGCAAGGATTTATGAGTTTATATTTTAATGAAAATACCCGGCAGTTTGAGGAAGAATCAAATACGGGCAGGCTGAATAATTTGAACGGTTTTTTTGAGAAAAAAGATGGTACACTTTGGGTCAGTAATTCTGTCGACGGTGAAGTTTTTAAAGTACTACCCAAGTTCATCGACGGCCGTCTTGTTTTAGACGAATCTGACTATATAACCCTCGGTGAAAAGGAAGGACTACCAAATTCAGGTGTTGGTATATCTGGCTCTGAAGACGAAAACGAAGATGACGTATGGGTTTTTGCTTATGTTGAAAAGGAAACATATAAGTTTAACGAAGAAAGCCAGCGCTTTGAAAAAGAGAAATACTTTTTTGATCAATTTTTTGATTGGGATTCACCAGGTAGTGATGGAGACCAAACAAAGGACGGTAAAATTTGGTTTAATGCAGGATCTGGGATTATGATAGCGGAGAAAGATAAAGATGGGGAGTATGAATTTAATACGGATACGTTCAAGGAGCTAAAGAATACGGTCATACTTAATATTAATCCTGAAGATCCTAAACCAGATGGGTCTAGGGTAGTATGGTTGCCCGGCCCAGATGGCGTATTCAGGTACGAAGGCAAGTTGGAAAAGCCTAGTTTCCCTAAATTCAAAGTAGTGGTGAGAAAAATGACCATTACAGGAGATTCATTGGTCTATGGAGGTAATACTGATTTTCCGGAACATCTTAGTCTACCCTCTGATAAGAATACTATAACCATTGGTTATGCTGCACCCCTTTTTATCGGTCAAAAAGATATAAAGTACAGTACACAATTAAGTGGCTTGGATGACAAGTGGTCCGATTGGACGGCGCAGACTTCACGAGAATACATTAACCTTCCTGCTGGGGCTTATACCTTTAAAACTAAGGCCCAGAATATTTATGGTGATATTACCGAGGAAGCATCGGTTTCATTTGCCATAAAGGCTCCTTGGTATGCAACTTGGTGGGCCTTGCTCTTATACGGATTAGCGTTTTTGGGAACAATATACCTAATTGTAAAAGCCCGAACCAGTATCCTACTCAACCAACAAAAGATATTGGAAGATACGGTGGAAGCACGTACCGCCGAAGCCAACCAACGCTTAAAGGAATTGGCAACGGTAAACCAAGTAAGTCAGGCCTTGACAGAAAAATTACAGCTGAACGATTTAATACAACTCGTGGGAGATGAAATGAAAAAGCTCTTTAAATCGGACATTACCTATTTGGCCATTTTAGATTCTGATACAAACATTATTAACTTCCCGTACCAAGATGGCGATGTAATGGAACCCATGACCTACGGGCAGGGATTGACTTCCCAAATCATTAAAACAGGGCAACCTTTATTGCATAACAAGGATGCAGATATTAATGCGGAGTATGATAAAATAGGAGTGAAGCATACCGGAAAGCAGGCAGTTTCCTATTTGGGTGTGCCAATTCCCGTAGAGGATACCGTCATAGGGGTGTTAAGCGTACAGAGTATTCAACAAGAAAGCAGGTTTAATGAGGAAGATAAAAACCTCCTAAAAACCATCGCCATAAATGTAGGTATCGCCCTGCATAATGCGGAGTTATACGAAGAGGCGAAAGAAGCAAAAGCAAAGGCAGAGGAGGCTAACGAAGCAAAAAGCGCCTTCCTTTCTACCGTAAGTCATGAGCTTAGAACACCGCTAACATCCGTTCTTGGTTTTGCTAAAATTATACGTAAACGTTTGGAGGATAAGATATTTCCTGCGGTTACCGTTCAAGACCAAAAAATAAAACGAACCATGAAACAGGTGAGCGAAAACCTGAATGTAGTGGTATCGGAAGGGGAACGCCTTACCAATCTTATCAATGATGTCCTAGATCTCGCAAAAATAGAATCGGGTAAGATGGAGTGGAATATGCGGCCCGTATTTCTGCAAGATGTTATACACCGTGGTATAGCCGCTACGTCAGCATTATTCGAGCAAAAAGGGCTGAAGCTAAAGAAGAATATTCCCGAAGATTTACCTATTATAAAGGCGGATGAAGATAAATTAATTCAAGTCATCATCAACCTTTTATCCAATGCCGTAAAGTTTACGGAGAAAGGAACCGTGATGCTTGAAGCATACCAGGAGAAAGGACAACTTATTTTTGAGGTTCAGGATACGGGTATTGGCGTTGCAGAAGAAGACAAGCACAAAATATTCGAACGCTTTAGGCAAGCAGGGGATACCCTTACCGATAAACCACAGGGAACTGGTCTTGGCCTTCCTATTTGTAGGGAAATTATTGAGCACCATGGAGGTATCATCTGGATGAAGAGTGAGTTTAACGTAGGTAGTACCTTTTTCTTTTCCATACCTATGTTGGGAGAAGCGGCCGAGCAAGAACCCATACAATTAGATCGAATTCTTAAAAGTCTTAAGAAACAGATTAGCCATACATCAAAGAAAAAGGTAGGTGGTAAGGCCACCATTTTAGTTGTGGATGACGATACGCCAATACGTTCCCTATTACGTCAAGAACTTACAGATACTGGCTATAGAGTTCGTGAGGCTGCAAATGGAAAAGCGGCCTTAGATATGGTACGTTTGGAGAAGCCCGATCTTATTATACTAGATGTTATGATGCCAGAAATCAATGGTTTTGATGTAGCAGCAGTATTAAAAAATGATCCAGCTACCATGGATATTCCTATTATTATTCTATCTATTGTTCAAGACAAGGAACGTGGTTTTAGAATTGGGGTAGACCGCTATTTGACCAAACCTATAGATACCGAAAAACTGTTTTACGAAATAGATGAATTATTGGAGCAAGGTGTATCTAAAAAGAAGGTGCTTGTGGTTGATGAGGATGCCTCTGCCGTAAAGTCATTGACAGATGTACTTAGTGCAAGGGGATACAAAGTAATGGAGGCGAGTTCGAAAAACTTGTTGGAGACCGCCAGTGAATCTAGACCCGATATTATTATGTTGAATTCCGTTTACAATGGCGATAAAAACTTTATAAAGGATTTAAAGATTACAAAAGGGATGGAGAATGTGATGTTCTTTGTTTATGAATAAATGACTAAACCATAACGGCCTAAAAAAAATCTATGAATAAAAAAGTATTAATTGTTGACGATGAACCTCATATTAGAATGCTTATTGAGCAAACGTTAGAGGATTTGGAAGATGAGGGCGT
This sequence comes from Maribacter sp., assembly GCA_047633095.1. Classification (GTDB taxonomy): domain Bacteria; phylum Bacteroidota; class Bacteroidia; order Flavobacteriales; family Flavobacteriaceae; genus Maribacter. The sequence continues at coordinate 28,094 of JBLIEO010000010.1, forward strand.
AGAGCTGTTGATGGCCGAAAATGGAGAACAAGCGCTACAAATTATTGAAAAGGAAAGGCCCAATTTGGTTTTTTTAGATGTGATGATGCCTAAAATGAACGGTATGGAAGTATGCCAAAAGGTAAAGAAAGAGCTACATCTAACGGAAGTTTATATTATCCTCCTAACGGCAAAAGGGCAAGAAGTAGATCGACAAAAGGGCTTAGATATGGGAGCGGATAAATATATGACGAAACCCTTTGACCCGGACGAGATGTTGAGCATTGCAGAAGAAATTATAAATAGCTAATGCGGTATGAATCAAAAATCCAACTCTTTGTGGACTAGGGCATTGAAAAATGTGCTTCAAAAAGACAAAGAATCCATATCCTTGTTAGAGCAATCCGCTGCTTTGTTGAAGTTAGATTTTTTAGTGGTAGACGCTACGAATAAGGTGCTTTGGGGTACCGTTAGTAAAGAGCACACGTACAGTGTTGAAATCATCTGTGATTCTTTATCCTTAGGCGTATTCAAGTCCGCTACTAATGCAGGGAAATATATTTTTGATTTAATAAAAATTTTTCTGTGCAAAGAGTTTGAAAAGAAAAGTATTGGGAAGGAAGTGCTGAGTTTGTACCGAGAAATAAATATGATTTACGATTTATCGGAGATGATTTCCGAAAAAATCGATACGACTTCAATTGCTGAGATTGCTTTGCGAGAATCCTCACAGATTATAGGGTCTACCCATGGTCTATTTCTTATGTATGATTCTGATGAAGATAAGGTAACGGAGTTGGCATCGTTTGGCGATAACCCCAATAGCGAAAGAAATATAAAAGACCAGAACGAAGTGCTGAAAGCACTTATTTTGAGAGGTAGCGCCGCCATAGTGCCAGAGAATAAAATTAAGGCTAATCTTCCCATTCAACATCTTAAGGCAGTCATGTATGCTCCTTTAAAGGTAAAGCATAGAACCTTAGGTATAGTAATTTTGGGCCATGAGGAGAAAAAAGAATTTACTGCAGCAGAGCTTAAATTGCTTACGACCATCACCCTGCAATCCGCATCTGCTATAGAAAGTGCCCACCTCTATCAGAAAGGACTAAAAGAGGCAAATGACAGGGAGGAAGCTATACGCGAGATACATGAGGTAAGTCAGAAATTTGTTCCTTCCGAATTTTTGAAATCCCTAGGCAAGGATAATATTACGGAGGTGCGCTTGGGTGATTTGGTGGAAAGGGAAGTAACGGTGGTATTTGCAGATATTAGGGAATTTACCTCGGTATCGGAAAAAATGAGCCCCAAGGAAAATTTTTTGTTCGTCAATGCATTCAACAATAAAATGGGTCCTATTATCAGAAAGAATAATGGGTTTATACTGCAATATTTAGGAGATGGTTTTATGGCGCTCTTTCCTAAGGGATCCCAAAACGCAATTACAGCTTCGGTTGAAATGCAAAAGGAATTGCATGAATATAATAAAGAACGCAAAGCAAAAAGCAGGTTGCCTATTAAAGTGGGTGTGGGCATGCAGAATGGCAAGCTGATTATGGGGATTACAGGAGATATAAAGCGTTTAGATGCAGCGATTATTTCTGATACGGTGAATACCGCCGCAAGGGTCGAAGGTCTTTCCAAACATTACGGAACCTCTATTTTATTAACAAAAGAGTGCAAGGATGATCTTACGCACCCAGATGAATTTGATTTTAGATATTTAGGGCCTGTTCAGCTAAAGGGAAAACAAAACTCCATAGACCTTTACGAATGCATAAATGGGGACACTGAAATATTACTCAACCACAAGCTGAATACCCTGGCTACATTTAATGAGGCCATGAACTTGTTTTTTAATAAGGAGTTTGCCATGGCGGCCGTTACGTTTCAGCAGATATTTAAAATGAATACTGACGACCAGACTTCAAAATTATTTCTTAATAAATCGGCACATCTTATTACACAGGAAATAGAAGATAATTGGAAAGGTGTAGAACTGATGAATACCAAATAAGTTCTAATTTACTGTTTGGATTCTTAATGTGAATTCTCTTCAAAAGTTTTTATCTATACGTTTTAAAATTGAAAAATTACCATATATTTGCACTCCGTTAATAAATCGGAAATGCAGGCGTGGTGGAATTGGTAGACACGCTAGACTTAGGATCTAGTGCCGCAAGGTGTGAGAGTTCGAGTCTCTCCGCCTGTACAAAGGGAAAAGCCGACTTTTAGGAGTCGGCTTTTTTAGTTGCGGGTAACACATGGGTAACACAAATCGATTATTTTCGGCTTGTTATTTTTAATGAATAGATTTGATGTTATTTGATATCAAAGTCAATTAGGACAGGTTTTTCCTGAGAATGTAAAAAGCTTCCACCCAAATCTTACCATAACTTACCTATGCGAGGATCCTGTGCGGTTTTTGTAGTGTTCCGGCAGTTAACCATTCCACATCAAAATAATATTCAGCTTAACTACAAAACTATTTGCCTTGAACAAAATACTTTTGAATTGATTAATCTGAGTGAATAAAGTGGCGATTATGTAAAGTAGATTTTTTACGATTTTATTTATAAGTACAAATGGTATTTATCAATTTTTCATAAAACGTCAATCCATCTTTTTCAAGTACTTGTATAATTCGCTATCTGTTGAAATAAAAATAGACGTTTTTCCATCAAATGTTTTTTCAAATGTTTCCATAGATTTTAGAAAGCCATAAAAACTTCTGGATTGACTTGACCTATCATAAGCTTTTGCATAAATCAAGGCTGCGTTGGCATCTGCCTTACCTTTAATCATTTCAGCATCCTTAAATGCTAGTGATTGTATGTTTTTTAACTCTCGTTCTTTTTCACCGTTGATACGTGAGGCTTCTCCTTGACCTTCTGATCGGAATTTATCTGCGATACGGAAACGTTCACTTTTCATCCGCTCATAAACCTGATTCTGTACCTCCTGCACGTAATTGATGCGCTTAAATCGAAAATCCAAGATCCTAATTCCCAGCTCAACCGCCTGTTTGTTAGCTGATTCTAAGATCATTTCTTGGATACTATCCCGACCTACATAAATCTTGGCCAGGGAATCACCAATAATATCATTATCGGAGGATTCAGGGACTCTGTTACTGGTGCGCACAGCCTCTTCAATATCATTGTTTGCTATGAAATCCCTTGTGTCACCATCTAGAATATCATCTATTCGTGATTGCGCTCCTCGTTCGTTCGTTAGCCGTTTAAAAAACTGAAGCGGGTCTGTAATTTGCCATCGTGCATAGGTGTCCACAAAAATGAACTTCTTGTCCTTGGTTGGCACCTGGTTTGGGTCACCATTCCATTCCATAACACGCTTTTCGAAATAATTAGCATCTTGTATTAAAGGTACCTTGTAATGCATCCCAGGAGTAGTAATGGCTTCACCGACTGGCTTTCCGAATTGAGTGATGATTACCTGATCTTTTTCTTGTACAATAAAAACACTACTGTTAAAACCTATCAGGAAAATAAGGACTGACATTGAAATTAGGATTGTTTTAGTTTTCATTATTTATAGTTTTTTTGTTCATCTCCATTTGCAATAATGGCAATACGTTATTGCCTTCTTGGTCTGTTATGACCATGTTTCCAATTTTGGGTATCACATTTGACATTGTTTCAAGGTAAACCCTTCTTTTCGTCACCTCAGGCGCCTTAACAAATTCATTATACAGCGCCGTGAATCTGGCAGCTTCCCCATCCGCATTATTCACACGCTCGGCTGCATATCCCTCGGCTTGTTGAATAGTTTCTTCTGCTTGACCTCTTGCTTTAGGTATTACTTTATTGTATTCTGATTTTGCTTGATTAATAAGCGTTTCCTTTTCTTGCTGCGCTTCATTTACAGCATTAAAAGCTGCTTTTACGGGCTCTGGTGGATTCACATCTTGTAGTACGACTTGTTCTATTTTAATACCCAAAGAATACTCTCTGCATATTTGTTGAATAAGTTCTTGAGACTTACTTCCTATTTCTGTACGGCCGACCGTTAGTACTTCATTTACGGTTCGGTCACCGACAATTTGTCGCATTGCAGCTTCAGAAAGTGTACGCAGCGTGCTCTGAGGGTTTCTAACTTCAAACAAGTTATTATAAGCGTTATCTATCCTATATTGCACAACCCATTGCACCTCTGCGAGATTAAGATCTCCTGTAAGCATTAGTGATTCATCTTTTGTATTTGATGATTGATTATTGTATTGAGTATTTACTCCGGCTTGGGCCGTACGGAAACCAAACTCTAGTTTTTGTTGTCTTTCTACTGGAACTTTATAAACATCTTCTGCTAAAGGTATTTTAAAATTTAATCCAGGTTCTACTTGTCGGACATACTTCCCAAATCGAGTAATAACACCTACCTCTTCAGTACTAATCTGAAAAAGTGATGACCACAGAATAATCGCCAAAAATAGCAATGAAACAATAGGTCGCCAGAACTGAAGTATTTTTTGTAATTGGGGAGGTAGTTTTAATTTTTCTATATTCATTTTGTTTGTTTTTAAATTGTATAGGTACTACCTCTACAATTTTTATTCAAATAATACTTCTAGGTGTATATTCTGCTTTGAATATTTTCCAGTTTTATTTTTTTATGATTTGAAATCAACCAGTTTATTTTTCAGGAATTACTTTTTACGTCCAGATATTCTTCTTTTGTTATTAACCGGTAAAGCGCAACGTTTCTGCAGTAAATTAAGAGGGAAATCCGGCTTGTTTAAACGACCTGGAATACGATATGGCAAAACGAAAATCCAAAATATAATTCCAAACTAAATGACCCGCTATATAAAGCGCATTCCCTAAAATTGAGGATTCTCATAATTCATTTTATTATTATACATTTTCAAAATGATTTACCACAAAAGCATCTTTTTCATTATCCGTCATTTTATCAGCTGATTGGATAGCAATACGTATATCCTTAAAATGTGAATCCTTATTCAAGTAATTATGTAGTTCTGTTTTTGCATTTGTCGGGCCAAATAAAAGCACGTTGTCATATTTCAAAATCACACCTGCAATTTCTTTGTAATAAGCTTCATGCATTTGCTGCCTTTTATTATGCATAAGATTTTCACTTTTGTTCAACGCTTCTTCTTTTGTGTCAAAAGTGAAATCTGATGTTATGGAACGTCTGTGTTTCTTGAAATTTAAATCAATCAAATTTGCGGTTGAATGATCCATCCAAATCCCTAGTTTTTTTTGTGTTTTCATTTTAATTTTTATTAAGCGGTTTTTTTATGGTTTTGCATCCTTCCAATAATTGTTTCTAAAGAAGCTGTAAGTTTGTCAATTGCCCCAGACATGGCAAGTTCAACGGTATCAGCCTGACATGAAACTGCTAAAGGTTGTCTACCTTCCATTCTGGTTTCAAGCAAACATCGCATGTCGTTAAGTCCTTCTTTTTTTCCATTTTCATCTGATAGATGAACCTCTATTCTTGTAATATGGGATTCAAAAATTTTCAAACCTTCTTCTATCAAGGAGGTAAAATAATACTGATCTTTTTCATTACCACTTATCGTTTTATCGGTATTAAATTGAATTTTCATACTTGTTTTTTATTAGTTTAATTAATCGTTTTTAAGCTATATCTTCCTTAAAATATTTTTCGTTCAGTGAGCTTTTTTTTCATACTCCTCCATGTGTTTTAGCATATTTACTCAAAATCTCATCTAAAGAATCATAATAATCCTCGAGGTTTTTGATATCTATTTCATCATCTTCAGAATCGTTTACCGGTATTTCAATAATGTGTTTCGATAACTCGGGGAATTCCTTTTGAATTTTAGCAGTAATACTTATTATATCCTGCTCCAGTTCTATCTTGGTTTTCATGTGCTTTCTATTAAAATGAGTTTTATCTAAATAGTTGTTTCCAAAGTGACTTTTGATTTAGTGGAGGCGGTTATCAGACATGTATTTTTTTTAATGCGTATCTCCTTTTATTAGGTATCCAATTGGTGATTGTGACTTTATGTTTACTATAAATCTCATTCATTATTAGTTACTTTCCATCTCTCGTATGGCCTTCAAAATGAGACTCGTAAAATCTAATATTGGGTTTTCAACTAGGGTAAAAAAGTAGTCTTTGAACAATAGTTAACAGTTGCCCTAAAAAGTGTTAAGGAGACCAAATTCCTTCAATCCCTTTGTGAAACTCATTTGGAATGGCCACTTCTACACAAAAGTCTTCCTCTCTTTCCAATTCTGGAGAACATATAATGCCCATATGGCTGTTTTCCAATTGATATTAACATGATAACCATACGATTCTATTGTTCTTTTTGAAACTATTTATTACTTTGGTTTTCATCTATAGTTTTTTTTTCAATATCAAATGTCTTATTATTGATATCGATGCCCCCAGACGGATTTGTAGGATTTGATTGTTTTACTTTTCTCTTAAATTTTCTAGTATCGCTCATTTTTCTATTTTATTGATTTTCAACTACTTATAGTATAGGTAAATGATGATGAACTCTCGGTTAAAGAAGGTTAAACCTGTGTTAAAAGGTGCTCGAGAAGCGGAAGCTGATACGATTAGCAGCATTTCTTTCCTTCTTATTTTTATAATAGTCCAGAAATTCATGTCTTACTTAAAAGAAAATATACATTTACTTTTTGAAGCTAGAACTGACATAGGTCATTTTGATTGTTTGTATATAAAAATTGATTACAGAATCTATGTTATTACTATGCTACTTGAGAAAGAGCTCGCACTACTCTTTATAAGAGAAAACATATTTCCAATTCTCTTGCTAATGCTTCTCAACTACAATAATCAATGATATTAAGCATTCTTATCCTATGCCCATCTCCAAGGTAATACCTCATGAAGTTCATACGCCACGTATCGTTTATATTTTGAGGAACTCGTAATGTTTTTTAATTCGTGTAATTAATCGTTTTTTTATCTAATCACAATCTGTACATCAATAAAGAAAGCACTTAGTGTAGGTTTTCTACTATAACTTTAGCTATGGCAGGTTTGGCAGAATTATAATCTTCACCATAAAATAGAACATATTTGGCTTTAATATTGATACCAAAAATTCCATTTTTAAGTTGTATGAACATCTTGTCTAAATACATCTTATGCTTATTAACAGTTACATAAATTCTAGCTCCTTCAATTGAATCGTAATTGAGATAAAAAAATAATCTTTTCCTGGAAGCAAGACGAAATTTGAATAAATCAGGTTCTGATTCTAATAGAATCATTCCATAAGCGAATTTTCTTTGTATACCCGACAACGGTTTTTTTATGCCATTTTGAGTATAAACTATTCGATACTGATTAATTGGTTGAGAAGGGTCAATAATCTCTTCTTTTATATTTGCATCATACACCTAAGTAGTATGGTTATTACTATGTTGAATGTAAAATAGTCGGGTAGGTGTTTTTGCTGGTTCTGGATAATCGTTTTGTGAATATCCAGAACAAAGGCAAAAAAACATCAGAAAAAAATAGTAATAATTTTCATCTTGATGAATGTTCTATTTCTAATTAATAATAGTCACATTTTAAGATATGGCTGTATTGCAATCATTCATAACGTTTAGTATAAAACGCGTTTAAATCCATTTTTACACATTATTGTAGTCAGTTATATATTTATCTGTATTCAGGATTTTCAAATTCCCAACGCTTTCCATCATCCCATTCTTTGCGGGAATTCCCATAACTAGGATAAGCATTATTTGTCTTTAACAGAGATGCCAGATGGAGTAAATTATAGGTCATAAATGTTGTATTTCTATTGGTGAAATCACTTTCAAAACCAATAGGAGTTTTTAATTTTTCACCCTTCCATTCCTTGTCTCCATAACTTGGGCCAGGCCCAATTCTCCTAACCATCCAGAATCTGCTTTAGGAGGAACAGAGTAACCCATATGCTGAAGCGAATATAATATACCCATTGCACAATGCTTTACTCCATCTTCATTTGCGGTAATCATACATCCACCTACTTTGCCATAAAAAATGTACTGCCTCTTATTATTCATTTTTCCGCTCATAGCGTATAGTCTTTCAATTAATTTTTGAGCTGCTGAAGATTTTTCATCAAGCGAAATAGGTGTTCCTACAATAAGTATATCCGCTTCTATAATTCTCTTAAACAAGGAAGGTTATTCGTCTGTCTTCCAGCCATGTTCAGTCATGTCTGGATATAGTCCACTTGCTACATCATGGTCAATTAACCTAATTTCATCAATCTTGACCTTTTCTTTTATCAATATTGCTTTGGAAACTTCCATTAAGGAGCCTGTATGACTATTTTCTGGTGATTTTTCAAAGTACAGTTGACATAAACAACATTTAAAAGCGTAAAATCTAAAGTTTTCATATTTATTTAATTTATTGGTTACAAAGTTCTTCGATATGCAGTATATGGATTAGGCCATACCTTCTTATCACTTTGTGTACCCATTTTTATTATTTATTTAGTGTAATAAAGATCTGTGCTTAGTCAAAATTTGAACCATTAAAATGTCCTTCTTCTTTATTCTTTTTAAATACCCTAAATAATTTTTTAAAATAGTTCTTTTAGATATTTTAAATCCGATTTAGCTATATCAATGACTTCAGCTGTTTTACCATTTATCATTAGCTTAGTAATAGAATTTGCCATTCCTATAACCTGTTCGAGCTTGATTGTTGGAGGCATTGCTAATGCTTCTGGATCTGTAAATATATTGATAACGGCAGGGCCATCATGATTAAAACCATTGCGCAATGCTTGTGCTACGTCTTTAGGTTCTTTAGCTTCCCAAGCTGAAATATTCATTGATTCTGCCAGTTTTACAAAATCCGGGTTTACCATATCGGTTTGCCAATCCATATAGCCTTCTACTCTCATCTCCAACTTTACCATTCCCAAGCATCTGTTGTTGAATATGACGATTTTAACAGGTATTTTATATTGACTAATGGTCATTAAATCACCCAAGAGCATAGTGATGCCGCCATCTCCACAAAATGCAATTACTTGTCTATCGGGGTGTGAAAGACCTGCTCCCATAGCCATTGGCATAGCATTTGCCATAGAACCATGATTAAAAGAGCCAGTGAGATAACGGTTTTTTACAGCCTTTAAATAACGTGCAGCCCATACTGCACTCATGCCTGTATCTACTGTAAAAATAGCATCATCATTGGCTATTTCATCTATGAGGTAAGCCACATATTCCGGATGAATATGTTTCTCTTTTCCTTTTTCCTTGACGTAGCTATCATACTTTTCTTCAACCTCCTGATGCATGCTACGCATCGTATCCAAAAAATCTGAATCGGACTTCTTCTCGACCATTGGTAAAAGTTCACGGATGGTTGATTTAATATCACCACAATAACCATAATCCACTTTGCCTCTGCGTCCCAGTCTTTCCGGTTTGGTATCAATTTGAATGATTTTGCATTTCTCGGGTAAGAATTCGCTATACGGAAAATCGGTTCCCAGCATAACCAGAACATCAGCCTTATGCATGGCTTCAAAACCCGATTTATTGCCCAATAAACCATTTAAGCCAACGGCAAAAGGATTGTCTTTACGTTCAAAGAATATTTTTCCTCTAAAGCTATATCCCAATGGTGACTGTAGTTTTGCAGCCAGCTGCATCACTTCATCAACAGCATAACGGCATCCATGTCCACAATAAAGCATAACTTTTTCATGGGAATTGATAACATTTGCTAGTTCTTTAAGATGTGCTTCACTTGGTATTACCTTTGGCTCAGTGTAAAAATTTTTACCAGCAGAATACACGTCTTCAATTTTGGCACTCGCCACATCTCCTGGTAATCCTAAAACCGCCACACCTTTTTGACTAATGGCGTGTTGAATGGCCGTCTGCAATCCATTCATGGCTTGTTTAGGTGTATTGGCCAAAAACACGTATTTAGAACAGTCTTGAAATAAAGACTCAGGTCGTGTTTCTTGAAAATTTTCAAGCCCCATTTTTTCCGTATGTATGGTAGAGGCGATGGCTATTACCGGATTGCCCGCTCTATTGGCATCATATAATCCATTGACCAGATGTACGTGCCCAGGGCCACTACTACCCATACAACAACCAATACCATTTAACTCCGCTTCCATGGAAGCGGCATAAGCACCAGCCTCTTCGTGCCGTACATGTATCCATTGTAATCTCCCATCCCTTCGTACAGCGTCATTTACAGGGTTTAAACTATCGCCAGTAATTGCGTAAATACGTTTTACACCTGCTTCTACGAGCATTTCTACTAAATAATCTGATACGTTTTTGGACATGATTTTTATTACTTAGATGGTTATTCAAATTTTCTATAATGGTTTGAGATTATACCATTGTAAGGAGTACTCTCTCTGTCAGATTTCCACTATGGTAGTGGCTTCATTTAACGAAATAAAGCATTTCCTGTGGGTTACTCATCATTATTATTTTATCACCTTTCATAACAATAGGTGCCTTTAATATGTCAGGATTATTTATCAATAGGTCTAACCAATCTTCATCTGATAATTGATTTAACCGTCCGTACTTTTGAGAAAAGTTAGGATGTTCCGTGTTCACCAAGTCTCGAACATTAACGTTCATCTTAGAAGCCAATTCGGCCCAATGTGTAGTAGTTAACTTCATATGCTTCAGATCTATGTCACGAGTAGGTATGTTTCCCGTTTGCGCATAAGCCAGAATTTGTTTGCCGATGTGTTCTTCAGAATTATAAATCAGTGTTATCACTTTATCAGTATTGGCGAATATCATAATATTAATTTTGTTTTAACTTGGCAATGAGCATTAGCGTCCCAGAGAATGCTATTAATTATAGGTTTTAGTGTGTATAATTTTTCAGTATCTGATCAATACCTTTTGCCAATTGGAAATCCTTTTTTGTGAGTCCATCTGCATCATGAGTGTTAAGAGTAATAGTCACGTTATTGTATATATTCTTCCAATTTGGATGATGTTCTGACTTTTCAGCTATCATTGCAACTGCTGTCATAAACGAAAATGCTTCGACAAAATCCTTGAAAGTAATTTCTCTATGAATAAATTTACCTTCTAGAACCCACAAAACGTCAATTTCTTTCATTCTTTCCTGAATCTCCTGTTTATTTAAATTTGTCATTTTTTTAATATCTTTATTTTAAACTATTACTTTTCTCATCCATTTGTTTTTGAAAGGTTGTTAAGCTTTCATCTAATGCAGTTTTAAGCTGATTTACTTCCTGTTTTAAAGCTTCTTTTTTATCATCTACAACTTGATTTAACTCTTTTATTTTGACCTGTAATTGCTCTTTTTGTTTGTTAAGTTTAGCTTTCTTACTTTTAAATTTATCTTTAAGCTCGTCATTCAGTTCATTATATTCGTTGCTAATTTTTTGAATCTTTTCATCAATTTCTGCATTCATCTTGTCCCATTGTTCAACAGTATAGTCTTTTGATATATCTACCACATCACTTACTTCTTCCTTCAAGTCTTCACCCGTTGTTTTATTTTCTTTATCAAACGACCCACAAGAGCCGAAGAAAAATAAAATGATTACCATTGAAAACAAGGAAATTACTTTATTCCATCCTTCTTTAAAAGATT
>JBLIEO010000011.1:0-39270 GCA_047633095.1 Maribacter sp.
TTGGTAATCCGTACTTCCGTTGTTATTTTAAAAACTCCAACGCCACCTTATGTTTCGCTAAAAGTTCATTCTCGCTTGCCAAATCGTAAACGGATTCCTCAAAATCGGTCTTGGCGGTTTTATCTGCGCCTTTTTCTATCAGGTATTTTAAAATGGAATCGTCCTTTGCCTTCATGGCGGCCAAATGCAGGGCGGAGTTTCCGTCGCTATTTTTGGCGTTGATGTCCAATTTGAACTCCTCCAAACGCTTTAATAGATTCAGATTATTCTCTTCTACTGCCAAATGGTACAAGGTATTTTTACCGTTTTGAAACTCCGTCATTGTCAACCCATTTTCTTGTAACAGGCTTAGCTTAGCCTCAAATATATCCGGTTTTTTGGAATTATAGGTATTTAGTAAGTAATAGGCCAAGGTATTCCCTTTTTTATCTTTTGTGTTGATGTCCCCCCCTTTTTTCAATAGAAACTCTACTACTTCAGGACTATTTCGATTCACGGCCATGGCAAGCGCTGAACGTCCTTTTTTATTTTTTAAGTTGAAATCCTTTACGTATTTCGCTAAGAATGCGACTATTTTTAACTTGTTACTGTTCGCGGCATTCATAAAAGGGGAATCCCCACCTTTATCTTGTTCGTTTGCAGCAACCCCCTTTTTAATAAAATAATTAAAAATGGAAAGGTCGTCGCTTTTGTAAGCGATGGTATGTAATGGGTTTCTTCCATCACTGTCGGTAATGTTGGGCTTTAACCCCAAGCCTTCTAAATATTCGAAGGTTATAAGTCCATTTTGGAATTTATCAACGCCTTCACTAGCCATAAGAATAGCATTACCTCCTTTTTTGTTCATTGTTTTATATGGTAATCCTTTGGTTATCAATTTCTTAAGAATGCCAACATCCCCACCACGTGCAGTATAATGAAAGAGCCCATTACCGTTGTTATCAGTACTTTTTAAATCAAGACCTTTTTTGGTGAAATAGTCAAAAGTTTTATAATCTGTAACCGATGGTGCCACTAATAAAATAGCATGTGCTCCATTGTTGGTGGTATCGTTGATATCCGCATCATGGGCGAGAAGAAAATCATAGAGTTTGGTATTTGTTTGTCCAGCGCGTGCCGCAAAGTTGATTACATTGTTTCCATGACTATCCTTGATATTGGCCTTGGCTCCATTGTCCACGAGATATTGCATTATTTCTAGATTGTCTTGGTAGGCTGCCCAAAAAATATACGTTCTTCCGTCGTGTGTAAGCTTATCAACTTGGTTTCCCTTTTTTTTCAAAAGGTGTTTTACGGTTGCATTGTCGGTTTTTTCCATCAGCGCGTAACAAACGGCATCGAACATATTGCTGTTCAATTCGGTAATATGGTTTCCGGCAGCGATGTCCTTTTCAATTTTTTCTATGGATGGGTTAGCCTTCCAATATGTCCGATCAAGAAAAACATTTTCCTGTGCCGAGACTACAGAAAAAGAGAACAGCATTACAAGTATCAAAAATAGATATGATGTTTTCATAATATTATTTGCTTTTAGAACTGTCTGCATTAGTTGTTTTTACAAAAGATTCGATGATGTCAGCGATTTCTTTTTCCTTTTGAATATTATCTTCAAAGAGATGTTTGTACAACACTTTGTTGTCTACTTTTTCTTCTAGTACTAAATCGGTATGTCTAGCGAAAACTTCATCCCATTTGGATCGTACGGTAACCCATTTGTCGTGCTCTTTGGTAAACCAGTCCGCAGCGGCTTGGCAACGGGAATCGGGTACTTTTACGTAGGTGTTGTATCCTTTTTCCATGGCCAAAACAACGTCTTCCGCGTTTTCTTTTCTAATGATTTTGGCATTGTCCTGATCGTGTACCCAGCCATTATCCGTAATCTCGTGGCGGTTGCCGCGCAAGGTAATATTATAATCGCCCCTGGTTGTGTATTCTCTCCTAGGTAATGGGGCGGGCGTCGTATTTTCCCAGTAACTTTTTCCGTCTACATGTACCCAACTAGCGGTGCCTTCGTAGCGGGGACTATCATCGACCTGAAATACTTTTTGCGTCCATTGTCCAGCCACTTCATCGGCTTGTTTTTTTTCGTATTTCCAATGGTTGTCTCCATTATATGTATATAGATCGGTGTTTTCGTACAGCCAATCTTGGCGCCAATGCTTAACAATCATTGGTTTAGCAGGGTTACCTACTTGCAGGATGTGTTGAATAACGATTTTGCCATCGTCATCAGAAACCAGTCCTGCCCATTCCAAGGCTTTATCGACTTTATATTTTGAGGGTTTGTATAAAGTATCGGTACTATAATTGAAGGTTTCTGCAAAATTAAAGGTAACGGCATAGCAGCCGCACATTTCTTTTATGGCTTCGGCATCTTGTTCTTGTTTGTCTATTTGTGCAAAGCCATGAAAACTAAAAGCAACACAAACTACTATGTATATAATTATTTTTTTCATTTCAAAATGTATTTAAAGTGTGTGTAAAATATCTCCGTCAAAAATATAAAATTTATTTAGATTGAATAAGAATAATATATATATTTGTCAAAAATTTATAAAGAATGAGTCTTAATAAGGTTTTAACCGTATTGTTTGCAAGCTTTGCAGGACTCTTGACTTTTAGTCAGGAAATACCGGTACTTAAAGATTCTATACTCACCCAAGATTTAGATGAGGTTATTGTCACTGCTACCCGTACCGTTCGGCAGCTTTCTTCTGTGCCATTACCTGTTACTTTGATTTCCAAAAAACAGATACAGAGGACAGGTGTAACTCGCTTAAACGAAATTTTAAATGAGCAAACAGGCATTGTTATGACGCCAGACGCCACTATTGGTGGTGGGGAAGGAGTACAGATACAAGGTATTGCCTCGGATTATGTACTTATTCTTATTGACGGTGTTCCTGTGGTGGGGCGTAGTTCAGGCAATTTGGATTTAAGTCGGTTTGCGGTTGGAAACATTAAACAGATAGAGGTGGTTAAAGGTCCTTCTTCAAGCCTTTTTGGGTCTGAGGCACTTGGTGGGGTCATTAATATTATAACAGAAAAGCCAAGCTCTGAAAACATAACAGGTCAATTGGGACATAGGGCTGCAACCTTCAACAATCAAAATTCAAATGTCAGTGTCAGCCAGCGCAGGGATAAATTTGGATATTCTTTTTTTGCGGACAGATTAAGTACGGATGGTTATGATCTTGCTAACGGCAACAGTGGACAGACCGTGAACCCATTTTTTAACTATACGTTTAATGGGCGCTTATTTTTTGATGCAACTGAAAAACTAAAAATATTTGCCTCTGGGCGCTATTTTTCCCAGGAGTTTGATGTTATGCCAAGCACTAGTGAGGAAAGGGATGCTAATGTACATCTGCGTATAGACCATAATCCTTCTAGTAAGACCAATTGGCAATACGAGTTATATTATACCAGTTATATAACCGATGAGAAAATCTTAGACCCTGTAAATATTGACCTATTGATAGCTAATGATTTCAATCAACAATTGTTTAGGCCAGAGGTTCGCTATAATCACAGCTATAGTGAGAACAACACTATGACGCTAGGTGGTGGTTATAATTTTGAGATGTTAGACCGATCCCTTTTTGCAAAACAAGTAACGTTTGATTCGCAATATCTATTCGTTCAGTATGATTTTAAGCCACTTGAAAATCTGAACATTATTGCTGGCGCGCGGTTTGATAACCACAGTGAATACAATTATCAATTAAGCCCCAAACTATCGGCACGTTACAATTTTAATGAAAGTTTTGCTTTAAAGGCATCCGTAGGCAGTGGCTTTAAGGCTCCTGATTTTAGGCAGCTATATCTGGACTTTACGAATGCGGCAGGAGGAGGCTATTCTGTTTTTGGTAAAGAAGTCGAGGCCGCTGGCATACAGCGTCTTTTAGATAATGATGAAATAGCCAACTTAGTTGTGGAACAAAATACCCTAGGAGATCGCCTAAATGCAGAACGTTCTATAGGCTATAATTTTGGGTTCTCTTATAAAAAAGGAAAGATTTCTTCTGATATCAACCTGTTCAGGAATGATTTTGATAACCTTATAGATACGCAAATTTTAGCTGCAAGAACCAACGGTCAAAACGTCTTTGGATACATTAACAGAGAGAGTGTCTATACCCAAGGGGTGGAGTTGGATATAAAGTACCGCCTATTAGAAAATTTAGATTTCGGAGCCGGCTATCAGTTGCTATATGCTTTTGACAAGGATAAGGAGGTAGCGTTGCTGGCTGGCACTGTTTTTGGTCGCAATCCAGAAACTTTGGAAACGATAAGACTTACTAGAAGCGACTATTTTGGATTGGAAAACCGCTCTAGGCATACCATCAACTTCAAGATGTTTTATGAAATTCCCAAATGGGATGCAAATGCCAATCTACGCGTGGTGTACCGGAGTAGGTTTGGTTTAACCGATCGTAACGGCAACGACCTCTTGGATGATCTGGATAATTCGTTTGTTGCTGGATATGCATTGGTAAATTTTGCGTTTGGGAAGACTTTTTATAAAAATTATCAATTACAGTTCGGGGCTAATAACCTTTTGGACTTTAAAGGCCAAAACCCTTTGGCAGCCCAAGATGCCGAGGTTCTTATAAACCCTGGAATACAATTTTTTACACGTTTAAACATTAAATTTTAAATCTAAATTATTATGAAAACAACACTTAAAATCTTTGCCTTCTTATTTGCACTTTTCGCATTCGTCTCTTGTAGCGACGATGATGAAGACCCATCCAAGAATTTTACAGTTACTACTATTTCGCCAGAATCTGCTATCGTAGGTACTGAGATTACGGTGACGGGAACTGATTTCCCTACGGAGGCCTCTAAAGTCGAACTTACTGTTGGTGGGGCGACAGCAACTATAATTTCGTTGAGTAGCACCCAGATTGTGGCAACTGTTCCCCAAGGAGCGGTTAGCGGAGCGGTTAGCGTTAGTGTAGATGGTAATGAAAAAATGACACCTACTGACTTTACGGTCTTATCCGACTTGATAACTGCTAAAGCTGAGAACATTTCTGCTCCTCAAACCGGTGGTCAAGGCCAGCCTATTGGAGGACCCTTTGTTAAATTTAGCTTTGAGACCGGTGCGGTAACCGATAGCGCTACCGAATGGGATATTGCCTTTAGGGGAACAACCATTGCCGTTAATGGGGGAGTGTTAACGGGAACAAGTGAGGAGCCAGAGCGTAATGGAAATGCTGCCGCGGGAATAGTGGATGGTATATTTACCGAAGTGCTTTCTGCCGAAGGCATATCTTTTGCCCAAGATGCCGATGCAGCTTTTGCAATACCCACAGGAAGCGACAACGGCTGGTACAACTATAATTTCATGACCAATTTGGTGACGCCTATTCCTGGAAAAATTTTGGTATTCCGCACACATGACGATAAAGTGGCTAAAGTGGAGATATTGAGCTACTACGAAGATGCACCTGTCAATCCCGATGGTTTTGCGGATTCATCAAGGTTCTACACTTTTAACTATGTCTATAACCCCAATGAGGGGGAGACCTCGCTAAAGTAAAAATAGGTAGTACAAGTTGAGTTAGTTGAAAAACCGGACATGCTAGGGCATGTTCGGTTTTTTTTAAATTCTAGATTAGGTTTTATGGGACTCATTTGTAAAAATAATTATGTTGCTACTTACCTTATAGAAAATAGTCTAGGCACAGATTTAAAAAGGCAGTTGATGGTTGATACGATTGGGTTATTTATGTCGGAGAACGACCTAAAATAATTATTGTATATTAAAGGTAGATTTAATAAGGCCTGTGATTGTAAAGATTGCGAAGTCTATCCTTAGCACAAAAATCTGGTGCTCTAATCCCTTAATAGTTATTTGTATAATAGAAGACGAATCTATTTTAGAAGTGATAGCGGACTTAATTAAAGGCACGCAGTTCATATTGAATATGGATGCTGCCTTGGACAAATTAAAGATGAAACCTAAAAAGCTTGATGACTGAGTTGTAAACAGAATTAAAACCTAGTTACCTTTGCTAAAAAATAAATAAGATGAACAAGTCTATAGAAGCCCTTTTGAACGATCAGATAAAATATGAGGCCAGTGCCTCTATGCATTATATGGCTATGGCAAGTTGGGCAGATACCAAGGGATATAACGGTATTGCTCAATTTTTTTACAGTCAATCAGAAGAGGAACGCGTACATATGATCAAATTAATAAAATTTGTTAATGAACGTGGTGGGAGCGTAGTAATACCAGCTTTAGAAAAACCAAAGGCTTCGTTTGATTCCTTGGGCGAGCTTTTTACCGATTTCTTAAAAAGCGAAATGTTCGTGACAGAGCAAATTAATCACGTGATTTACGAGTGTTTAAACAAGAAAGATTATAACGTGCACAACTTTATGCAATGGTATGTTACAGAACAGCTGGAAGAGGAAGCTGTTGCACGTACCCTGTTGGATAAATTAAATATTATTGGGGATGATAAGTCTGGTCACTATATGTTTGATCGCGATATAAATACCATTGCTACTTCGGTTGATGTAGAAGAATAAGATGTGTTAAAAGTTCCATAATCTTAAAAAGATTCTGTTTTCAGAATCTTTTTTATATATAGATTTGTCATTATTTAGATTTAATAAGAATAATGATTCCAACACTACTTATTCGTCCTTTTATCATTGTTTCATCAGATCATGATGGTTGTTCTGCTGATGGTAAAAAGAAAAAATGTTGTAATAAGTATAGAAAAAAGGGGAAGTCAAATTGTAAACGCTGTCCTAAGCTTTAAGATTTGTTTTCTAAATTAACTATCCATTTAGTAACATCATTGTTGTTTCTTTAAGTTTTTCCATATCATATGAAGGGGATTACTTAAAACGTTTTTGACGCTATGGAACTTGTTTAATTTCTTCTAATATGGTATAGATTTTTAAATCCAAAGCTTTCTTGGTAATTTTTCACACCAATTTTTAGTGCTATTTTAACAAACGGAGAAGAAGAATATTGGACTAATTCTATGATTATTTGTTAATAATAATTCAATCGTTAAGCCCATGAACGGTGGGCAGTGCTCTTATTTTTTTGTAACCATAATTATACTAGCATTTTAGCAGTGTTTACCCTAAGGGAAATTATATGTTAATAAGATGTGGAAAACCTAAATGATGTTAAGGAAAAGTAAAGCGAATAAATCTTGATCTTTACATAGAGCTAATTCATATCACTTTTAATTCTTTTAACGTACTATGCAAATCACCCATCTCATCAAGAGGGATTCTACTAAAAAGTCCTTTCAGTTACACAAAATAACAAATGCTATTTTAAAGGCCATGACAGCCGTTGAACATGGAAATCTGGGGGATGCTGAACGTATATCCGAGAATGTAAGTGCTTCACTTTTAGAGCGTAAGGCTATTGATGAAAGTTACATACCTACCGTGGAGTCAGTTCAAGATTTTGTCGAAACCAAGTTGATGGAAGGTGGATTTTTTGATGTTGCTAAAGCATACATCATTTATAGAAACGAACAAACGTTAAAGCGCAAGTCAAATATTTTTGAGAAGCGTATTAACCTAAAGCCATATGAATATCCTCAGTTGTACGAATACGTACCAGCCATAAGACATTCTTATTGGATACATACCGAATTTAATTTCACAAGTGATATTCAGGATTTTAAAACACGCCTAACAGAAGCGGAACAAAGCGCCATAAAAAATACCATGTTGGCCATTTCTCAAATAGAAGTTGCAGTAAAGGGTTTCTGGGGAGACATTTATCATAAAATGCCAAAGCCAGAAGTTGGGTCCGTTGGTTCTACTTTCGCAGAAAGTGAAGTAAGACATGCCGACGCATATTCACATTTATTGGAAATTCTTGGGCTAAATGAGGAATTTAAGTTGTTGAAGAAAAAGCCTGTGATGATGAAACGGGTTCAGTATTTAGAAACTGCATTGAAGAATGCTAAAAGCGATGACAATAGGGAGTATGCAGAATCAGTTTTATTGTTCTCTCTTTTTATTGAACATGTTTCTTTGTTCTCTCAATTCTTGATTATTATGGCTTTCAATAAGCATAAAAATATGCTTAAAGGAATCTCTAATGTTGTAGAAGCTACTTCTAAAGAAGAACAGATCCATGGAGATTTTGGCATTGATTTAATTAGAATTATTAAGGACGAGAATCCAGATTGGTTCGATGGGGAGCATCATGCTAAGATTAAGACAATGTGTGAAGAGGCGTTTGCCTCTGAAAGTACTATTGTAGATTGGATCTTTGAAAAAGGGGAACTTGACTTCCTACCCAAGGCCGTGGTAAATGAATTCATCAAAAACCGATTTAATAATTCTCTAGAGAGCATTGGTATTGACAAAATTTTCCAAGTGGATGAATCTTTATTAGCCGAAACAGAATGGTTCGATGATGAGATAATTGGAACCAAACACGGAGATTTCTTCGTAAAACGCTCTATCAACTATAGTAAAAGAACACAAAGTATAACCAGCGACGACCTTTTTTAAATGAACGAACTACATAGTATCCACGACAACAAAACAGAAACGATTAAAGAAGGTGCCCATTTAGTTAATGCTAGGAAGGAAACACTGGAAAACCATAAAGCTAAGACAGAATCTGGCTTTGAATGGTTAACAGAGCATAGTCGTAATTTTTTAGACTCCGGCTACTTAACGGATGGAGTTACCGCTGAACATCGCATAAGAGAAATAGCAGATAGAGCTGAACATATTTTGAAAATGCCTGGTTTTTCCGATAAATTCTACGGCTACATGTCTGAAGGATTTTATTCTTTGGCTTCCCCGGTATGGTCTAATTTTGGTAAGGAAAGAGGCTTGCCAATTAGCTGTTTTGGATCGCATATAGCGGATGATATGGGTAATATATTATATACCCAATCAGAAGTAGGCATGATGTCTAAATTAGGAGGAGGAACTTCAGGGTACTTCGGAAAAATTAGACATCGTGGTGCAGACGTTAAAAATAATGGTCAAGCCTCAGGTGCTGTGCATATTATGCAGCTTTTTGAATCTATGGTAGACGTAGTGAGCCAAGGCTCTGTTAGACGCGGGCGATTTTCTCCCTACCTTCCGGTAGAGCATGAGGATATAATGGAATTCTTGGAAATTGGTACGGAAGGGAACCCTATACAAGAACTTACCCACGGTGTAACGGTTACCAATGAATGGATGCAAGAGATGGTAGATGGCGATGCAAAAAAGCGCGCTATCTGGGCTAAAGTATTGCAACGTAGGGGTGAAATGGGCTATCCCTATATCTTCTTTAAGGACAATGCCAACAACGGAGCTGCAGATGTCTATCAGGATAAGGATATGCCAATTTATGCAAGTAACCTGTGTACAGAGATTATGCTGCCCTCTAATGACGATTGGTCTTTTGTATGTGTACTTTCCTCTGTAAACGTATTGCATTATGATAAATGGAAAAATACCGACGCTGTAGAAACGATGGTTTGTTTCTTGGATGCGGTAATTACAGAATTTCTTGAAAAGTTAGAGTCTTACAGAGATTCTGAAAGTCGAGAAGACAGACAAACGTTTCTCTTCATGGAACGTGCTTATAATTTTGCAAAGGAAAACAGAGCTTTAGGTCTTGGAGTTTTGGGATGGCACTCGTTATTACAGTCTAGAAAATTACCTTTCAATAGCCAGGAAGCTTACAATTTGAATACTGAGATTTTTAAAGAAATCAAAGAAAGAAGTTATAAGGCATCTGAGGAGTTGGCACAGAAATTTGGTGAACCAAAAGTATTAAAAGGCTACGGGAGACGTAATACTACGTTGAACGCTATTGCGCCAACCACATCTTCAGCATTTATTCTTGGTCAGGTTTCACAAGGTATAGAGCCTATTTGGTCCAATATATACGTAAAGGATATCGCGAAGATAAAGACAACGATTAAGAACCCTTTCTTAGTAGAATTATTGGAGGAAAAGGGTAAGAATAGTACTGAGGTTTGGAGAAGTATCCGCGAGCGTGATGGTTCTGTACAGCACTTGGAATTCTTATCTGATTTAGAAAAAGAAGTGTTCAAAACCTATTCAGAAATAGACCAGTTAGATATTATCTACCAAGCGGCAAACCGCCAGAACCATATCGATCAAGGACAATCGGTAAACATCATTGTCCATCCTGATATGCCTGTTAAGGAAATAAATAAAATTCATGTTACTGCTTGGAAATTGGGCTTAAAATCACTTTACTATCAACATAGTATGAATGCAGCACAGAAGTTTAAGCAGAAAAAAGATTGCGCAAGTTGTGAGGCATAAGTCCGTAATTAGTTGATATCCAATGCTGTTTTTGTCAGATGATAAAAAGGCGTGATAAAGCCTTCACCATATTAAATTAAGAATAAAGACCTCCACTATAGGAGGTCTTTATTTGTTTAAGGATATCATGTTTAAGAAGGCTGTTTTGGCACATGTTAAATTTTTAAATTTATTTAGATTTAATATGAATAAGCTTGTGGGATATGTAATTCTGTTTTAAATTTGCGCATCTATTTAAAACAAGTCTAAATTAATATAAGATATCAAATGAAAAAATCAGTATTTACTTTAATGGCGCTTACAGGACTACTTTTCACTTCGTGTGAATCAGAAGATGATACACCTACGGAAGTCGCTACCTGCGATGATAACGCACAGAATGGAGATGAAACAGGTGTAGACTGCGGAGGTTCTTGTGCCCCTTGTGAAACTGCAATAGCAAACCCTGCAACCTATAGTTTTTTAAGGGACGGTGAGAATACCGTTAGTTTTTCCGGTCAAACCACAAGATTGCAAATGGGGGAAGAAATAATCTCAGCATTTAAAAACACTGCGAAGACAGAAGCACAGTTAACTGCAATGTTTTCACATGAGGAAGGGGTAGCGGATTTTGAGAATACTGACCTTAATGCTTCGGGTAAGAACATGCGCAGTAAGACCGCCGCTTCCATAGATTTCTTTTCTTCGAATGCTACGGATCAAGCACTGATACGAGCGGATTTTGATGGTTATCTTGCATCTCAAGTTGATGAAGTTTTCCCTAACTGGGGGGTCACAGCCACACCAGGCGTTGCCGGACAAATTCCTGACGGTTCCTCTACACGTTACGTAAGTGCCCAAGGTTTAGAATACAATCAGTTGTGGACTAAGGGGCTGATTGGTGCAATGGTTACAGATCAAGCGCTGAATGGTTACTTAAGTTCTGCAGTTTTGGATGCTGGTTCTAACACGGAAGATAACGATTCAGGAACGGTAGCCGAAGGTAAAACATACACCACAATGGAGCATAAATGGGATGAAGCTTACGGTTATGTGTATGGATTAAATGCAGATGCAGCAGACCCGAATGCCGACTTAGGAGCGGATAGTTTCTTGAATAAGTACATTCTTAGGGTCGAAGGAGATGATGATTTTGCCGGAATTGCCGATGAAATTTTCCAAGCGTTTAAATTGGGGAGAGCAGCCATTGTAGCAAAGCAATACGATGTTAGGAATGCGCAGGCGGACATAATCAGACTAAAGGTTTCTGAAATTATAGGAATACGTTCTGTCTATTACTTACAAACGGCGAAGAGCAGTATTGATCAAGAAAGTCCTGATTTTGGTGGTGCGTTTCATGATATATCAGAAGGGTATGGCTTTATTTATAGTTTGCAGTTTACAAGAAAACCAAATTCAACAGATCCTTATTTTACCAAAGCAGAGGTAGACGCATTTTTGGTCGATTTAATGGATGACGGGCCAAACGGACTCTGGGATGTAGAACTTTCGACATTGGAGAATATGGCCACTGCCATCGCCGTAAGATTCGAATTTACGCTAGAAGCGGCATCCGAATAAAAAAAGTTGAGTTAAGTTGATAAAAAAGCAGCCTATTCCTAATAGGTTTTAGGTTGCTTTGTTTTATTTTTGCCTTTAATTAGAATAAATAAAAATAAGAAAATGAAAAAAATATTGGGATGTATAGTTCTCCTGACCCTAATTTGGGCTTGTTCGTCAGATAATGATGGCGATGAGCCTGAAATTAGTACTGGTCTAAAAGTAACCTTCGAAAGAGCTACGATGTTAACCAATTGGGCGGATAATATCATAATTCCTTCATATGACGCCTTTTCTTTAGAACTGGACGCGCTTAATACGTCTTATGATACCTTCAAAACAGATGCGAGTACTACAAATCTTGGAGCGTTTAGAGCTTCGTGGTTATCGGCTTATAAAATGTGGCAACGTATTTCCATGTTCGAAATCGGGCCTGCAGAAAGTCTTGGGCTTCGGTTAAATATGAATATTTATCCGACGGACAGTGAAAAGATAACGGGTTATATTGCATCAGGTACGTACGATCTTTCATTGTCTTCCAATAGAGATGCAAAGGGATTTCCTGCACTAGACTACTTTATTAATGGCATAGGAGCAGACGATGCTGCTATTGTTGCCAAGTATAACGATGCTGATAAGGATGCCACCTTTACATATGTTGAAGTTGTGCTTAACGAAATGACCACATTAACAAATAATGTTATTGCGGAGTGGAAAGCGTCCTATCGTGATGTATTTGTAGCGAATGATGGTGCTTCTGCTACAGCTTCTGTAGATAGATTCGCGAATGACTATATTTTTTACTACGAGAAGTTTCTCAGAGCAGGTAAAATGGGAATTCCTTTAGGAGTTTTTACGGGTACGACACTTCCCCAAAATGTAGAAGCCTATTACGAACAAGAAATTTCAAATGAGCTTTTTTTGGAGGGGCTTAGCGCTGTTCAGGATTTTTTCAATGGAAAACATTTTGGTAGCAGTATTACTGGAGAGAGCTTGGCATCTTATTTAGATGCTTTGAATACCGTCAAAAATGGAGAGGATCTCAATGAAATAATTAATACTCAATTTAATTTGGCACGGACAATGGTTTCTGGTTTGGCACCTTTTAGGTCGGAAATTGAGAATAATACGCCTCCAACTGATATGTTTTTGGCCTATGATGAGGTTCAGAAAGCGGTGCCTTTATTGAAGGTAGATATGGTTTCTGCCATGAGTATTAGTATAGATTTTGTAGATGCCGATGGCGATTAATTCATGAATAAATTTTTAAAAAAGTATATAAACGCTCCTGTGGAGGCCGCCCCTTTGGCGGTCTTTCGCATTTTATTTGGTGCGATGATGTTAGGCAGCATCATTCGTTTTTGGAGCTATGGATGGATTGATAAATTATACGTCCAGCCCACCTACTTTTTTTCTTATTATGGGTTTGAATGGATAAAGCCAGTTGGTGAATTCACGTATCTTTTTTTTCTTGTTTGTGCGGTATCGGCTATCTTCGTGGCTATAGGTTATCGGTACACCATGTCTATTATTGTATTCTTTCTGAGTTTTACCTACATAGAACTCATGGACAAGACCACTTATTTGAATCATTATTACTTTATAAGTGTACTGAGTTTTATTATGATTTTTCTGCCGGCTAACGTCTATTTATCGCTTGATGCAGTACGAAATTCAGAAAAAGCCTATCAATATATACCTGCTTGGACTATTAACTGTATTAAGTTATTACTGGGTGTTGTTTATTTTTATGCTGGTTTGGCGAAGCTGAATTCTGATTGGTTGATTAAGGCCATGCCTCTAAAAATATGGCTACCGTCTAAGTTCGATATTCCTTTTTTAGGAGATTTAGTAAGTCAAGAATGGGTGCAATATGCCTTTAGCTGGTCGGGTGCTATGTACGATTTGGCTATTCCCTTTCTATTGTTGTATCGAAAAACGAGACCCTATGCTTTTGTGCTTGTGGTCGTTTTTCATGTACTTACACGTGTGCTTTTCCCTATAGGCATGTTCCCGTATATTATGATTATTTCTACCCTCATATTCTTTGAAGCAGACTTACATCATAAAATAGCCAACAGTATTTCTAAATTGTTTCGCATCACTAAAAAACGATTCGATAATCAAAGACAATTTAGTTTTGGTCAGGGTCTTCTGTCTAGGTTCAAATACACCCTAGTGAGCTTATTTTTAGTGCTTCAGTTGGTGCTGCCTTTCAGATATCTTTTATATCCTGGAGAACTTTTTTGGACAGAGGAAGGGTATCGGTTTTCATGGCGTGTAATGTTGATGGAGAAATCTGGTTACGCGCAATTTAAAGTGGTAAACGGCGAAACAGGGAGGTGGTTTTATGTAGATAATTCTGATTTCCTAACGCCTATACAAGAAAAACAAATGGCATTTCAACCCGATTTTATTTTGGAATACGCCCATTTTCTAAAAGAACATTTTGAGGAAGACGGTCATAAAGAAATACAGGTGTATGTGGATTGTCAAGTTAGCCTGAACGGAAGGTTGAGTACTACGTTTATTGACCCCAAAGTAGATTTGGCACAAGAAAAGGAATCATTTGAACCTAAAAATTGGATTACTCCATTTAAAGATGAGATTAAAGGAATTTAGTTGCATTGTCCTGTTATTTTTTACGTTCCCAGTATGGGGTCAAATAAGCATTTCAGGTATCGTAACAGATGCACAAGGCGTTCCCATATCTTATGCGGAAGTATATCTGAAACAAGTACAGCGTTTGGAAACTACGGATGATAATGGGCGCTTTTCGTTTGATAATGTACCCGGAGGTAAATACACCGTGGTAGCCTTCGCCTATGAATATGAGGTGTTAGAAAAGGAGCTTTTGTTTGACACTGCTTTTACTTTTACTATTCAATTAGAAAAACTACAGGCAGAAAGGCTGTCTGAGGTAGTAATGACGCAAAAAAGGCAAGAGGTCTTTGCCTTAAAGCAATTGAAAAAGGTGGAAGGCACTGCTATTTATGCAGGAAAAAAGACCGAGGTAGTCCTTTTGGATGGAATTACTGGAAACTTAGCAGCCAATAACCCCAGACAAATTTACAGTCAGGTTGTTGGACTAAATATTTATGATAATGGTGATGCAGGATTACAGTTAAATATTGGAGGTAGGGGGTTAGACCCCAACCGAACTGCCAATTTTAATACGCGCCAAAACGGCTATGATATTAGTGCAGATGTGTTGGGCTATCCAGAAAGTTACTACACACCGCCGGCAGAGGCTTTGGAAGAAATTCAGGTCATTCGCGGAGCGGCCTCCTTACAGTATGGTACGCAGTTTGGTGGTTTGGTTAATTTTAAGTTCAAAAAGCCAGAGACAGATAAAAAAATAGCATGGGTCAGTAGGCAATCAGTAGGTTCTTTTGATTTACGAACCAGCTTTAATAGTCTTAGTGGAACGATTGGGAAAATCAGCTACTACACCTATTTAAATTATAAGGAGGGAAATGGATTTAGGCCTAATTCTAATTTCAATAGCAGAAATTACTTTGCCCATGTGGGGTATCAGGTAAGCGATAAGACAAAGCTCACACTCGAAACTACGTTTTTGAACTACTTGGCCAAGCAACCGGGCGGACTTACAGATTCACAGTTCATATCCGACCCTACGTTTAGCAATAGGGAAAGAAATTGGTTTGATGTGGATTGGAAATTATATTCGCTGCGATTAGAGCATCAATTTTCATCCAAAACTGACTTTAGCCTAAATATCTTTGGTCTAGATGCATCAAGAAGTGCTGTGGGTTTTAGAACCAATCGGGTTTCCCAACCAGACGATATTTCGGAACCACGGGAACTACTGGTGGATAATTTTCAAAACTGGGGAGCGGAGGCTCGGGTATTAACACGATATACGTTATGGGATAGCGAATCTGCATTATTGTTAGGTACAAAAGTATACAAAACGAGCAATGATCAGCGGCAAGGACCTGGGTCCGTTTCGGGCAATGCGGATTTTAACTTTTCAGATACTGATTTTCCGAATTATGAGCGCCAGTCACAGTTCGATTTTCCGAATTTTAACCTTGCATTTTTCGGGGAAAATATTTTTAATATTACACCAAAATTTACACTGACACCTGGTTTTCGGCTAGAACATATAAAAACCGAAAGTATTGGAAGCTATAAAAATATTGTGCTTGACCTAGCAGGTAACCCATTGTTGAATGAAGATATAGTTGATAATAGAACCTTTGATCGTACCTTTTTATTGATGGGCTTGGGGGCCACGTATAAATTTGCCCCAAGCCTAGAGCTTTATGGTAATTTTTCACAGAACTATAGGTCGGTTACTTTTAGTGATATTAGGGTGGTGAACCCTTCTTTTCAGGTAGATGAGAATATTTCCGATGAAGATGGTTTTACGGCAGATTTTGGCGCAAGAGGAAGGCTTAATGATGTCCTTTCCTATGATGTTAGCGTATTTGGTTTGCTATACGACAACCGCTTGGGAGAGGTTTTAAAAACCGAAACCCGTACCAATGCCGCAGGCGAACTGGTAGAAACGGGCCGTATCGTTCGTTTCCGAGGTAATATTGGAACTGCTTTTATGTACGGTTTGGAAAGTTTTGGAAACTGGAGCATTAAAGAAACGTTCTTTCCTGAAATAGAGAAACTAAAAATAAATTACTTCATGAATTTGGCATTGACCCAATCGGAATATATTTCTTCAGAGGAGGTTGGTGTAGAAGGGAATCAAGTGGAATTTATCCCTGATGTAAACCTAAAAACAGGCATAAATTTTGGCTACGGGAACCTATTGGGAAGTTTCCAATATACGTTTCTCTCCACACAGTTTACAGACGCTACAAATGCACCACAGGATATAAATGACAACCAAAGGGGTATAGAAGGGACAATACCAGCCTATGATATTTTTGACTTTTCCCTATCCTATTCCTTTAAAAAATGGAAGTTGGAAGCAGGTATTAACAACCTTCTAGATAATAGTTACTTTACCCGAAGGGCTACAGGATATCCTGGACCAGGGATTATCCCAGCTGAACCTAGAACATTTTATACCACACTTCAGTTTAAGTTGTAAACTTCCGTATTGTATAGTTAATCACAATCTAAAGCTAGTTAAGCATCTAGTTGTAAGCTTATGTTTTAAAATATGGTGTCATAGTATTATTGCTCATGTCTAATAGTCCCAAGTGCTTAGGACGGTCTCATGTCTTTTAAGTACAAACCAATAATATTCACTATATTTGCACGCAATTAAATCCTTAATTGCATGGAAGCTCACTTAAACAAAATTCTCGGAGAAGGTCTAACGTACGACGACGTACTTTTAGTGCCTGCTTATTCAGAAGTTCTACCTAGAGAAGTCAGTATAAAATCCAAATTCACACGTAATATTACTATCAATGTTCCGATTGTTTCGGCGGCTATGGATACAGTTACTGAAAGTAGGATGGCTATAGCCATTGCTCAGGAAGGTGGTATTGGTGTACTTCATAAGAATATGAGCATTGAGCAACAAGCCATTAAGGTGAGAAAGGTAAAACGTGCAGAAAGCGGAATGATTTTAGATCCCGTGACCATGCCGTTAGATTCTAAAGTAAGTGATGCCAAGGCTAACATGAAGGAGCATGGTATTGGTGGTATACCGATTGTAGATGATGCTGGAAAACTTATTGGTATCGTTACGAATAGGGATTTACGTTTTGAAAAGAATAATGATAGGCCTATTTCAGAAGTGATGACTTCGGAGAATTTGGTCACCGCAGCAGTAGGAACCTCACTCGCTGAAGCAGAGGATATTCTTCAGGAGCATAAGATAGAAAAACTCCCCGTTGTTGATGGTGAAAACAAGCTTGTTGGACTTATTACCTTCAGGGATATTACAAAACTCACCCAAAAACCAAGTGCTAACAAAGATCAGTACGGTCGGTTACGTGTTGCAGCAGCAATAGGTGTTACACCCGATGCTGTAGATAGGGCTGCGGCATTAGTAAATGCTGGTGTAGATGCTGTTGTTATTGATACGGCACATGGCCATACTAAAGGTGTGGTTACTGTTTTAAAAGAAGTAAAAAAACGCTTTCCTGATTTAGATGTTGTCGTTGGTAATATAGCTACGGGCGAAGCAGCAAAATATTTAGTAGAAGCAGGAGCGGATGCCGTAAAAGTTGGTATTGGTCCAGGTTCTATTTGTACAACTCGGGTAGTTGCCGGAGTTGGTTTTCCTCAGTTTTCGGCGGTTTTGGAAGTAGCTGCAGCCATAAAGGGTTCAGGAGTTCCGGTTATTGCAGATGGAGGTATTAGATATACCGGTGATATTCCTAAAGCTATTGCAGCTGGAGCTGATACGGTTATGTTGGGTTCTCTTTTAGCAGGAACAAAAGAATCTCCTGGAGAGACGATTATCTACGAAGGAAGGAAATTTAAGTCTTACCGAGGTATGGGCTCTGTTGAAGCCATGAAAGAAGGTTCAAAAGATCGATATTTCCAAGATGTTGAAGACGATATTAAAAAACTAGTACCCGAGGGAATTGTAGGACGTGTTCCTTATAAAGGAGATTTGTTCGAGAGTATCCATCAATTTGTAGGAGGTATTAGAGCCGGAATGGGGTATTGTGGTGCTAAGGACATTGAAACCTTAAAGGAAACTGGTCGGTTCGTTAAAATTACGGCTAGTGGTATTAATGAAAGTCATCCACATGATGTGACAATAACAAAGGAGTCGCCTAACTATAGTCGGTAAAATAGGGATGATATATGACATAAAAAAAGCCTAGCAACATATAGTTGCTAGGCTTTTTTATGTGATTTGTATTACGCTTTAAACGTATTTTAATTCGCACCAGCGTACGTTTTCCAATCCTTGTCTTTATAAATGTTGTCTCCAAAATACTTGGCGATATTCAAAAAAGGTTCTGGTTTTTGGTAGCCAGGAACAGGAGAGAGCATATTCATTTCTTCATCGAGAAAAATAGTAGTGGGATAACTAAGTTTACCCTGCATTAGTGCCGCAGCAAGTTCATGATATCCTTTTCTGCCAGAGGCAATAAATTTATAGGTCTTTCCTTTAAAATCGATTGGGTCTTTTCCTTCCCCATCCATTTTTACCATATAAAAATTATCTTCCATATATTGTGCAACCGCAGCGTTTTGAAACGTATCCTTATCCATTTTCTTGCACCATCCGCACCAATCCGTGTATACATCAATAAACACTTTTTTAGGGTTTTCTTCTGTCGCGGTCAATTCAATCGCTTGCGAAAAGGAAAGCCATTGTACTTCTTGGGCAAAGGCAACTAGTGTAAAAAGTGACAAGATACCCGTTAGGTATATATTTTTAAAAGAAGAAGTGTTCGTGTTCATGGTATACGTTACATGATTAATCCAAATAGTATACCAAAGCTAACGAATTTTTGCCCAGTTTATTTTACGTCAACTGTTTCCTTTATTTCAAAAAGGCCTTTGGTGTCCACTTGGTTTTTGACCAAATCATCAAATGTTTCACGTTCTCTTATTAGAATAGCTTGCCCTTCGTGCCAAAGTACTTCCGGTGGCCTAAATCTAGAATTATAATTACTGGCCATAGTAAAGCAGTAGGCGCCAGCATTCTTGAAACTTAAAATATCACCTTCTGTAATTTCGTTTATTCTTCGATTACTAGCAAAGGTGTCTGTCTCGCAGATATACCCCACTACAGAGTAATATCGTTCCCGACCTACAGGGTTTGATATGTTTTCAATTTCATGGTTAGAGCCATATAGCATAGGGCGTATCAAATGGTTGAAACCGGAGTCGATACTAGCAAATACCGTAGATGTGGTTTGTTTCACAACGTTCACTTTAGCCAAGAAAAAGCCAGCTTCACTTACTAAAAATTTACCTGGTTCAAACGCCAAGGTCAATTCCTTACCATAATCAGCGCAAAATTCATTAAACCGGGTACTTAATTTTTTTCCTAGTTCCTCTATATTCGTTTCAATATCTCCTTCTTTGTAAGGGACTTTAAATCCGCTACCAAAATCGATAAAATCTAGATTCTTGAAATTCTTTGCGGTTTCAAATAGTATTTCGGACGCATATAGGAATACATCAATGTCTAAAATATCGCTACCCGTATGCATGTGAATACCGTTGATATTCATATGAGTAAGTTCCACAATACGTAACAAATGAGGTATTTGATGGATACTTATACCAAATTTTGAATCGATATGACCCACGGAAATATTGGAATTCCCGCCTGCCATCACATGAGGGTTGATGCGGATACACACAGGAATATTTGGATGCTTGCTTCCAAATTGCTCCAAAATAGAGAGGTTGTCGATATTTATGCGAACACCTAATTTTGCTGCTTCCTCTATTTCTTCCAAAGAGACTCCGTTGGGCGTAAAGATGATAGATTCTGGTCTAAAGCCTGCCAAAAGGCCAAGTTGTACTTCTTGTATGGAAACAGTATCCAAGCCGCTTCCCAAGCTATTCATGAGCTTCAAAATACTTATGTTGGAAAGTGCTTTGGCTGCATAATTTAATTTAAGGTTTTTTACGGAGCAGAATGCTTTGGTAAGTCTATTAAACTGGGAAATTATGGTAGCGGAATCATAAATATAAACGGGGTCTCCGTACGTTTTTGCTATCTTTAATAAATCCGTATTCCTCATATTCGTGTGCTTTTTAGCAAAGCTAGAGTACTACACTGGTTTGCACAAAAAAAATTATATTAAAATTTTAAATATAACAAAAAGTGATATTTGTAACAATTTATATGTTCTACTTTTCTTGTGTTGCAATACTACTGGTTGTAACTTTCAATGATGAAAATTTCAAAATAGTACACTATGGCAAATACTGTTCGTTGGATTGAAAACAGCAAATAGGTAATCAATTAACTACATAAATTTATTTAGATGAAATTACCTTTGTTTCCATTGCAGTCAATATTTTTCCCCGGTGAAACCGTGCCCCTCCATATTTTTGAACCACGTTACAAACAATTGATTAATGATTGTAAGGACGAGGCGATAACCTTCGGTATCCCCGTTTATATTAATGATGGAATGCAATATGGTGTGGAGGTGCAGCTTGTAGAGGTAGTCACTAGTTATGAAAGTGGCGCGATGGATGTGGTTTGTGTAGCACGACAGGTTTTTAAATTAATATCTTTTGAAAAGCAATTGGTAGATAAGTTATATTCTGGTGGTGTTGTGGAGTTGTTGGCTTACGATTATAAAGCCGATGAAACTTTCAAAGTTGAGGTTTTAGGTAAGATAAGAGCTCTTTATGCGATTATGGAGGTCCCCTTTTCTGAAGCGATTGTGGCGAAGTTCAATAGTTTTACTTTGGCACATAAAATGGGATTGTCTTTTGAACAGGAATATGCCTTGTTGCAAATCCCTGAAGAAATGAATCGTCTCTCTTTTATTAATAATCATTTAACAACGACAATTGGCGTGTTGAGCGAGGTGGAAAGAACGCGAAGAACCATAGAGCTAAACGGCCATTTTAAGAATTTTGACCCATTAGATTTTAAAGATATTGAAATAGAGTAAGAGTAAGGTGTACCGAATATTTTGAAACCATTAATTATTCTTTTTAATTTTTCGATTATTACCCCTCGTTTCCTATTTTTGTAGAATTAATAAAATCACAATAACATATGAACCTTCACGAATATCAAGGAAAAGAGATATTAGCCAGTTTTGGCGTACGCATACAAAGAGGTATCGTAGCCCACAATGCAAAGGAAGCTGTTGCCGCAGCAAAAGAATTAACTGCTGAAACCGGAACCGGATGGCATGTTATAAAAGCTCAGGTTCATGCTGGTGGACGTGGAAAAGGTGGTGGTGTAAAACTTGCCAAAAATCTTAAGGAGGTAGAAGAGCTAGCTGGTAATATTATTGGGATGGATTTAGTTACGCCTCAAACGTCTGCAGAAGGAAAGAGAGTGCATCAAGTATTAGTTTGCGAGGACGTTTATTATCCAGGAGATAGTGAAACAAGTGAATTTTACATGTCTGTACTCTTGAACAGAGGAACAGGAAAAAATATGATTATGTATTCTACCGAAGGTGGGATGGATATAGAAGAGGTTGCTGAGAATACACCACATTTAATATTTACAGAAGAAATAGATCCTTCAACTGGACTTTTAGGATTTCAAGCAAGAAAAATCGCTTTTAATCTTGGACTTTCTGGAATGGCCTTTAAGGAAATGACAAAGTTTGTTGCCTCTTTATATAAAGCGTACGTGGAAAGTGATTCCAGTATGTTTGAGATCAATCCGGTATTGAAAACATCTGATGATAAGATAATGGCTGTGGATGCTAAAGTATCTATTGACGATAATGCTTTGTACCGCAGAAAACAATATGCAGAAATGCGGGATCTTAGAGAGGAGAACCCTATCGAAGTAGAAGCGAGTGCATTAGGGTTGAATTATGTTGATCTAGACGGGAATGTTGGTTGCATGGTCAATGGAGCGGGTCTTGCTATGGCAACGATGGATTTGATTAAGATGGCGGGTGGAGAGCCTGCTAATTTCCTAGATGTGGGTGGTACTGCGGATGCCAAAAGGGTTGAAGAGGCTTTTCGTATCATTTTGAAGGATAAAGGAGTTAAAGCGATTTTAGTTAATATTTTTGGTGGTATCGTGCGTTGTGACCGTGTAGCAAATGGTATTGTGGAAGCTTATAAGAATATGGGAGACGCTATGAATGTTCCAATTATCGTTCGCTTACAAGGTACCAATGCAATTATTGCAAAAGAGATTATAGATAATTCTGGACTTGCGGTACATTCTGCCGTACAGTTTCAAGAGGCTGCTGACAAGGTTAAGGAAGTGTTAGCTTAAGATTAAAACTTTATTAGAATAGGAAAAAGGGTAGCGTTGTAAACCGCTGCCCTTTTTTATTTTAATAAGAATAGATTTTAAGAGCCTTTATTTGTGGTGCTAAGTCTTCTTAAAATGTAAAAATTTTTGAACGAGTTAGGTTTCTAATTAAAAGATATTGCTGTCTTTTTTATTTAAGTAAAGAGGTAAAGTAGAAGTTGAAAATCATCTTTAATTAGCAATGTTTACGCTGGTTTGTCGGCAAGCAAAAGGATATTGATAAGGGGATAAATTTAATAATAAAATGTTAAAAACAAATTATATTGTAACACTATTGGTTTTCTAACGTCTTTTAAGTAATTCATCATTAATCAAATTTCGATAAACAGCGTCAATCAACGTTTCGGGATTAAAAACAAACAAGTCATGAGAAAATTAAGTTATGTTATCGTAGCTGCAATGCTATTGTCCACAGGTTCTATTTTAGCAACTTCTACAGAATTGCGTGAGCCCACAGTAGGTATTTCCGAACAGATTTCCGAAATGTTATCCGATAATTCGTTTTCAGAGGGGGAATGTAATACGATTGCTCAAGTGCGGTTTACGCTAAATGATAAGGCAGAAATCGTAGTCCTTTCGGTAGAGACCGAGTCTGAGGATTTAGAGCGTTTCGTTAAAACTAGGTTGAACTATAAAAAAATAGAAATTTCTAATCTTGAAGAGGGAAAACTGTACACGGTTCCCGTAAGAATAACTTCCTAAACACATTTGAATTAGCTGAAGAATCCTAAGATATGCGTCTTAGGATTTTTTTTGTTCTTATATTTTATAGTGTACCGTAGAAAACAATATGTAGAAATGGGCAACCTTAGAGAGGATACCCCTACCAAAGTAGATACTAGTGCGTTGGGATTGAATTATGTTAATCTAGAGAGGAACGTTGGCTGTAGGGTTAATGGAGCTGGTCTTGCAATGGCGGCAATGGATTTGATTAAGATGGTAGGTGGGGGATCAGCCAATTTCATGGACGTGGTTCGTACTGCGGATGCTAAAAGGGTTGAAGAGGCTTTTCGTGTCATCTTAAAGGATGAAGGAGTTAAAAAGATTTTAGTTAAAAATTTTGATGATATCGTACGTTGTGACCGCGTAGTAAATGGTATTGTGGAATGCTATAAGCATATGGGAGACGCTACGAATCCGCTAATTATCGTCCGCCTACAAGGTGCCAAAGCAATTATTGCAAAAGAAATTCCAGATAATTCCAGACTTGCGGTATATTCTACTGTACCGTTTCAAGAGGCTGCTGATAAGGTTAAGGAAGTTATAGCCAAAGAATATATTTTTAAGAGCCTTTGTTTGTGATGCTAGGTCTTCTTGAAAATTTTGAATGAGTTAGGTTTATAGTTATAAGATATTGCTATTTTTTTTGTAAAGTAAAGAGGTAAAGTAGAAGTGTAAAATCATCTTGCCATTAGCAATGTTTACGCTGGTTTGTCGGCAAGCAAAAGGATGTTGATAGGCGAATAAATTTAATAATAAAATGTTAAAAACAAATTATATTGTAACACTATTGGTTTTCTAACGTCTTTTAAGTAATTCATCATTAATCAAATTTCGATAAACAGCGTCAATCAACGTTTCGGGATTAAAAACAAACAAGTCATGAGAAAATTAAGTTATGTTATCGTAGCTGCAATGCTATTGTCCACAGGTTCTATTTTAGCAACTTCTACAGAATTGCGTGAGCCCACAGTAGGTATTTCCGAACAGATTTCCGAAATGTTATCCGATAATTCGTTTTCAGAGGGGGAATGTAATACGATTGCTCAAGTGCGGTTTACGCTAAATGATAAGGCAGAAATCGTAGTCCTTTCGGTAGAGACCGAGTCTGAGGATTTAGAGCGTTTCGTTAAAACTAGGTTGAACTATAAAAAAATAGAAATTTCTAATGTTGAAGAGGGAAAATTGTATACGGTTCCTGTAAGAATAACTTCCTAAACACATTTGAATTAGCTGAAGAATCCTAAGATATGCGTCTTAGGATTTTTTTTTGTTCTTATATTTTACATTGGGCACAGCTCTATCTACGTTTTTAAGTTGCCTAGCTTTAAAGCTTTTATCTTGCTCTGGTTTTTTCTCCGGTTTTTGCTGACCTAATAATACTTCCCCTGGGTTTTTTGGATTCTCCTTCGTACCTCTAAGGTGAATGACCAAACCGTTTAGGAAATTTCGTAATACTTGGTCGCCACATTCCATATAATTGGGATGATTGTCTTTTCTAAAGAATGCGCTTAACTCCGTTTTAGATATTTTAAAATCAACTAGCGTTAAAATGTCAATGATATCCTCATCTCTGAATTTTAATGCGACACGCAGTTTTTTAAAAACATCATTATTTGTCATGGTGTAATAATTTTGTGCAAGGTATTATAAATTACA
Organism: Maribacter sp.; assembly: GCA_047633095.1. GTDB lineage: Bacteria > Bacteroidota > Bacteroidia > Flavobacteriales > Flavobacteriaceae > Maribacter. The sequence goes on from JBLIEO010000011.1 coordinate 25,106, forward strand.
CAAAAGAGCGCTCTTGGGTAAATAATTGCGCAGTCAAATATACTATAATAGGTATTAATCAGTTATGTAAACACCTATAAACTAGTCTCTAGTATTATATGAATACCCAAAAAGAAAAACTTAGTATCCTTTCGGAAATGATTTCTTTCGCTAAGGGAGACAATACTATAAAACAGGCGGAGTACGATTTCCTTTTCAATGTGTCCCAGCGGTTAGGTGTTCGTAAAACGGTGTTCAATGACCTCTTTAAAACAGAAGCCGAACATGTGATACCAAAGTCACAAGCAGCGCGTTTGGTACAGTTTAATCGCCTTCTTTTGCTTATGAATGTAGGTGATACCCGAGAGCTTAATGAAATAGGGCGTTTACATAATATTGGACTGGCAATGGGGCTTCCGCCACCTGCCATTCAGCAAGTGTTGTCAATTATGCACAAGTATCCAAATAGGGTTGTCCCGCCAGAAGTCATCATTTCTATTTTTAAAGCATATTATAACTAATACCTACAACTTTTCTGCTTTCGTTTTGTTGGGGTCTATAAGGACTTCTCATTTTTAGAGCGAAATTACCGCCGATATGGTTCATCCGACCAATTAATTTGTAATCGCAGCTTCTTGCGGTTTTTGAAACTTCAAAGTTGTTTATTCGTCAGCAGTATCTTCGAGTTCTGCGTTTATACCCCTTTAACTACCTTTTATCTCACTAAATAAGACAAAAAGTCATATTTTTAATACATTATAATGACAAAAAGTCAGATTTTTAGGGGTGGTATAGGATTTGACTTATAAAGAGTGTAACAAATGTTTAACCGTATTAAAAAAATATAATTATGAGTTTAGTTAAAAGAAATGATATGTTATTCCCTTCACTAATGAATGAGATTTTTAAACCGGATTGGTTTGGTGGAATGGATGACTCAAAGTTCTCCCCTCCGGCTGTGAACATTATCGAAAACGAGACGGGTTTTGAATTGGAACTATCCGTTCCTGGCAGATTCAAAGAGGATTTTAATATTGATGTCGATAATGATGTGCTCACCGTTTCCTCAAGGGTAAATACTGAAAAGGAAACCGAGAATGTAAAATATACTCGCAGGGAGTTTTCCTATACATCCTTTAAAAGGGCATTTACCCTTCCGGATTCTATAAATGGTAATGAGATTGAGGCGGACTACGTGAATGGGATTTTAAAGTTTTTTTTACCAAAAAAGGAGGAAGCTTTACCAAAACCTAAAAGAAAAATTGAATTGAGTTAGGTGTGAAATAAAATTAATTTAGTAGGTAGAGAAGGTACAGTTTTAGACTTTAGTTTGGTTGGTTAGTTGAGGAAAGTGTCTTGAGAAATCAGGACACTTTTTTTATTTTATCTGAAGAATAAAACTAGATTTTCTGGTTTTAAAAAAATTATAAAATCTTATAATTTTCATTTCAGCCTGATTTTTAACTAACGGATACGAATGAAATATTTGGATTTTTTTACACACAGGAACAGGCTAGGCTAGGGGTTATTTTGTCGGTGAAGTTGATTCGAAATACGGTTTAGAATAACGCTAAATAGACATCCATATTTAGTTGTATTTTTAACGAAATATAAAGCCTTTTTTTAAGTCAAAAAGAAGTCGTAAATTCAACTAAAGAGATTTGTATTTATTGTTAAAAGTATAATCTCGTGTGTGGGAGCGATAATCTTTTTTCACTTCGCTGAAGACGGCTCTCTGAGTGTTGAATCCGTGTATTTTATTCAAGAATTGTTTAGAATTAATATTTTTAGTCTAGTCTAAAAATTAATCTAATTTATTGTAAAACAGTATTTTGATAGTATGTATATAAATTAAGAGATTAGGTTAGGTTGTGATTTACTATTTATTCCCTCTATCTTCAAAATAAGCTAGACTTCTTGTTCTTGAAGTGCTTTTATTTCATCCCGTAGTTTTGCTGCTTGCATAAAATCTAGTTCCTTAGCAGCTTTTTCCATGGCCTTTCTCTTGTCGCGAATCATTTTCTCAATTTGCTCTTTTGTAAGGTATTCCAAATCGGGTTCGGCAGCTCTTAATTCTTCCTTTTTATAGTGGTATGTAGACACCGAATTTTCACTAAGAACGTTGTCCAGACTTTTGTTCAATGCCGTAGGTGTAATATTGTGTTTAACGTTGTAAGCAATCTGTTTTTCTCTTCGGTAATTTGTTTGGTCTATAGTCTTTTGCATACTTGCCGTAATCTTGTCTGCGTACATAATTGCTCTTCCGTTTAGGTTTCTCGCAGCGCGACCTACCGTCTGGGTGAGTGATCTATTACTACGTAAAAACCCTTCCTTGTCGGCATCTAAAATTGCGACTAAAGATACCTCTGGGAGATCTAATCCTTCCCTTAAAAGGTTGACACCAATCAGTACATCAAAAATACCTTTTCTTAAATCCTGCATAATTTCTACACGTTCCAAAGTAGCTACATCGCTATGAATGTATCTGCAACGTACGCTAATTCTATCTAGATATTTGGCCAACTCTTCGGCCATCCGTTTTGTCAGTGTCGTAACTAACGTCCGTTCATCCTTTTCGACACGTTGGTGTATTTCCTCCACCAAGTCGTCTATTTGATTTAGGCTGGGTCTAACTTCTATAATTGGATCTAGAAGTCCGGTTGGTCTAATCACTTGTTCTACAAATACACCTTGGCTCTGTTGCAGTTCGTAATCTGCTGGAGTGGCACTTACAAATAACACCTGATTCTGAAGCGCTTCAAACTCTTCAAATTTTAGTGGTCTATTATCCATGGCGGCCGGCAAACGAAATCCGTAATCCACTAAATTTACCTTTCGCGAGCGGTCACCCCCATACATGGCGTGTACTTGGGGAATGGTTACATGGCTTTCATCGATGACCATGAGGTAATCATCTGGAAAATAATCCAAAAGGCAAAAGGGCCTAGTGCCCGGTTCTCTCCCATCCAAATACCTAGAATAGTTCTCGATTCCTGAACAGTAACCAAGTTCCCGTATCATTTCCAAATCAAAATTGGTCCTTTCCTCCAAACGCTTTGATTCCAGGGGTTTTCCTATTTCCTTAAAGTAGTCGATTTGTTTTACAAGGTCGTCTTGAATGTTATGTATGGCACCTTGAAGTAAGTCTGGGGAGGTAACGAACATGTTAGCCGGATATATGTTCAAGGTTTGGTAGACTTCGATTACCGTGTTATTAAAAGGATCAAAGGCTTCTATTTCCTCTACCTCATCTCCGAAAAAGTGTATGCGGAAGGCATGGTCTGCGTAACTAGGGAACACATCTACAACGTCACCTTTTACTCTGAAATTACCATTCCTGAAGTCTGCTGTTGTTCTAGAATACAGACTTTGTACAAGTTGGTGCAAGAATTTGGTCCTCGCAATTACTTGGTCTTTTTCTATGGTAATGACATTTTTTTGAAATTCTACAGGATTACCTATACCATAAAGGCAGGATACGGAGGCTACTACGAGTACATCCCTTCTCCCAGATAGTAATGAGGATGTTGTACTTAGTCTTAGTTTTTCTATATCCTCATTTATAGATAAATCTTTTTCAATATATACGCCACTACTAGGAATAAATGCCTCGGGCTGATAATAATCATAATAAGAAACAAAATATTCAATGGCATTTTCGGGAAAAAACTGTTTGAACTCAGAATATAGTTGAGCCGCCAAGGTTTTATTATGCGCAAGAAGTAAGGTTGGTTTTTGCACCTCTTCTATGACGTTGGCAACGGTAAAAGTCTTTCCAGAGCCTGTTACGCCAAGAAGGGTTTGATATTTTTCCCCTTGGTCCAGACCTTTGGTAAGCTCTTTGATAGCATTAGGCTGGTCGCCTGTGGGTTTGAATTCTGATACAATCTTAAACTTCATCTTGCAAAAATACAAAATGACGTTTCAGAAATGGATACCTGTAGGCTTAAATGTGATGTATATGGATATGGTTTTCTTGTATAAAAAGGACTTTACGGTTTATCGTTTTAACGAAAAATGACCTTTTAACTCCCTACCGTCTGCTAGATTTACATTAAACCAATAGTCGTCTTCTGGTAAGGGGCCAGAGTTCCAACTACCGTTCCATGTTGGGTTGTTTTCGTTTAAATTGACAATTAGTTTACCATACCTATCAAAAATATTTACGAAGGAGTTTGTTTCGAAATTTTCATCGATTCCTATGAGCTGCCAATGGTCATTGATTCCGTCTCCATTTGGAGTGAAGAATTTTGGATAGCCTATGACCGCTGTCTTTTCCAAGGTATCGCCACAACCGTTTTTATCACGAACGGTAACTTCATAGATACCTGGAACAATGTTTTCGAAGAAACTATCGGTTTGGAAACTTATACCATCAATTGCATACTCGTAGTCGCCATCTCCTTCTGCAAATACACGTATCGTATTATTTTCTACCAAGTCTTCTACTTTTATTTGGTTTATAGTAGCTGGGTTGGAAGGCGAAACCGTAAACGAAAATACGTACTCGCATACGGAGTTGTTCTCTTGGTTCGGGTAGCTAAATCCTACGATTAGTGAATACGTGCCTATTTCAGGAACGAGTAATGTTGCTGTTGTACCTATAATTTCTTCTGTACCATTTGTAGTTTTTATCCACCGGTACAAATCAAACCCCGCTGGGGCTTCAATACTTAGGTTTGGTTCATTTGTACAGAGTAAATAATTATCCAGCATTGCAACAGTTGGCGTAGGATTTACAACTAAGTTGATGTTGACTATATTTTCACACTGATTGTCATTTTCCAAGCGGGCATAAATTAATGTGGTGGTGCTTTCAAGCGTTTGATTCAGTGAATTTTCTTCCAATGCCGCGTCTTCTAAGGTGCTGTAGAAGGAAACTTCGAAGCCCAAAAACTCATTCATTTCTAAGGAGGTTAGGTCAAATACGGATACTAGTTCCGCGTCTTTCGGGTCTAGATCGCACTCATAAACTGTAATTGAATTTTCAGCTGAAAACGGGATGGGTATAATTTCTAATTCTAAGGACCCTACATTTGAACAACCTTCTTCGTTCATTACTTGGTAATATAAGGTTTGGTTAAAAGGTATGCTATTGGTATAGTTTCGGGAGTTTTCAATAGCTATGTTATTTTCTCTATCCAGAGTAGATTCGTAAAACGTATAGGTTTCTGGCGAACCATTGGTCAGCTGATTGAGGTTTATGGAGGTAATCCCATCCGAGCTATTACTGTCTATATCACATTGCTTAAGATTTAGTATGCCACCTTCCGGTTTTGTTCGTAGCAGAATCAAGGCTTCACCAATAACCGGGCATTTTTGAGGGTCGGAAAATATGATTTCTAGCTGATATCTACCTGCATCTATCTGTTCAGAAACGTCGACCTGTAATATGGCACCATCTGGATTGTTAAATGGGACGCCATCTTTTGACCAGTTGTAAGTTGCTCCATCAGTCGCTTTGGTTTGTAAGGTAAAAGCTTCTCCTTCACACAACTCTAAAAAATTACTCGTATTGCCGTTTTTATCAACGATAAGATCAGTTTTGTCAAAGAAAGACTGTATAAATGGAGGCAGACCTTGTGTTCCTATTTTTCCGTTTAGGGAAATCGACCTATGGGCATAATCAGCGGCGATGCCTTTTAGGTCTGGGCTATTGATAACGCTCAGAAAGGGGGTTCCGTTATTATAATCTGCGGATAAAGTACGGTAGATTTTTCCATTACTACCAATTTGTAGTGCACCTCTAAAAATAGGCCTACGGTCTAATTCTACTTGAGAATTTTGAATGTTTTGCGCTAAAACATCAAACTGTACAAGTAAGGAAACATAGATTTCATTTGTCAAAAACTGTGTAGTATGCGTGTACAAGTACTGTCCCTTAGGAGAAAACTCAATGCCATAAGGCAACTGTTCGGTTCCATTGATGGGCAGTTGTCTTTGATTAGAAAACAGGCCCGTTTCCGAATCAAAATCAAATAACTGGAGGCCATCGAACATATTGGCACTTGCCATCATTACTCCGTTCGGTGCAAATTTTAGGGCTCCCCTAGGGTCTTCTATTTGTAAATCTGGAAATGTTGTTTTAATAGATGTTACCGCAACACCTGTGGTGTTCACTTCAAAAGCGTGGTACGTATCGAACACGGGTAACGTACCATTTTCAGAAGCCAAGGTAACTACCCAGATAGATTTATCGAAACAATTTTTTCTTACTGCAGCAATTTTTTCAGAGCAATCTTGTAAAAGTCGAACGTTTTTTTCAACTACAGCTCCATTTCCGTTATTAAGTGAAATATCCACAGTAGCGTAATTAAGACCTCTATCAGGGTCGCCATCAAAAACGGAAGTATCAACGGTAAATATATAATAGATGTTGGGGTCTTCTGGCTTTGGTACGATAATGGCGGACTGTGTGCTTGAGGGGTCACCATATAAACCGCTACCATTTTCCATGATATTATGATTCCTGTCATACACAAAAATACCGTTGGTATAAAACAATAGGTCGCCAAAGGGGTTTGAAATGGTAGCGCAACCTTCAAAGGTTTTTAGTCGGCCATCTGTAAGTGCGTTTACACTACCATCATTATTAAACTGGAGCCCAGCTTCCTCTCCAAAATACCAATTTGATGTCTCACCTTGTCCCCAAAGTATAAACGGGAAGAAGAAACCGATTAGTAAAACTAAGGGTCTTATTTTTTTCATAGCGCACTCGATAGCCCTACAATATAATTAAAATAGGCCTTTGGACACCACGTAAATCTATTAAATTGGCATAATGAATGATAACCTTTACTAAAAATAAAGGAATACGATGCGGTTTATAAATCTCGTTTTTTCAATAAGGCATAGGATAAATAAACAAAAATTCCTGTCCAAGCTAAAACGATTAAAACCTCGTACCAATGCACATGGTAGTTGAGGTTTATTTGTTCCCCTACTTGATCCGCTACGGTTTGTACCGCGTCTAGTCTGGTAAAAGGTTCCTTTATTAGATTAAACATGGACTGCAATGGGAAGAAGCCCATAATGGCATCTGTAGTATCCCCATCAAATAACTTCCATCGCATTAACCCTCTTGCAATACCTTCAAATATTTGCCATATGATTAAGAAACCTAAGGCAAATGCCGAGCGTTTAACGAGTATACCAAGGAAAAGGCAAAAGGAGAAAAATCCCATTAGCTTAACAAAAAAGGCCAGTATAAATTCAAGATCTGAAAATATTATAGATAGTTCATCAAAATCTGAATACACCAAGCCAAGAATTAAGGATACGATAAATACGAAGACCGTCGATAGTGCCGAAAATGATATAACTGTTAAGAATTTAGAAAGTATAAACTCCTTTTTTGATAAGCCATCAATTAAATTTTGTTTTATAGTCTTGTTGCTGTATTCGTTTGCCATCATAGAGACTATGACAATAGCGAGAAATAACTTAAAAAATGCGGTTACAAAGGTGTTGAAATGCCAGATGTATGGGAAATTGAATATCCCTATTTCGGCTAAATGAAATTTAATAGGTCCAATATCAAACTTGATTGCGGCTACCAAGGCAATGGAGGTGAGTAAAACAAAATACGAAATAATAAGTATCTTACTGGCCCTGTTGTTCCACAGTTTTATGAATTCTATTTGTAGTAATCGTATCATAGGTTGGATGGCTTAGTTTGATTGAGTTTTGGTTAGTTCCAAGAATTGTTCTTCCAAACTTTCTTTTCGTTTGACCATATGGGAGACTACAATGCCTTTATCAAATAGGGAACGGTTGAAATCTTCCGCGCTAATATCCTCTTTCAAGAAAGCAGTAATGAGTCCGTCTTCAGATTTGATTTCGCCAAAGTTTGCATTGCCTTTTAAGTGGTTGATAAGTGCATCCGTTTGGGTAGATTTCAGTTCAAAAAAACCGTGGGTGGCCAACATATCCGAAACACGACCGGAATACAATTTTTCCCCTTTTCTGAGAATTATCACATGGGAACATACTTTTTCTACCTCATCCAGTAAGTGAGACGCCAATAAAATGGTAGTTCCTTGAGATGCGATTTTTTTTATGATTTGTCTAATTTGATGAATGCCCTGTGGGTCTAGTCCGTTTGTAGGTTCATCTAGAATTAGTATTTCTGGATCGTTAAGCAGGGCAGAGGCAATAGCCAAGCGTTGTTTCATTCCTAAGGAGTAGGTTCTAAACTTACTATCCTTTCTGTCCAAAAGTCCGACTAGTGCTAATTTTTCCTCGATTTTATCATTTGGAACCTCTTTGATTTTACAGACCAATTTCAGATTTTGTACCGCAGTCATATAGGGGTAAAAATTAGGTCGTTCGATTATGGCTCCTACCTTTTTAAGGGCTTCGTGGGTAGAGATAGCTCCATCGAACCAAGAAAATTCTCCTTGTGTTTTGTTGACTACGTTTAGTACGATTCCTAACGTAGTAGACTTACCACTCCCGTTAGGTCCTAAAATACCGTACACATTCCCTTTTTCTATAGTGAATGAAAGGTCTTTTACAGCAGTTAGGTAGCCAAATTTTTTAGTAAGATTTTTTACCGTTAGTATATGCTCCAAAGTCTGATTGGTTTTAATTGATATTCTTATCTGACGAAAAATAGGCTAGATTGTTACAAATCTTCTGTTAAAGGTTAAAAGGATAGCGCTCCTCTTTAGTTTTTGTTAACTCGAGTCGTAATACGCCTATTGGTGATAACAGTTTTTGGTACAACAGATTAAACAAGCTGATTAGTTAGGGTTTGCCCGCAAACGAAAGTGTCAATAGCGGTTGTTATCCTTTCATTTACTTAGGTAAGGGTAGTTTTTGAACTGAAAAGACAGCCCGCTTAATGCGGCACAGCGTAGTCTTAAAAATAGCGATATAAAAAAGCTCCGATATATCTCTTTTAAAAGTTATACTGGAGCTTGGGTTGTGTTGGTTAGTACGTTTTTTTTATCGATATAAGGTAAAGTTTCCTACGAACTCTCTGGTATCGTCTTCACCGTTTAGCTTAATTACATACCAGTAATCTCCCGTAGGTAAGGTATGGTCTTCATACAACCCTTCCCATCCTTCAGGACTGTCCTGTAATCGATACACCATACGGCCATAACGGTCGTAGACATTAAGAAATAACTCTGGGAATTGTTCAATGTTCCTTGGAAGCCAAATATCATTTTGTCCGTCACCGTCTGGGGTAAAGAAATTAGGTATTTCGATATCTATAAACTCCATAAATATGTTAGCTGTAGCCGCACAACCGTTTTCATCAAGCACGGTTACTTCGTAGTTGCCGGTTTCCTTTATGTAAAAGGTATCATCATCACCGTTATCCACTCCATTAAACAAGAAGGTATGTCCTTCTCTTCCGCCTACAGCTATCACTGTAATCTCATTTAAACTAAGTTGCTCTAGTGAAATACTCAAAGGCTCAAAAGCTTCAACTTCAAAAGGAAAGGTTCTTGTACAGCCATTATCATGTGCAATGGTTAGTATATGGGAACCTGGTGTAATATTCGTAAAATCCGGTTCTAGTTGCAGATCGTTTGGATCTGCGCTATCCAATGCAAATAATAGATACAATTGTTCTGTTCTATCTTCTAAAGTTACTTCAATACTGTTCCCTAAAGTGCCATCAGGACAATTATATATAACTTCTACAGCTGCATTTATGTTCACGCCCTCCGCCACATTTACGGTCTGATTGGTTTCGCAACCGTTGGCATCTTTGATAAAGATAATGTAGTCACCGCTCGTAAGATTGGTATACATTAATCTGTCTTCGGTATAGTCTGTAGTGTTATTGGAGTTAAGGCTAGTGCTGTATGGAGCAGTTCCACCCGTTAGGGCAATGGTGATGGTTCCATCGGCCTCGCCAACACAATACTCTGGTATTACCGTAACTTCCATTTCTAAAATGTCCGGTTCGGTAATCGTAAATTCTATCAGTTCAAAACAACCTTTACTATCTTGTATGATAACTGAATAGTCTCCAAAGGCAAGATTTTCGAAGCTATTGACATCATCGAACTGATTCAGATTTGGGGATATGGCATACTGGTAAGGTACCGTGCCACCTTCCATAGCTATTACGATACTACCGCTGTCCTCGCCATTACACAAAACATCTGTGATTGTTGGGTTGGCTACTAAAGCTTCCGGTTCTGTAATAGTAACTACTTTTGATGTGACTTGACAGTCTTCGCTCAATACACTTACATAATAGGTTCCTTCGGTCAGGTTGTCAAAAAGACCATTTGTCTGGTAGGGTCTAAGTTCATTTGTTAAGCTAGCGTCAGCGAATAATCCATATTGGTAATTCCCTAATCCACCATCGGCTACTGCATCAATAGACGCGGTGCTTTCTCTGTTACAATTAATAACCGCAGCTGAGGTGTTAAGGGCTACACTAAGGTCTTCAATAATATTCACATTTACTTGATTGGATATGATCGACACACAGTTTAAGCTATCCTGAACATAATACTGATAGGTGCCTGCCACCTCATTTAGGAATTGGTGTGTATCAGGGCCGTTTGATCCGTTCATAGGATTAAAAGTACTGCCATCCGCACTCCAAGTATAGGGTGCTGTGCCTCCATGTGCAGTTAAGACCAACGTAGCTCCTTGTTGACAACCAATAGATTGGGTAGTCAACAACTGTGCGTTGACGTCGATTGGCTCTACAATTTCTGTTATTACCGATTCAAAAGTACATCCCATCGTATCCAATACTTCAATAGAATAGAATCCTGCACCCAAATTAGAGAAGTTGTCACCAATTTGGCTTGCTGTGCTTCGTAATAAAGTACCTCCTGTAGCATCTCTATAGCTATTTAAAATATACCTATAGGTACTGCTTACATTTCTTAGGCTCAATGCTAAAGAAATAGAAGCATCCGTATCTCCTTGACATTCTAAAGTCGTTTGGGATATGCTTCCGTTGATAGCATCTGGCAATAAAAGTTCAAAAACATTCGCGAATGTTTCAGTACACCCCAAAGCATCGGTTACACCAATACTATATTGACCTGGTGTTAAGTTTTGGAACAAATTGGCATTTACTCCGTTAGCATTGCTGACCGTACTGGTTGTCGTATTTGTCAATTGGATATCATAAGGTGCTAATCCGCCTAAAGGTTGTATCGAAGCCGTACCCTGGTTGTTGCTACAACCTACATCTGTAAGCACTATCGTATCTAAAGTAAGCGCCGCAGGCGTCGTAGTAATACTGAAGGACCTCACTTGAGAACAATCTGAGAAAGCATCTTGCATCACTTCTACTATATAATTACCACCAGGAACAGCTATACTAGCCGCTGGTCCCATGTTCGCAGAACTACCGTTCATTACTGCCGGGCCATCGTCGGAACGGTCGGCCGGTGTGCCATTACTATTGAATATGTTCCATGTAAAACCACCGGTATAGGTTGCATCTGTAATAGTCAGTGTAATACTGCCATCATCTCCAAAACAAACGACATCTGAAACTTTTGTTACTGTGACATCAAATGTATTTGGGTCTGCTACGGAGTGGGTTGCCGTAACCTCACAACCGGTTGCGATATTCCTTATGGTAAAGGTATAATTACCAGGTTGCAGATTAGGAAATTCATTGGAGGCTTGGAATGCGCTAGTTGGCAACATCCTAAACTCGTAGTTTCCTGGATGACTAATATAGTTGGTGATAGTACTTGTAATATCGATAGAAATATTCTCTCCTAAATTGCTACAAGAGATGGTATCAGCTACGGTTATGGTCGGAGTTCCTAAAGCGTCATATGCGGGTACATTGACCAACTGTTCTGCTAGACATCCATTTTCGTCATAGATACGAACCAGTACATCACCACCAGCAATATTGGTAAAGATATACCTGCCGTTGGTTCCGTTTTGTAATACGGTGCCACTGCCATTTTCTATAAACTGATATCGGGTATAGACTCCAGAACCGCCTGTAATACTGGCTAGGTCAATAGCAATAGTTGCGTTGTCTTTGGTGTTGCCAGCGCTACAAAGAAATGAGGTTACCGTTGGTAGATTAAAAGTGATAGGATTGGGTTCATTTACCGCAATATTATTTAGTGTCGTTGTACAGCCGTTAGGGGCTGTTGCCGTTATACTATAGGTACCTATCGGAAGGTTTTCATAGGTGCTAGTTGCAGCATTGAAGCTTCCATTGTTTGGAACTAAACTATAGGTCAACGGATTGTTGCCATTATTATTTTCCGTGATTCCTATCGTGCCATCACTGCCGTTGTTGCAGGTTACATCTGTTGGGATAGCAGTGAAACTAGGTTGAACCGCCGGTGGTACAATTACGATAAACGAACGGCTACATTCAGGACTACTGGTTCCTACGTCATAGATGTTTATAGTATAGGTGTCTGCCGCTGTTACTAAAGTAGCTATAGAAGCGGTGGCCATGTTTTGCCTGCTAATCACTGTTCCTGAGGTGTTGGAAATTTCATACTCGTAATTACCAGACCCAGCGGATATAGATAAGGTCAATTCTGCCTCTTGTCCTGTACCACAGCCTAAATTTTGAGTAAGTGATGCTGTTGCTTGAAGATTTGGGTTTACAGTAATCGCACGCGAATCTGTACAACCGTTACCATCTTTTACAAAGACCGTGTAACTTCCTGGGGTAACATTATTGAAAATACCACCATTATTAACATACGTAGTTCCATTATCCAGAGAGTATACCATGGAAGCAGAACCAGTAGTTGCCGTTATAGTAACTGATGCTGCTGCACTACAATTATCTATCACGACTGTATTTATTGTTGGATTTGCGGTCACGTTCATGGTAACATCTCCTAAGTCATATAGACAACCATACTGGTCACTAACCTGCATGTTGTAAGCACCAGCCAATGAGTTGGCAGGAATTTCTATGGGGTTGTCTGTAGTTCCAATAACTGTAAAACCTCCTGGCCCACTAACGTTGTAGTTGTACGTACCGCCGCCGCCTTGTATATTTTCTACTAGTATTAGTCCTGGATTCTCACAACTGATATGCTGAAATGGGTTAAGTGTTGCCGTTATGGGGTCTAATTCCTCAATTAGTAAGTTTTCACTACCGCTAATACACTGCGGTGTACCTCCTGCATCTACCTGTTGCACTACGATATAGTATTTATTCGGTGCCAAGCCGTTTATGGTAATCGTGCTTGCGTAAAGTATGTCTCCACTACTTGAGGTTATAGTAGTACCGTTGATATCGAAAAGTGTCCAGTTCATATATTGTTCGGTAGAACCATCTGTATCTATAATGGAATATGTTATTTTACCATTATCGGCTCCGTTACAAGAAGGTTCATAAACAGAGGTGATTTCCATTGGATTGGTTGTAATGTCATTTACATTTAAACTACTCTGTCTAACACAGCCTGCTGTATCACGCACATAAAAAGAATATGTTCTTCCAGGTATTAAGCCGGGGAATGTATGTGTTGTACCTAAGGCATAAGGGATAGTCCAACCGTTAACTGGTGTTACCTGATTAAAATTACTTGGGTCTTCGGAATAGGTATATTCGTACGGTCCTGTTCCATTTTGACCCCTAACCGTTACCTGAAGTTGGTTACAATTTACGATAATAGGCAAAATGGTAATATCCAAATCATCCAAAGGAAAAGGGATTACAAATGGTGGAAAATCAACCTGACAGATTGTATTACCCAAGCCATCCACCGTTCGCATAGAAGGATTAACTGTGCTACCGGATAAGTAGCCTGTAAGCACATCTGAAGTTCCAGGAAGACTATTATCGCCTGCTGTCCAATCATTACCGCCGTCAGCACTAAATTGAATAGTGCCTAAGGTTGTAGTAGAATTAAGAAATTTAAATCCAAAATCATTTACATCACCAGTACAGGCTGCTGGAGTTTCACCTTCGATATCAGCTGTTAATTCATCCGGTTCGTCAATAGTAATACCATTCACGAGTATCGAGCAAGCTGCAGCATCCGTAATGATTATATTATAATCTCCGGGAGTAAGGTTAAAATAGGTTATTGAAGTTGCCATGACACTGGTCTGTGTAAGATCGGAAGTGCTATGGTCTATATCTACTAATTGATAGGTGTATGGAGCAAGCCCCGAAGTGATGTTCACATCAATGCTTCCATCATCTCCAAAACAAACGGCGTCTGTGGGTAAAGCGGTAAACGTTAGAATAGGGG
>JBLIEO010000012.1:0-37638 GCA_047633095.1 Maribacter sp.
CAACCTTGTTTCCAAGATTTAATTTTTCCAAAAATCGGTCTTCATGTCCGTGTTTAGGTGCTTGTGTATCAAAAGAACCTTTTAGGTTTTCGAATAGCTGTTCGATGTTGTCTTTCTCCATTAGTGGGTAATTTCTATTTTTTTTCTTAAACTTTCCTTTGCTCTGGATATCGTGGTTCGGCAATTAGCATAACTTATATTCATGATTTCACTTATTTCCTCATAGTCGAATCCTTCAATTAAATGTAAGGTCAAAGAAACTCTGTAATTATCTTTTAAGCGGTTCATGGTCTCCATCACTTTTTGAGCCTTTTGATTTATAAACACATGATCCGAAGTAATTCCATTATTATCTTCGACCTTATAAATTATATCATCCAATGCAACTTCACTTTTTTTACGTTGCTTTTTGTAATGGTAAATACTGTTGTTTATTACAATTCGTTTTAACCAGGCTCCAAAGCTTACTTCTGCCTTAAATGTGTGCAATTTTGTAAACGCACTTAAAAACGATTCTTGCATCACATCTTCTGCTTCCGCACTATCTTTTACGATGCGTACGGCTGTGTTATACATGGCTTTGTAGTACCTGTTGTAAACTTCTAGCTGTGCACCTTGGTTTCCGTTTATGCACGATTGCAATAATGCATCAATATGTACTTCTTTTTGGCTCAAAAAAGTGATTGGTTTGTATAAGAGATGAATGAAGTTACGGATTGTTACACTTTGGGATAAAAGAATTCAATTTAATTGAAAAAGCATTGGTGCATCAATAATAGTATTTAGATAGGTTTGATTTTAGTTCGATGTTGGCATAAGAATTGAATTAGAGGTTTAGAGCAGTATCCTTTTGCGTATAATACGAGGTATTTGAGGACTTGCACGATGTTTAAAACGAATTGTAAAACTAATTTTTCTGACACGTAGGTGACAGAATGACTGATATAAATAGATGGGAGATTCTAAATTTTCAAACTTTGACAACATGTCCTTACAGAGTATGGATGACGAAGCTGAATTGATTCCTTTGCTAACGGCAGAGGACGAAGAAGAAATGAATGGAGAAACATTACCGGAAACGTTACCTATACTTCCGTTACGAAACACGGTATTGTTTCCAGGCGTTGTAATTCCAATTACGGCAGGGAGAGATTCTTCTATTCAATTGATAAAGGATGCCAATAGCGGAAATAAAGTGATCGGTGTAGTCTCGCAAAAGGATGAGGAGACCGAAAATCCAGAGATAAAGGATATCAACACGCTAGGGACTGTTGCTCGTATTTTAAGGGTGCTACAGATGCCCGATGGTAATACTACCGTGATTATACAAGGTAAAAAACGTTTTGAAATTTCGGAGGTGCTTACCCAAAAACCATATTTTACAGCTACTGTTCGCGAAACAGCAGAACTTAGGCCCAATAGCAATAATGTGGAGTTTTTGGCTATCATAGAATCTGTTAAGGATTTGGCCTTAAAGATTATTAAAGACAACCCCAACATTCCCAGCGAGGCATCTTTCGCTATTAAAAATATCCAGAGCGATTCTTTTTTAATCAATTTTGTATCCTCCAATCTTAATTTGGATGTGAAGGCAAAACAGGAATTATTGGAAATCGGCGATCTTCAAGAACGTGCCTTGGCGACCTTGAAATATATGAACGTGGAGATGCAGAAGCTGAAGCTGAAAAACGATATACAGTCCAAGGTGCGCAGCGACTTGGACCAGCAACAACGAGAATATTTTTTGCATCAACAAATGAAAACCATTCAAGAGGAGTTGGGGGGTGTTTCCCATGATGATGAGTTGGAGGAAATGCGGGCAAAGGCCAAGAAGAAGAAATGGGGAAAAAAGGTTAAGGGGTATTTCAATAAGGAATTGGCTAAAATGCAGCGTATGAATCCGCAGGTAGCGGAATATTCCATTCAACGTAACTATTTAGACCTTCTTATAGATTTGCCATGGAACGAATTTTCAAAGGATAAATTCGATTTAAAACGTGCCGAACGCATCTTAGACCGCGACCATTATGGTCTGGAAGATGTGAAACGTAGAATAATAGAATATTTAGCTGTATTAAAACTAAGGAACGATATGAAGTCGCCTATTCTTTGCCTTTATGGTCCTCCTGGAGTTGGAAAAACATCTTTGGGTAAATCTGTTGCCGAAGCATTGGGTAGGGAATACGTTCGCATTTCTTTAGGGGGATTACGAGACGAGGCCGAAATACGCGGCCATCGTAAAACCTATATAGGTGCTATGCCAGGTAGAATTATCCAAAGCTTAAAAAAAGCAGGGACTTCAAATCCTGTATTTATATTGGATGAAATAGATAAGTTGTCCACCAGTCATCAGGGCGACCCATCTTCTGCTATGTTGGAGGTTTTGGACCCGGAGCAAAATAGCGAGTTTTATGATAATTTCTTGGAAATGAGTTACGACCTTTCCAAAGTGATGTTCATTGCTACAGCAAATAATCTAGGCACCATACAGCCCGCGTTACGAGATCGTATGGAAATCATAAACGTAAGTGGATATACGATTGAGGAAAAAGTGGAAATTGCCAAGAAGCATTTACTGCCAAAGCAATTAACGGAGCATGGATTGGATACTAGCCATTTAAAAATAGCCAAACCACAATTGGAGAAGATTGTGGAAGGGTACACACGAGAATCTGGGGTGCGCTCTTTGGAAAAGCAACTTGCTAAAATGGTGCGATACGCTGCGAAGTCTATCGCAATTGAGGAGGAATATGATATAAAAGTAAGTAAAGAGGATATCATTAGAGTCTTAGGTGCCCCAAAAATGGAGCGCGACAAGTATGAGAATAATGAAGTAGCAGGAGTGGTTACAGGCTTGGCTTGGACCAGCGTAGGTGGCGATATTCTGTTTATAGAATCTATTTTGTCCAAAGGAAAAGGGACACTAACCATAACAGGCAACCTTGGTAAGGTTATGAAAGAATCTGCCACAATCGCTATGGAATATATAAAATCCAATGCAGAACGCTTTGGATTGAATGCCGATATGTTTGAAAAGTACAACGTGCATATTCACGTTCCCGAAGGAGCAACGCCAAAAGATGGTCCAAGTGCAGGTATAACTATGTTAACATCCCTAATTTCCTTATTTACCCAGAGAAGGGTGAAGAAAAGCTTGGCTATGACAGGTGAAATTACGCTTAGGGGAAAGGTGCTACCTGTGGGTGGCATCAAAGAGAAAATATTGGCTGCAAAACGTGCCAGAATAAAGGAGATTATCCTTTGTGCTGATAATGAACGCGATATTAAGGAGATTAAGGAAGATTACCTCAAGGGTCTTACATTTCATTACGTGAAAGATATGCACGAGGTCATAGCTATTGCCTTGACAAATACAAAAGCGAAGAACGCAAAGAAGCTTTAAGAACTAATAGATAACCAGTAGAGTCCTTTCAAAATCTATTTCTTATTTTTATACAAGCTGAACTAAATTCAGTAGCAATGAAAAAAATAACTATTGCAATAGACGGATTTTCATCCACAGGTAAAAGTACATTGGCCAAGCAATTGGCAAAGGCCTTGGGTTACATTTATGTAGATACAGGTGCCATGTATAGGGCCATTACCTTATTTGCTATGAACAAAGGCTTTATTGGAGCTAATTCTGAAAATAGTGATGGTTTGGTAGCAGAGCTATCGAAGATTCAATTAAGATTTGTTTTTAATGAAGGGTTAGGTTTTTCGGAAATGTACTTGAATGATAAAAATGTAGAAGCCGAAATCCGAAAGATGGAAGTGTCTAGGAATGTAAGCCATATTGCAGAAATAGAGCAAGTACGCATTAAGCTGGTAGCCTTGCAAAAAAAGATGGGAGAGGAGAAGGGTATTGTGATGGATGGTCGTGATATTGGGTCTGTGGTTTTTCCCGAGGCCGAGCTAAAAATATTTATGACAGCATCGCCAGAAAAAAGAGCATATCGGCGGTATAAAGAGTTGCTAGATAGGGGGGAGAAAGTTAGTTATGAAGAGGTGTTGGAAAATGTAGAAAAAAGAGATTATATTGATTCGCACCGCGAATTTTCCCCATTAATAAAGTCCTCTGATGCGATTGAATTTGATAATAGCGATATGGGTCTTAAAGAGCAGTTTGAGCGCATGCATAATTTTGCCCTGAGGATAATAGAAAAGCAAGTATAGCAAGGCCTTTAGTTAAAAAATAGTCAGAATAGTATAAGAATGCCACTGATACATCAGTGGCATTTTTTAATTTTCGTCTTTCGTATAATTTATGAATTTGGAATAACCAAAACTTGATCTGGATGTATTACATCCGGATTCTTAAGAATGGTGGTGTTCGCCTCAAAAATTTGCTTGTATTTGATAGCGTCACCATAATAGTGCTTCGCTATTTTACACAACGACGAATCACCAGCTACCGTATGTCTGTGATATACAGTTTCATCCGCTACCCTGATGTTGTCCTTTATTTCAGAAGCATTATCGCCTCCTAAAGATTTGATTTTATCCCACACTAAATCTTTTTCATAAGGTGTATTTACTTCACCTTTTGTTGTTTTGTGAACCGCCAGATACGATTAATTGAAACCTAAGCATTTCTGGGTACCAGCGTTTTATTAAACCTAAATTTTTATTGCTCATATACTTGTTTTTAAATATCCAATTTGGAGCTTAGTTATAACTCGTAATTTTAATGTCTTCAAAATAAACAGTTCCCGTAGAGTTTCCTGCCAAAATTAGAAATAAGTTGATTGTATCAACGGTTTCAACATAGTAGGGTGTCTCTACAGTGTATGTGGTAAAAGGTGACGTCCCATTTATGGTTGTCGTTCCTTGGTTGTATTAAAGAAAACCATACCGTTTTCTGAATCACCCCTCATAGCAATGGATACTCCGTCATTGGTCACGTTCTCCAGCCTGACGCTTACCTCCATGGTCAGCCTTGATTCTTGTTCAAGCCCTTCGGGTGAGAATCTGTATCTCCAAAAAGAAAATTCTGAAGATTCCGTAGCGCTAATTTTTAAACTAGACTCAGGTGAGAAAAAAAATTCCGCGCTTATTTCACCGGAATGAGTGCTGTTTGTAGTATTTGAATATTCCCAATTAGTGTCAGTACTATTGATAGAGTCATTAAATATAACCGTAGGATTTACTTTGGCTGAAGCCCAAACGGGCTCAGGAGGTTTAGGGTCTAATAACTCATCCAAATAATAAGCTCTTTTTTCTGGGGGATCCTTGGAGTATAGTCCAAATAGAGCTCCACCAGTCATAATTGCTTATAATCACCATTGGGGAGTAGCGTGTTGTTGTGTCCACGTTCTAACGCGGCATGCCCTATTTCGTGAAACATTAAAATTTCCCTGTCAGCGTCGTTCCGTTCAGACCAACATTCTGGTCTTCTGCTAATTCGAACAGTCCTGTTCCTTGGGTCGCCCCATCCGCAGTAAAAATTTAAGGTGTCCGAGATTACTAAGTTTATAGAACCGGGGACAATACTAACATTTCTTGCTGCTGCCTCCGATGCAAACCTATTGATGTACTCTTCATAGTTGGCGTTAGAACGCGTCCTAACAATTGGTTCACTGTCATCAATAGTGGCATCGTCGGTATCTGTGTCATTAGTGCAGGCACCCAGTGAAAAAAGTATACTTATTAAAAATAAATATCGTTAGTTCATAGTCAGTCAATTTTAAGGTTGTTTTCCAAAATTTGGAACAATAAGCAGTTTTACTTAAGCCTATAGTTTGTCCTTTTTTATCCTTATATAATATTCTGATTTAAAGAATTTGTCTTTGTTAAACATTTATAAAATCCATGTTAAATTAGTGCGAATGAACGCGTCGCATAACCTTATATTTTTTGACTATTTGTGGTAGCCTTTGGTCAGCGTTACAATGGTAATATCCTTTTGTAACTGTTGGTTTACTTCCAGATAAATGGCGTTCATATCTTGCCATTTACGACCCGGGTGGGGCGTGATCAGAAGAAATATAACAAGAGCTAACCAAAAACGAGCCTAGGATAGTGTTTAAGATATTGCTTTTTGCCTTGCTGCTATGACCAACAGAAATAAAGGTATATTGGAGGATAGATTTTAGGCATTCAAAACCTTTATTATTATTCTTATATTCTGTCGTCAGTTTAGCTAGCGAAGTTCCCAATTTCTAAGGGCAAATTGTGCTAAAGGAATAGACTGTGATTATCTTGGTAGCAGTAGTAGTTTTGAGATCTTGTTTTTTGTGGTATCGACAAATAAAATAGCAAATACCACGTGTTGCTGTGAACAAACATAAATAGTGTTTGTATTTTAGGATATAAGTTGTATTTTTGCACTCCTTTTTTACGGCATAGCTAAGAGCGGAAAAGGGATTAAAAAGAAAAATATAACAACTTCTACAATAGTCGTTTAGCTCTTACAAGATTGTAGAATACAAATTTATAATCAGCAAATGGCTGAAGAAAAAAAAACAGCTGAAGCAGTAGAAACTGTAACAGCAACTCCAGAAACTGCGGAAGTAGTTCAAGAAACAAAAGAACAGGTTCCTGTTCAAGACCCTCAAGAATTTTTAGAAAACTTTAATTGGGAGAAATACGAGCAAGGAATTGAGCGTGTTGACGATTCCAAACTTAAAGAATTCGAGGAATTAGTAGCTCAAAACTTTGTAGATACTGCCGATGAGGAAGTAGTTACAGGAACGGTAGTTTACATTACGGATAGAGAGGCGATAATTGATATTAACGCAAAATCTGAAGGCGTAATTTCTTTGAACGAATTTCGTTACAATCCAGATTTAAAAGTAGGGGACAAAGTAGAGGTACTTATTGATATCCGTGAGGATAAAAGCGGTCAACTCGTACTTTCACATAGAAAGGCCCGAACTATTATGGCTTGGGATCGTGTAAATGCGGCTCATGACAATGAAGAAATCGTTAGTGGTTTTGTAAAGTGCAGAACTAAAGGGGGTATGATTGTTGATGTTTTTGGAATTGAGGCATTCTTGCCAGGTTCACAAATTGATGTGAAGCCTATTCGCGATTACGACCAGTACGTAAATAAAACGATGGAATTCAAGGTGGTGAAAATTAACCATGAATTTAAAAACGTTGTTGTTTCCCATAAAGCGCTTATTGAAGCGGATATCGAGGAGCAGAAAAAAGAAATCATTAGTCAACTAGAAAAAGGACAAGTGTTAGAAGGTGTTGTTAAAAACATTACTTCTTACGGTGTCTTTATAGATCTTGGTGGTGTTGATGGTTTGGTTCACATTACAGACCTTTCTTGGAGTAGAATCAATCACCCGAACGAGGTGGTAGAGCTAGACCAGAAATTAAACGTTGTTATTCTTGATTTTGATGAGAATAAATCTAGAATACAATTAGGTCTTAAGCAATTAGAGAAGCATCCTTGGGAAGCCCTTAGTGATGAAATCAAAATTGGCGACAAAGTAAAAGGTAAGGTAGTTGTTATAGCTGATTACGGCGCATTTATTGAAGTTGTAGAAGGTGTAGAAGGATTGATTCACGTTTCTGAAATGTCTTGGTCTACGCACTTGCGTTCGGCTCAGGATTTCGTAAAAGTAGGTGATGAGGTAGAAGCGGTTGTATTGACTCTTGACCGTGAAGATCGTAAAATGTCCTTAGGTATCAAGCAATTGACGCCAGACCCTTGGACTGATATTACAACAAAATACCCTGTAGCTTCCAAGCATAGCGGTATCGTAAGAAACTTTACCAATTTTGGTGTGTTTGTAGAATTGGAAGAAGGTATCGATGGTTTGATTTATATCTCTGACCTTTCTTGGACCAAAAAAGTGAAGCACCCATCTGAGTTTACCAATGTTGGTGATACCTTAGAAGTGGAAGTTTTAGAGTTGGATGTTGCTGGTCGTAAGCTTAGCTTAGGGCACAAACAGACTACTGAAAACCCATGGGACAAGTACGAGAAGGAATTTGCCCTAGGTACTGTACATACGGCAACCATCACTGAAATTGTAGATAAAGGTGCGACGATAGACTTTAACGAGGATATTACTGCGTTTATTCCACAACGTCATTTAGAGAAAGAAGACGGTAAGAAACTAGCCAAAGGCGATGAAGCAGAATTCAAGATTATTGAGTTCAATAAAGACTTTAAGCGTGTAGTAGCTAGTCATACTGCTATCTTTAGGGAAGAAGAGCAACGTAACGTAAAGGCAGCTGTCAAAAGACAAGCAGCAAGTGCGGAAGCAGCTAAGCCAACCTTAGGTGATGCGAACGATGCGTTACAAGCATTAAAAGATAAAATGGAGGCTACCGATTCTAAAAAGAAGAAGTAAGTTTTTATTTATATTTTAATCATAGTAAAAACCCTTGACTATTTAGTCAAGGGTTTTTTGTTTGAATTTTATCGTAGCGCTTTGATTGTGGTAAAACCAATGGTAGGCTGGGCAGGAATTTTTTGCTTCAAGTATCAAATTCAAAAAGACGGCCAACACGTTCCTGTCGAGAAAATAAAATCTTAAGAAGCTTCGTATCGTTATTCCACCACCTCTATATCATATAGCCCGTTAACCGGTCTTCCGTCATTGGTGATCCCTTCTACTTTTACTAAAAATTCTCCGGTGGTATCCCCGGTAAAAAAATCAATGGTCGATTTTCCTTCATTGTTAAAGGTCAGTTCAGGTCTCCAATACAGCGTAGTGCGGTAATCAGGTTTCTCCGGGTCTTCCTTACTATAGTCTGGGGTATAGAACTCTCGTGTTTTGTAGAAACCAGGTATTTTGAACAAGGCAACACCGGGATATTCTTCTTCTCGTAGGTCTGTGTCAATATTTGGGTTGGTGTACACTCCTATAACACCATTAGCACCTCGACTTCCCCAAAAGGCAGTGTCCGAACCATAAACTACATCTATAAAACTGACCTCTATTGCTCTAAGTTGTTGTAGAAGGAAAAAATCTGACACCACCCCGTTTACAAGAACCAATGGGTCCGTGCCCGCCTCGAAAGATTGTCCCATACCGTTAATCCTAATTTCTTGGCTCGGGTATGAACCGCTAACTATAATTCCGGGCATTCTCTGCATCAGATCCAATGCACTCAATGCCTCGCTTCCTGAAATGTCCTCTGTGTAAACACGCCTAGAGAATAGGCTTCTGGTTAATGCCGATGTAGGGTTTGCATCAAGAGCTATTTGCATTCTTGATTTTTTCTTTTCTGTTACCGTAACTTCATCTAATTGCGTCACTTTAGTAGGATCGTATTTAAAATCGTTGACCTTTTTTCGGTATTCCTCCTTCAGATATTCCTGACTTAGTTCAACGGTACTACGATCGGTGCGCTCGGTCTTTTTAAGTGTTGAGCTCAGTTTTTGGTTCTGTTCGTTTAAAAAGATAGAAAAGTTCTTTCGTTTGTACTCGAATTTGGGGAGTGAATCATAGGCCTCTACCGTAGCGTCTAGGCTGTCCTTGAAATAAAAAGGCCCAAAAACAAATTCTCCCTGGGCATTGGTCTCCTTTTTGGAGTTGATAAGCTCGGGACCGTACAGGTTCAATGTAGCAACGGTCTGTTTGGTCTGGAAAGGGCTTTTGAACTTGGTGGTTCTACCGGTCACCATAATGCCTTTTTCAGGGGCATATTCTGGAATTTTGCTTACGTTTTTGGAAAGCATATCCTTCCAGACAAATCGTCTCCAGCCATGGGTAAGCATCAGGGCATCCAATAAGAATTTACGTTGCTTGGAATCCTCTGCGAAGAAAAAATCGGGGTTCTCTACACTGCCACCCAAATCGGAATCCAACAACAGCCAGCTTCTTATGTTGGTAGACGCTCCTTTGGTTCCGTTCTTAGAAACGACACCCATGGAGAAATCCCCTTTCAGGGGTTCGCCCTCTTCATCGGTCAAGGCCATATTTAGATTCACCTTGTCACGAAGGCCAAAGGTCTTTGTGGGTGCAGAAATGGTCAAACGGGCATCGTTTTCTGGGTTGTCTATAAAAACAAGGCGTTCGCTTATGGGCTCGCCATCATCAGAAAAAAGGGTAAACTGCGCGACCCCGTCTTGAAGTTCTTCTGTGTATATTTTGGTGGCGTAGGACGCATTATCCTCGGAACTACCGATTCTTTTGAATATGAGATCTCCCCTTAAATGCCCTACTAACAAGGTGCCTTCAAGGCCGTTCTCAGTTGTGCTCGCCACCTGTACCAAAACATGGCCTTCCCGGTTCTTAAGACTTAATATATAACCAGAGGACATCGCCTCTGGTAATGGGAATTTTTGTTCGGTTCCCTTAAAAATGACACTTGCATAATACTGCTCTCCCTGCAAAGGGACAAAGCCTACGCTGCCCAGACCAAATTCAAAACTCTCGAAAGGTGCTACAATCTCGTCCTTCGAATTTTTGATATAGCCTTTTAGCGCTACCCCGTTACCTTTTGCATCAAGTACTTCGAGCCCCATGGTACCAGGTAAGCCCTTAACAAGATGGCCTCCTTCGGGAAAGAATTTGATATCTGGTTTACCGAACATGGCATTGTCTGTATTCCGTTCAAAACCACGAAGGGCCTTTGCTAGGGGAACGTGTTCCGCGCTCAGTCCAGTGCGTATTTCCTGAACAAAAATGGGGATGCTTTTCTCGAAAACTACCGGATTCGCCTCATTGAGCATGTACTTGGTATAGGAACGCAGGGTATACTCCCCTTGTGCGATGTTATCATCGATTTGTATATCTCCGGAGGCACCGATGTCATCCACAAACAGTTTGCGTTGCACGATTACACTGTCCTGAGCGTTAACCAGTTCTACATACACCACCTTGCTATTATCGGAACTGTCATGCGAAATACCATTTACAAGATAGGTCTTAAACCAAATGGTCTCCCCGTTGGTATAGAAATCCTTATCCGTATGCAGGTATGTTTTTTCGGGCGCCAGGTTACGGCTGTAGTCCACAAGTATCGCCTTTACTTTTTGCAGAAGCAGGTATTCTTGGGAAAGCTTTGAAAAGGAAAGAATAGAAAGAACGATTATCAATCCAAATACGATAGGTATACTTACTTTTTTCATAGTAATACTTTTATGTGTGTATTCAACCTAAGAAAAAATAGCGATATTTTCACTATTTTTAACAAATATTTAGTTAAAGCCCTAAGTATTGAGGATACCGCAACAAGGAGATATGACGTTGTTATTCGGAAAAGGAATAGGACATCTGTTTTGTATGCTAAATCTATTTTTCAACGAGGTCAGGATAGCACTTCATTATTAAAAGCGTCTAAAGTATAGGTGAGGCATAAGATATACCTGTTATAAAAGCAACAAAGGCTCATTTAAACAAGGTAAACCGTGTTGAACTGCAGATTCTTTAGGATCGGAGTAGTATTTTTAGCTTTAGAAGACACAAAAATGGTATTCACTCGTGCTTTAACTAGAATTCCCTATTTTTGTGAAGCTAAATGCGTGATGGACTATTATGGGTCAAAAAGTATTACTATCCTCAAAAGAAATCAACATCATTCTACATCGTTTGGCTTGCCAATTGCTTGAGAATCATCTAGATTTTAAAAATACGGTATTAATAGGCCTGCAACCACGCGGTATATTCGTGGCACAGCGCTTGTGTAAGATTTTACAGGAGGAATATGGCGTTAAGCATATACATGTTGGGGTGCTGGATATTACCTTTTACCGTGATGATTTTAGAAGGGGTGACAAACCTTTAGAGGCCACCAAGACTAAAATTGATTTTCTTATTGAGGATAAGAATGTGGTATTGATAGACGATGTGCTCTATACCGGTCGTAGTATTAATGCAGCCTTAGCCGCGCTACAATCCTTTGGAAGACCGGCCGAAGTAGAATTGTTAGCCTTGATTGATCGCAGATTTAGTAGACACTTACCCATACAGCCGAACTATAGAGGCAGACAGGTAGATGCTATTGATGGTGAAAAGGTAAAAGTGATGTGGAAAGAGAATGAAGGTGAGGATGTAATATATTTGATTAATAGATAGAAAATGAGCGAACTGAGTGTACATCACTTATTGGGAATTAAATACCTGAAGGAGTCAGACATTCAACTCATTTTTGAAACTGCAGATCATTTCAAGGAAGTCATTAATCGTTCTATTAAAAAAGTACCTTCCTTACGTGATATTACCATTGCTAATGTTTTTTTTGAAAACAGTACACGTACCAAGTTGTCCTTTGAGCTTGCTGAAAAGCGGCTCTCCGCAGATGTTATTAATTTTTCTGCTAGTCAGTCCTCAGTAAAAAAAGGGGAAACACTCATCGATACGGTTAATAATATTTTATCCATGAAAGTGGATATGGTAGTTATGCGCCATCCCAATCCCGGAGCGGGAATTTTCCTGTCTAAACACGTTAAGGCATCTATCATAAATGCGGGTGACGGAGCCCATGAACATCCCACTCAAGCACTTTTAGATTCGTATTCGATTAGGGAGCGACTTGGTGATGTTGCAGGTAAAAATATAGTTATTGTTGGGGATATATTGCACTCTCGTGTGGCACTCTCCAATATATTTGCGTTAAAACTTCAGGGTGCTCATGTAAAGGTCTGTGGCCCCAAAACATTGCTTCCCAAATATATAGAATCTTTAGGAGTAGGCGTGGAGACCAACTTAAGAAAAGCCTTGGAATGGTGCGATGTTGCCAATATGTTGCGCATACAGAACGAGCGCTTGGATATCAGTTACTTTCCTACAACTCGGGAGTACACACAACAATTTGGAGTTAATAAAAAGTTGTTGGACAGTTTGGATAAGGAAATCGTAATCATGCACCCTGGCCCAATAAACAGAGGTGTGGAGATAACCAGCGATGTAGCAGATTCTAAGCAATCGATAATCCTAAACCAGGTGGAAAACGGTGTAGCTATCCGTATGGCAGTGATTTATTTGTTGGCTTCCAAGATTAAATAATAGCCCTATGATTTTTGATAAAGACGGAACTACATCCATTGTATACCAAGAAAAAATTTCTATCGCTACTTTTTTAGAAAATCTAAACAAGGCCTATGCAAAGGTTAAGCATGATAATTTGATTGTAAATCTATTTTCTTTTGAAACACTTACCGCTAGCGATGTCCTAGAATTTTTGGAATTCTCTAAGAACCACAAAGAAAACGGAAAGTCGTTCGTTATTGTAACAAACAAAGTTTCTTATGACGAAGTACCAGATAAAATTATGGTAACCCCAACCCTGCAAGAGGCCAAGGACATTATTGAAATGGAAGAAATAGAAAGGGACCTTGGCCTATGAAGTTGACCATACTCGGTTGTTATGCCGCTACACCCAGAACTCTTACGAATCCTACCTCTCAAGTACTGGAAATCAAAAACCATATGTTTTTGATAGATTGCGGGGAAGGTACACAAGTACAGTTGCGTAAGCATAAAATCAAGTTTTCCAGAATTAACCATATTTTTATTTCTCATCTACACGGTGATCATTTCTTTGGATTGCCCGGACTAATTTCTACGTTTCGATTGTTGGGAAGAGATAAAGAGATGCATGTATATGGTCCAAAAGGGATAAAGGAAGCCATTACCTTGCTATTGAAACTAGGAGATTCATGGACCAATTATCCGTTGTATTTTCATGAGCTAACTTCTAAGGAAAGTATCCTTGTTTATGAAGATGAAAAAGTAAGTGTAAAAACCATACCATTAGAGCATAGGGTGTATACGAATGGCTATTTATTTCGTGAAAAGATTGGCGAACGAAAGTTGGATAGCAACGCGGTAAATGAATATAAAATTGACAAAGCCTATTTTCAAAATATAAAAAATGGAAAGGATGTGATTTTGGACAATGGCAAAAAGATAGAAAACAAATTGCTTTCATTTGCCCCTCCAAAACCAAAGTCCTATGCCTTTTGCAGTGATACTGCCTATAAGCCTGATATTATTCCTATTATAGCGGGAGTAGATGTACTATACCACGAAGCAACATTCTTAGATTCGGAAGCCCATCTGGCCAAAAAAACCAAACACGCTACGGCAACCGAAGCCGCTCAGATTGCCAAAGATGCGAAGGTGGGTACGTTGGTGTTAGGACATTATTCTACCAGATACAAATCCATATCCCTTTTTAAGGAGGAAGCCCAACAGGTTTTTGAGAATACTGAATTAGGGGATGATGGTAAGTGTTTTGAGTTTTAAGCAAGAACAGGATTCTTTCATCTACTAAATTTTTCCTAAAAGCAAAATTCTTGCTTTACAATGTCCCATCTTTTCCTCAACTTTGATTATATTGTTTTTTAAGTATTTTGTATGCAAAAAGATCTAGGGGATTACAGAAAATCTTATGAGAAAAGTGAACTGATAGAGGAAGGTGTATCGGATAATCCAATGCAATTGTTCCAGACTTGGTTTTATGAAACCGAACAATCGGATAGCGTGGAGGAGCCAAACGCCATGACCGTCTCTACTGTTGGTTTAGACGGCTACCCAAAAAGCCGCGTGGTACTCTTAAAAAAATATACCCATGAGGGTTTTATCTTTTATACCAATTATGACAGCGAAAAGGGAAGGGCTATCGCCATAAACCCGAAGGTCTGTATTTCATTTTTTTGGCCTGGCTCAGAACGCCAAATTATTATAAAAGGGAAGGCTGAGAAAATAGCAGAAAACCTTTCTGATGGTTATTTTGAATCTAGACCAGATGGTAGTAAGCTAGGTGCCATGGCCTCTGATCAAAGCTCGGTGATTCCTTCGAGAGGAGTTTTGGAGTCTAAGCTAAAAGAGCTAGAGGTAGCTTATGAGGGTAAGGAAATTCAAAGGCCAAAAAATTGGGGTGGGTACATCGTAAAGCCGGTTTCGATAGAATTTTGGCAAGGAAGACCAAATAGGTTACACGATAGAATACGCTATAGCCTTCAGCAGGATTTTAATTGGAAAATAGAGCGGCTTGCACCTTAAAGTAAGAAATCAATGAAGAATTTACTTTTAATGCGTCATGGAAAATCGTCATGGGAACTCAACGTAAGTGATGAGGACAGGGCTTTGTTACAGAGCGGTGTAAGCGATGCCAAATTAGTGGGCGAAGCGCTTAGCCAAAATGGGCTACAGCCGGATTTTTCCTTTTCAAGTCCAGCGAATAGGGCGCTGCACACTGCCATGATCTGTTTACGTCAACTCAGGTTTCCGTTGGGTAACTTCAAAGTAATTCCAGAGCTATATGACTTTTCTGGAAATTATGTACTAAAATTTATAAAAAGCCTACCAAATGATTTCAATACGGTTTTAATTTTTGGACATAACCATGCTTTTACCCATATTGCCAATTCATTAGGCAGCAAACATATAGAAAACGTTCCAACCAGCGGATTCGTTCATTTACAATTTAATGAGCAATCTTGGGCTTCTATTTCAAAGGGAACAACTATCGAAACCATTTTTCCAAAGCAGTTAAAAAAATGATGAAAAGTAAAAATCAATATATAAATAGAGAAATAAGCTGGCTTAAATTTAATGAACGGGTCTTACAAGAGAGTGCAGATAAAAATGTGCCTTTAATAGAACGATTACGTTTTGCTGGAATTTTCTCTAATAATTTGGATGAGTTTTTTATGGTGCGTTATGCCACTGTAAAACGTATTGTGGAAGCAGGTAGGAAAGGGAAAAGTGTTTTAGGCGGAGAAGTGGCCAAGGACCTGTTGGAAGAAATTACCAAAATCGTTATAAAACAACAGGCCAAAAGTATTGAGATCATACGAGAAATTGAAAAGCAGCTTGAAGAACAGAATGTTTTTCTGATTACAGAAACAGCGCTTTCCGGGCCGCAGCAAAAATTTGTAAAAAAGTATTTTCTGCAAACTGTTAGTCCGCAATTAACGACCATTATTCTTAGTGATTTAACTGAATTTCCAACATTAAAAGATACAGCTGTTTATTTAGCCGTAAGAATGTTGCTGAAACGGGACGATCGTACTCGCGAAACATCAAGGAGAATAGAAAAAAGATATGCACTTATTGAGATTCCTAAAGCAATAGAGCGCTTTGTGGTCTTGCCAAGAGAAGGGGATAAAGATTACGTTATCATGCTAGACGATGTGATTCGTTTTTGTATGGATAGCATATTTACGATGTTCGATTATAGTTCTATATCGGCACATATGATAAAAATTACTAGGGATGCGGAGCTGGATATAGATAATGACTTGAGCAAAAGTTTTATAGAAAAAATATATTCCAGTGTAGAGGGGCGTAAGATTAGCAATCCTGTGCGCTTTGTATACGACAAAAAAATTGGAAAAGATACCTTAGAGTTCTTAAAGGAAAAGATGAATGTTGAGGATACCGACAGTATTATTCCTGGTGGTAGGTATCATAATAAGAGAGACTATCTAAGTTTTCCAAGTTTAGGAAGGCAAGACCTGTTATACGAGAAAATAGTCCCATTGCCAGTAAAAGGACTGAGTCTGGAGGGAAGCTTATTGGAGAAAATTGGTAAAAAAGATTACTTGCAGTACACTCCATACCACACCTTTTCCTATGTTCTGAAATTCTTAAGGGAAGCCGCCTTAGACCCCAAGGTGAAGACTATTAAAATTACCGTGTACCGGCTAGCAAACGATTCCCAGGTAGCAGCTTGCTTGTCCAATGCTGTTAAAAACGGGAAACAGGTTACCTTACAGATTGAGCTTAGGGCACGTTTTGACGAACATGCCAATATACGTTATGCAGAAGAGCTTCAGGCCGAAGGCGTTAAGTTGATTTTTGGTGTTCCGGGTTTAAAAGTGCATAGTAAAATCTGTTTGGTAGAGCGTGAGGAAGTTGGTCAAATGAAACGATACGGTTTTATAAGCACCGGTAATTTTAATGAATCTACGGCTAAAATATATACAGACTATACATTGTTTACGGCTAATGAGCCTATTTTAAAGGAATTGAACAAGGTGTTTGATTTCTTTGAGACCACCTATAAAATTAATAAATACAAACACTTAATAGTATCTCCACATTACACAACCAAAGAATTTAAGGAATTAATAGATAAAGAGATAGAAAATGCTGAGGCGGGAAAAGAAGCGTTTATCAAAATAAAGATGAATAGTTTTACCTCTTACACTATGGTGGATCGATTATATAAAGCGAGTAATGCAGGCGTAAAAATTCAATTAATCGTTAGGGGTATTTGCTGCCTTATCCCAGGTGTAAAAGGAATGAGCGAGAATATTGAGGCTATTAGTATCATAGACAAGTTCCTTGAACACCCTAGAATGTTTATTTTCTGTAATGAGGGTGATACCAAAGTATATATATCTTCAGCAGATTTTATGACTCGTAATTTAGAGAATAGGGTAGAGGTGGGTTGTCCTATTTATGATGCCGATATAAAGCAAGAACTTTTGGATACTTTTGAAATATCTTGGGCAGATAATGTTAAGGCACGTCTCTTTAATGAAGCACAGGATAATGCGTATCGTAAGAACGATAAAGAAAAAGTACGCTCCCAATTTGCTGTGTATGATTATTATCTTGATAAATTGAAAGACTAAAATTATTGACTCTTGAAAATAAGAAAGTTTGCAGCAATTGATATCGGCTCAAACGCCATTCGTTTGCTAACGCATAACGTGATAGAGGAAAGTGGAAAAAAAACACAGTTTCGTAAAAATGCATTGATAAGGGTGCCGGTGCGCTTAGGCGAGGATTCATTTACGGTAGGAGAAATTTCGGAACACAATATAGACCGCATGGTAAAGGCCATGAAGGCGTTTAAGCTTCTTATGGAAGTTGCAGGGGTTGAAAAATATAGGGCCTGCGCCACGTCGGCCATGCGCGAGGCAAACAACGGGCATGAAGTAATAGCGACCATTGCCACTGAATCCGGTATCCTGGTAGAGGTGATAGATGGCAAACAAGAAGCTGCGATTATAGCGTCCACCGATCTCAAGGACATTATAAGGCAAGACCAATCTTATTTGTACATAGATGTAGGTGGCGGGAGTACGGAATTTACCTTGTTCACAGACGGAAAAATAAAACTATCCAAATCCTTTAAGTTGGGTACGGTGCGCTTATTAAATGGCATGGTAGGGGAGCATATTTGGAAAAAATTACAGGAATGGATTACCGTCAACGTTAAGAATTCTCCTAAATTATCCATTATCGGTTCTGGTGGAAACATCAATAAACTTCATAAAATGTCGGGGCGCAAGGAAGGCGAACCTTTATCCTACATCTGGTTGAATGCACAATACCATTTTTTGGAAAGTCTGAGCTACGAAGAGCGCGTATCTGAATTAGGTTTAAACCCAGATAGGGCAGATGTTATCATTCCCGCCACGCGTATTTTTCTTTCTGCTGTAAAGTGGAGTGGAGCTAAAAAGATACATGTGCCTAAAATTGGATTGTCGGATGGTATTATTAAAAACCTGTATTATACGGAGAATAATCCTTAACCGTGAATCGTTTCCTTGGTTCCTAAGCTTTTCATGATTTGGGCTTCGAACTGTAAAAGTTCGTCCCATTTCTGGTTTACCTCCTTTAAATCCCCATATTTACGAGCAAATTTCAGGAACATGGTGTAGTGTCCCGCTTCGCTAATCATCAATTTACGATAGAATTCCGCTAGTTTTTTATCTTCCAATTCTTCTGAAAGCAATCGGAAACGTTCGCAGCTTCTAGCTTCAATCAATGCTGCGTATAAAAGTCTATGGACAAGTTGTGTCGTTCGGCTTCCGCCTTTTGGGAAGAATTTTATCAGTTCCAGTACATATTCATCTTTACGGTCCCTTCCCAAGGTTTGCCCTCTTTTCAAGATTAAATCATGTACCATTTTAAAATGTCCCATTTCCTCTCTAGACAAAGCGACCATTTCTTCAATAAGTTCTGGATATTCAGGAAAAGATACAATGAGAGATATTGCGGTACTCGCAGCCTTTTGCTCACAATAGGCATGATCTGTTAAAATTTCATCTATATTTTTTGCTACAATATTTACCCATCTTGGGTCTGTAGGTAGTTTTAGGCCTAACATAGTTTTCAGTTTTATATAAAAGAAGTATTTCTTGCCAACATAAAGTGTTCTTTACACTACAAAAATAAGGCTAAATGGCTTTTAATAATTAATTTTGGGAAAAGCAATTTACAATTTAGAAGTAATGCGAAAAAGTGAGACTATTTACGAAGTGTTAGGAGACAATGCGAATAAAGAAGCATTGAATTGGTTAAAAGGAAGAACGGACAAGCTTGAAATTTCAAAATCGGCTAGGGATTTGTTTATGACCTATAGTTTGTTGGCTTCCAAGTTTGATAAAAAACTAGTGGTAAACTACAGCGACGCTACTAACGAGACCAGTTGCTACTTTAAATCTCACGGAGCAGATGTACTTCAGATGTCAAGAATATACTTGCTTACGAAAGTTTTGGAAGTGAATCCTGAATTTTATACTCAGGAAGTAGCTAAGATTATTGAGGTGGCAGACACTACTGAACTGGAAACTTTTTTAAGGTATTTAACAATATTACCGCAATCGGAAAGTTTTAAATATTCAGCAGTAGAAGCCTTACGAACGAATATATCAATCATATTTGACGCTATTACCTTGAATAATCCCTATCCGGCTTTGTTTTTTAACGACCAACAATGGAATCAAATGTACCTGAAAGCGGCTTTTATGGAGCGGGACTTAGGAATGATTGAGTCCGTAGATGAAAGAGCGAATGCTGATTTAAGCCGAATTATTTCGGATTATGCGCATGAACGTTGGGCGGCATCAAGAACAATCGACCCTATGTTCTGGAGACCTGTTTCTAAATTCATGGACGATACCTTACTTTTGGATATGAAACGTTTGCTGACGAGTGAGAATCCTATAGAGAATAAAGCCGGTGCTTTGTGTTGTTATTTTTCGGAAGACGATAGCGCATTGGCATTACTGGAACAATACACAGAATTGAAGCAGCAAATAGCTTCTCATAAAATAACTTGGAATACTTTAAAAAACTAGACTATGAGCGATAAGATGATGATTATAGACCCTCATGTACATATGAGTGCACGTACGACGGATGATTATGAGGCTATGGCCGCAGCAGGTGTTGTAGCCGTTATAGAGCCCTCTTTTTGGTTGGGACAACCCAGGACTCAAGTGGGTTCGTTTCAGGATTATTTCAGCAGTTTGGTAGGTTGGGAGCCGTTTAGGGCTGCTCAATTTGGTATCAAACATTATTGTACCATCGGTCTTAATTCAAAAGAAGCGAATAACGAAGCTTTGGCGGAACAGGTAATTGAACTTTTACCGCTCTATTTGCATAAAGAAAATGTAGTAGCTATTGGTGAGATTGGTTACGACGATCAGACTCCAGCCGAGGACAAGTTTTTTAGAATGCAGTTGGAGATGGCCAAGGAACTGAATATGACGGTTCAGGTTCATACGCCACACCGAGATAAAAAAGCGGGAACCATAAAAAGTATGGAGGTCTGTATAGAACATGGTTTGGATCCATCAAATGTAATTATCGATCACAACAATGAAGAAACAGTCAAAGCTGTTTTAGACAGAGGTTTTATAGCAGCATTTACGATTTACCCTAAAACAAAAATGGGCAACGAACGCATGGTAGAGGTCGTCCGTAAATTTGGCAGTGACAATATCATCGTAGACAGTTCCGCAGACTGGGGTGTTAGCGATCCTATGGCAGTACCCAAGACCGCTGCATTAATGTTACAAAGAGGTATTGCTAAGACTGACGTGGTAAAAACATGCTACCAAAATGCTTTGGATGCTTTTGGTAAGAATGGGAGAATGAAAGAAGAGGACTGGTTGCATCCAAACGGTATTGATCAATCTCAATTGTTTAGCGATAATAGCGTGCTTCGCGGACAGGTGCCTAGAATAGACGAAAATAAAATCACCTAATATGTCTAATAAACTGATGGGGCTGCTTCGCTTGTGCAGACCTGCTAATTTACCAACGGCAGCCGCCGATATTTTGGCAGGTGTTGCCATATCCTGCTTTTTTAGCGGAATAGCTTCCATTGATTTTTTTCTGGTAGATACTGGAACTATTGCATTATTGGTTTTTGCATCGGTTTTTTTATACGCCGGAGGTGTGGTTTTAAACGATGTTTTCGATGCTAAATTAGATGCCGTGGAGCGCCCGGAGAGACCAATTCCAAAGGGTGTGGTTTCTATAAAGGAAGCAGCTGCCCTTGGTGCTATTCTCATGCTTTTAGGATGTGCTTTGGCCGTATTGGTTTCTGATATGTCGGGTTATATTGCCATCATCTTGGCGGCGACTATTTATATGTACGATGCAGTGGCAAAATCACATTCCTTCTTTGGACCATTGGTCATGGGGCTTTGCAGAGGACTAAATCTTTTGCTAGGGATATCCATTTTGGGCGAACTACCCATTATATGGATTGCGATTATTCCTGTATTATACATTTTTGCTATTACCTTGATTAGCAGAGGAGAAGTCCATGGGGATAATAAAAAGCATATTATTATGGCAGCAGTTATGTATGCGGTGGTACTTAGTTTGATTGCGACGGGTGTCGCCATACACAGTACCAGTTTACCCATTGCAGCTCCGTTTTTATTACTTTTTGCTATTTTAATTTACAAGCCATTAGTAAAAGCCTATACTGACAATTCTCCAGCGCATATCAAAAAAGCGGTGATGGCTGGTGTACTATCCTTAGTAGTCATGGATGTCTGTTGGGCGGTAGGTTTCTCTAATTGGTATATTGGGTTAGGCATTTTATTGCTCCTGCCCGTATCTTTAATGCTCTCTAAACTTTTTGCCGTTACTTAAGAATTATGCAGTTATCTTCTATAAAACAATCTTTTTCAGTCGCTTATGAATACCAATTGCATTTTACGCAGGGTGTTTTTCATAGCGATAATTCCTTATTATCAAATATAATTAAGGAGTATAAACCGAATGAAGCCGTAAAGGTATTTTTTGTTATTGACAAGGGTGTTGCCGATGCGCATCCTAGTGTTCTGTCACAAATTGAAGCCTACTGCGCCTCGCACCGCAAGCAATTGAAGCATACAAAAAGTATGGTGTTGGATGGTGGTGAGCAATCCAAGAATAGCTCAGAAGCTATAGATGCTGTGCTAAAAGGTATAAATGAAAATGCTATTTGTAGGCATTCTTTCGTTATAGCCATTGGAGGTGGAGCGCTTATTGATATGGCCGGATATGCTGCTGCAATTGCGCATAGAGGGGTGAAATTGATTCGTATTCCCACTACCGTACTTTCACAGAACGATGCCGCCGTAGGCGTGAAAAATAGTGTAAATATCTTTGATAAAAAGAATTTCCTTGGCACCTTCGCACCACCTTTTGCTATTATAAACGATAGCGATTTTTTGAAGACTTTGGAGCAGCGAGATTGGATTGCTGGAGTGGCCGAAGCTATAAAAGTGGCGCTAATCAAGGATAAGGAGTTTTTTGAGTACATCGCAGAACACGCGGTTGATTTAAAGAAAAGGGATATGGAGGTCATGCACTATGTCATTTATAAATGTGCGAAAATGCACATGCACCATATTTCCCAAGGTGGCGATCCATTTGAATCGGGCTCCTCAAGACCGCTAGATTTTGGACATTGGGCAGCACACAAAATGGAATATATGACCAACTATAGCTTGCGTCATGGAGAGGCCGTTGCAAAAGGTATTGCTTTAGATCTTACCTATGCACACTTGGTTGGACTTATAACCGAAAGCGATTTACAGTATATTTTAGAGGTAATGCTAGCTATTGGTTTTGATTTGTCTCTTCCTTTAAACTCTAATGCCGAAACAGAGAAACTCCTATTTGGAATCGAGGAGTTTAGAGAGCATCTCGGCGGCGAATTGACCATTACGCTTATTTCTGGAATCGGTAAAAAGCACGATGTACATACCATAGATATGACATTGATGCGGCAAGCCATTGCCAAATTAAATAAGTACGCCACCGTAAACCAATAATCAAATGTTTATTGACAATACATACCATCTTTCTTATTGTACCAACATACATCCAGGACAGGATTGGAAAAATACTTTTAAAAGTTTAAAGCAGCATGTACCTACCATTAAGGCAGCCGTCTCTAATTCGGCTTCTTTTGGTTTAGGACTGCGATTGTCCAATACCGCTAGCGAAGAACTTGCGGAAGGTCAAAATATGTTGCAATTTCAAGGTTGGTTAGATGAAAATGATGTGTACATATTTACCATGAACGGTTTTCCTTATGGTAATTTTCATGATGAGCGCGTAAAGGATAATGTACATGCGCCGGATTGGACAACTGAAGATCGCCTAACATACACGCTTCGGCTTTTTGATCAGTTGGCGATTTTGCTTCCAGACGGACTTACAGGAGGGATTTCCACATCAC
Source organism: Maribacter sp. (assembly GCA_047633095.1). Classification (GTDB taxonomy): domain Bacteria; phylum Bacteroidota; class Bacteroidia; order Flavobacteriales; family Flavobacteriaceae; genus Maribacter. Next base: position 23,350 of record JBLIEO010000012.1, read on the forward strand.
CTATCAGCTATAAATATTGGCATACCACAGCTGTGGATAAAAATAAAGCCTTTCGAAAAGGTGCCGAGCACATGGTCCGCGTTGCAAAACATTTATACGATGTCGAAAACAATACAGGTAAATACCTTCATCTGGATATAGAGCCAGAACCGGACGGATTGCTTGAAAATAGTGATGAGGTTTTGTTATTTTATTCTGAGTACCTAGTGCCTATTGGTGTTGAAATGCTCCAAGATTCATTAGGTAAAGATACCACTGAGGTAGAAGCACTAATCAAACGCTACATTACGGTTTGTTATGACATCTGCCATTTTGCCCTAGCCTACGAAGAGCCCGAAGATACTTTTGCTAAATTCAAGAAGGTGAACATAAAGACGGGTAAAATACAGGTCAGTGCTGCCTTGAAGATTTTATTTAATGGGGTTGATGACGATGCGGTTTGGAACTTACTTTCCCAGTTTAACGAACCTACTTATCTGCATCAAGTAACCGAGAAAAAGGGAAATAGCGTGCATACGTATAACGATTTACCTATCGTACTAGAAAATAAGGGCCATTTTACGGAGTTGCGTGCGCATTTTCATGTGCCTATTTTTTTGGAGAAGTTTGGGGCCTTACATTCTACACAAGATCACATTCTAAAGACCTTGGCGTATTTAAGGAAAGATGCTGTATCGGAACACTTGGAAATCGAGACCTATACTTGGGACGTTTTGCCAGCTGATTTAAAGGAAGACTTGACCCAATCCATTATTAGGGAACTGAACTGGTTAAAAGACCACTTGTAACATGAAGAAAACCGTTGTAATAAATATTGTGGGACTCACGAAACGACTCATTGGTGAGCATACCCCTTTTATTAAGTCCTTTTTGGAAAAAGGACAAGCTACTTACATAAAACCCGTATTACCTGCGGTAACCTGTTCTGCGCAATCTACTTATTTGACGGGGAAATGGCCTTCAGAACATGGTATTGTTGGGAATGGATGGTATTTTAAGGAAGAATGTGAGGTCAAGTTTTGGCGCCAATCTAACCATTTGGTGCAACAGCCCAAAATATGGGATGCCCTAAAAGCGAAAGATGCTAGTTTTACCTGTGCCAATCATTTTTGGTGGTATAATATGTATTCCACCGCAGATTATAGTATTACACCAAGGCCTAATTATTTAGCGGACGGTCGTAAAATTCCGGATATTTATTCTCAACCGGCGGCCCTTAGGGATACGGTGCAAGGTTCTTTGGGAACCTTCCCCTTATTCGAGTTTTGGGGTCCAAAAACAACGATTAATTCTTCGCAATGGATAGCGAATGCTGCCATACAGACAGATGAGCTTCATGATCCTACATTGACCCTCATTTATCTGCCTCACCTGGATTATAACCTACAGCGCTACGGGTTAGATTTTAGTGTTATTTCTAAGGATTTAAACGAAATCGATGGCGTGGTCCAAAAACTCGTGGAACATTACGAAAAATCGGGCGCTAATATCACGCTCCTGTCTGAATATGGGATTACCAATGTAAACAGACCGGTACACCTGAATAGGGTGCTCCGCAAAAACGGATATTTAAGTGTTCGAATAGAAAGAGGTCTGGAGCTATTGGATGCTGGTATTAGTGATGCGTTTGCAGTTGCAGACCATCAAATAGCACATATTTACATTAAAAACAAAACACACCTGGCAGATATCAAGAAACTAATCAGTCAACAAGAAGGTGTGGAACAGGTTTTATCCGGCAAGGAAATAGACCAAAAGCATTTGCAACATGAGCGTTGTGGGGATTTGGTTGTGGTGGCGGATAATGATTCTTGGTTTACGTATTATTTCTGGTTGGACGATGCAAAGGCACCCGATTATGCCCGTATGGTAGATATTCATAAAAAGCCAGGCTTCGACCCGGTAGAAATGATGACTGATCCTAAGGATAAACTGGTGATGGCAAAAGTGATTGGAAAACTCCTGAAAAAGAAATTAGGTTTTAGAACCGTCATGAATATTATTCCAATAGATGCTACCTTGATAAAAGGATCTCATGGGCGAATTCCTGATGATCTCGCGGATTATCCAATACTGATTAGTAGTAATAATACGTCAGTTAAAGAGCATGTTATTGAAGCCATAGATGTCTATAAAATTATTGAAAATCAAGTCATAAATTAAATTTGGATGAACACGTTATTTAAGTATATCGGTTTTTTGTTTACCGTATTATTTACCATCGGGGCTGCGGTACAGTATAATGATCCAGATTCCTTAGTATGGATTATTATCTATACGGCAGCGGCCTTTGTTTCTGTTCTTTTCGCATTGGACAGTCTTACTATTCTAGTTCCTTTAGTAGCTGGAGTAGCTTGTTTTATAGGCTTTATGTATATCTATCCTACCGATTTTCAGGGATTTGATTTGGATGATGGTGCCATTAAATCGGTGGAGTTGGGCAGGGAAGCTTTTGGATTGTTGATTATCGCCTTGGTCTGTTTTTTATATGCCTTTAGGCTAAGGTTAAAATCAAAGGTATAAGTCGAACTCCTTACGTAGAAGGTCAATCGCTGGATTCTTCTCGCGTAATTTTTCGTATTTCTCTTCTGGTGTAAATGCGAATTTTTTAGCACTTTTTTCGTTAACTGAAATCTGAAGTTGTATGAAGTGATTGTGGAGTTTTGCTCTCAAATACTCCATCAATTCATAATTTTCACGCTCTATTTCCTTTTTCATTGTATCGTTAGGCATTTCAATACAAATGATAACATCGTCCTTAAGTTTAGGAATATCTACACTTAAGTTAGAGGCCAATATTTTTTGCCCCTTGGCATCTATTTGGATTACAAAATCGTTCCAATGTTGGTGTAAGATCTCTTGGGTAAATGGAGTTTTGGGCAGGTCATCTTCGTCTATAACAACTTCAATTTTATTTAGCTCGTGTTGCTTTTTTGCCTTTAAGCTAGATATGGATAGGCCAGATACCCGTTTTGTCGGAGCGTTTATATTTATGTTGCCGCCATGGGGTTTTTCAGCTTCCTTTGGTGCTTCTTTTGCTTCTGGCAGCGGAGTGGGTGTAGCTTCTTTTTCAGGGACTACAATTGGTGTAGGTTTTCCTTCTTCTGGTGGCACTTCTTTTGCTTGAATAGTTGCTGTAGGTTCCGCAATCTGGTTTACGGCAATGCGCACCTGGCTTTTTTGAACTGTGTCGGCTATTTTTGGAGCGGTTGGAATATTTTGATAAAAAGCCGAAGGGGCAATAAAGTCGATGGTCTTATGCTGAAGTGCTAGGGATTCAGGGTTTTTTTTTTCTCCATCAAAGTCGATAGAGGCAAGTTTCATTAGTGTAAGCTCCACCAGCAATCGCTGGTTTTTACTTGTTTTATAGTTGAGGTCACATTCATTAGCCAAATCCAAGGCTCGTAATAAGAAACTGGAAGAGGTATGTTGCGATTGTTCTCTATAGCTCTTCTGTGCCGCTTCCCCAACTTCTAAGAGCACAATGGTCTCCGGATGCTGACAGACCATTAAATCTCTAAAGTGGGATGCGAGTCCTGATATAAAGTGATGACCGTCAAAACCCAGTGCCAAGGTATGGTTAAAAAGCATAAGTGCCTGCGGAATGTTATGTTGTAGGATAAAATCCGTTGCCTTAAAATAGGTGTCGTAGTCAAGCACATTCAGGTTTTCCGTAACCGCTTTTCTGGTCAGTTCTTTTCCAGAAAAACTTACAACACGGTCAAAAATGGAAAGAGCGTCGCGCATAGCGCCATCCGCTTTCTGGGCAATGATGTGCAAGGCATCTTCCTCGGCATTTATACCTTGACTTTCCGCAATATACTTTAAGTAATCCGCGGCATCCTTTACCGTTATCCGCTTAAAATCAAATATTTGACAGCGAGATAGTATCGTAGGAATTATTTTATGCTTCTCCGTGGTCGCCAAAATAAATATGGCATGCTTTGGGGGTTCTTCTAAGGTTTTTAAAAAGGCATTGAAGGCATTTGCGGATAGCATATGTACCTCATCAATAATATAGACTTTATATTTTCCTACTTGTGGAGGGATACGGACTTGATCAATCAATTCCCGTATTTGGTCTACACCGTTATTGGATGCCGCATCCAACTCAAAAATATTAAAAGCAAAATCCTCGTCTGGCCCTTCGGTGCCATCAGAATTTATTTGCTTGGCCAATATTCTGGCGCAGGTTGTTTTTCCAACACCTCTTGGGCCACAAAATAAAAGGGCCTGTGCCAAGTGGTCGTTATTTATTGCATTTTGGAGGGTATTAGTAATGGACTGTTGCCCAACAACATCCTTGAATGTCTGGGGTCTGTACTTCCGTGCCGATACAATAAATGGTTCCAATTCCGGTAAATTTAACGCTATTACAAATATAAAAATAGGAGCGTATTCTTTAGCGAAATTAAAAGACAGATCATCTTTAGTTATCAACAATTACAGTACATTTGCTCGCAGCAGGCCACCTTATCGCCGTGTGCCGAACTTGTTTCGGCATCTAGTTGAATTTTGTTTCAAAGTTTAATAGATTCTGAATCAAGTTCAGGACAAGGAGGAAAGTCCGGACACCATAATGCAGTATAGCGGGTAACGCCCGTCCGCCGAGAGGTGAGGACAAGTGCAACAGAAAGCAAGTACAGTTCGGCTGTAGTGAAACCAGGTAAACTCTATACGGTGAAACGTCATGTAAACCGGTGTCCCGATAGCTATCGGGAAAGGGCTGCACGCCCGAGCCGAAGGGTAGGCGGTTAGAGCCTTTGGGCAACCACTGGCCTAGATAAATGATAAGGCGTCCCTGAACCAAGTTTAGGGTAAACAGAATCCGGCTTACGGCCTGCTTTTTTTAAGGAGATAGCGAATCTTGAGTTTTCGTAATCGAAGTAACTCTCCGCGAATGCGAAGGTCCTTTTTCTTTCTAAATGTTTATTTTTTTCTGTAAATATCTAATTTACGTAATCGAACTTTCTTGTCACGGTAAGGCAATACCTACAAAAAAAACTATAGTTTCTCCCCAACCTTTTATATCAATTTGCACAGCCTATTTTAGTATTTTCCACAAACGGAACGCAGGAATACGCTTCACCTGTCTAGCCTAAATTTTTTGTTGCCAAAACCATTTTTTTAACTATTAAAATTATTTATGATTTTCATCAAAAACATAAATAATAATAAATGAATTAAATACTTCATTTTTGCCTCAGTACTAAATTCGCACAACTATGAAAATTGATGTATTGAGTAAAAAGGCTCAGCAAAATTTAAATAACAAAGTGGTAAAAGTAGCTGTAGCCAAAGGTGATGGAATAGGTCCAGAAATTATGGATGCTACTTTAAAAATCTTAAATGCTGCCGGTGCGAACATAAAACCCGAGTATATAGAACTTGGGGAACAAGTATATCTATCTGGTAATTCTGCTGGTATCGCAAAAGAGACTTGGAAAATCATCAATGATAATAAGTTGATATTGAAAGCACCCATCACCACACCGCAAGGTAAAGGGTATAAGAGCTTAAATGTCACGCTTAGAAAATCACTTGGTTTATTTGCCAATGTTAGGCCAGTACGTGCCTTGTACCCTTATGTGCAAACCCATTTTCCTACGATGGATGTTGTTGTCATCAGAGAAAACGAGGAAGATTTATATGCAGGTATAGAGCATCAACAAACGCAGGACGTGGTACAATGCTTAAAATTGATTACCAGACCGGGATGTGAAAAAATTGTCCGTTACGCTTTTGAATACGCTAGAGTTTATGGTCGTAAAAAAGTGACTTGTATGGTCAAGGATAATATTATGAAGCTTACGGACGGACTCTTTCATCAGGTTTTCGATGAAATTGCTGCGGAGTATCCAGAAATAACGAGCGATGCTCAAATCGTTGACATAGGTGCGGCGCGTTTAGCAGCTAATCCAGAAAATTATGACGTAGTGGTTACTTCTAATTTGTACGGGGATATCATTTCTGATATTGTTGCTGAAATCGCAGGTTCTGTAGGGATGGCTGGTTCTGCAAATATTGGCACTAACGTGGCTATGTTCGAAGCAATTCACGGTTCGGCTCCAGACATTGCTGGTAAGAATATGGCAAACCCGTCTGGATTAATAAATGCATCTATATCCATGCTTGCTCATGTGGGTCAAGCACCTATTGCTGATAAAGTAAAGAACGCTTGGTTGGCTACTATTGAAGCCGGGTATCACACTGCAGATATTTACAATGAAAAAAATAGTAAGAAAAAGGTAACGACCTCCGAGTTTGCAGATGCGGTTATCGCTAAGTTGGGTCAAACACCACGTAAACTTCCTGCAAGCAATATGGCGGAGGGAACAGGTACTATAACTATTCCTACTTATAAGAGGAAAATTGAAAAGAAAGTTTTATTGGGTGCGGACATTTTTATAGATTGGAAAGGGTCTGACCCAGAGGAAATAGGGCAAGCGTTATCCAGCTTAGATGCTTTTAAGTTAAAACTCAAAATGATTACCAATAGAGGAGTTAAAGTATTTCCAGGCGGTATGAAGGAGACTTACTGCACCGATCATTGGAGATGCAGGTTCGTTGCCAAGGAAACACAAATAACAGGTGGACAACCCGTATACTCTCCTGTTGATTATGAGCAAGTAGTGGCCTTATTATCTAAATTGTACAATGAAGGTTTCGAGGTGATTAAAACAGAAAACCTCTATGAATTTGATGGTAAAAGAGCTTTTTCTTTAGGTCAAGGAGAATAAAAAGTATACCTATAAAATTTAAGTTTGAGTTTGTTAGTGTTGGTTGAAAATCCACGTGGAGACGTGGATTTTTTTTACTTTAGATGCGATTAGAACTTTTGCATCTACTTATTTTACAATTATCAAACCATAGGTAACGTTAAAAACTATTTTCGGTCACTTTTCCTTTTATACCCTTAAAAAATGCTTCATATAGTTTAAAATCAGCTTCTTGGTCGGTGGTAGGGGAATGGGGTTGTGAAACTTTTATTTGTTTCTTTCCGTAATCGAAAGCTACCATGACTACGGGTACTTTTGCCGCTTTTGCGATAAAATAAAATCCGGTTTTCCATTGGCTTACTTTTTTTCGGGTGCCTTCAGGGGATAGGGAAAGTCTAAATTTGTCCTTTTCGTTAAAGATATTTGCAATGGCAGACACGGTATCGTTTGATTTGCTTCGGTCTATAGGTGTCCCACCCGTCCATTTAAAAAACCAACCGAACGGGGAATCAAAGAGGCTTTTTTTGCCTATGTAATTAATTTCCTCTTTCCATACATTGCGCACAAGTATTCCCAATAAAAAATCCCACCAGCTGGTATGCGGTACTACAATGATAACACACTTAGTAATGTGGGATGGAAAATCGCCTACTAAGGACCATTTTAGTACTTTAAAGTATATAAATTTAGCTATGCTCTGCATGCAGTATGTTTTATTGAAAGCGCCAGTGTGCTCATATTTTTATAAGGAAGCGGGAACTATATTTTTTTATAGATTGATGTAAGCTTTTCTGGAGTAATAACAGCTCTCCAGTTTTCGCCTAAGGCGTTTTCCCATAAGGGTTCCATTCCCAAAGCTATAGCAACCATTTTGTCAAATTCGTATTCTGTGAGGTGCTGGCAAATGCCTGTTGGTAAGGTAATCTGATGCTTTTCTATCATTTCGTTAAAAAGCTTAACACCATCAGGGTAAAACTCTTGCAGATGTTGAAATACCAAACAATTTCCAATACCATGTTTTACGCCTAGTAGAAAACCAAGGCCGTAACTGAGTGCATGGGCAACACCTACTTGGGAGTAGGCAATACTCATGCCGCCGTGCCAAGAGGCCATCATCAACTTATTTCTGGATTCACCTTCTGGGATATCGCTAAGAAAAACCTCTTTACAAAGTTCCAATGCTTTTTCGCCATAACTTTGACTAAAAGCGTTTAAAAAAGTACCCTCAAGCGATTCTATACAATGAATAAAACAATCCATTCCTGTGTAAAACCATTGTTCTTTTGATACGCCTTTGGTTAGTTCAGGGTCTAATATTACTTGGTCGAATGTGGTGAAATCTGAATTTATTCCTAGTTTTTTATTTGGACCTAAAAGGACTGTGGTTCTGGATACTTCTGCTCCTGTTCCGCTTATGGTAGGTATACCAACATGGTAAATTGCTTTTTTATGTACCAAGTCCCATCCTTGATACGCTACCGCGCTGCCATTATTGGTCAAAAGGATTGCCACCGCTTTAGAAAGGTCTAAAACTGTGCCGCCACCAATACCTACTATGCCAGAAGGTAGTTCTTGGAAGTTTTCCTTAATCATGGTGACTAGGGCGTCTACCTGAAAAGTGGTAGGTTCTTCATTTGCAGAAACGAAAATGAGTTGATCGCAAAATATATTTGGGATACGTTGTACAAGTGTGGTTCCTTCAAAAACGTCATCTACCAGATATACAATAGGAGCCTCCGAATGCTTTCTTTTAGGCATTAAAATATCACCCAATTGGTTAAAGCTTCCAGTACCAAAAACTACCCGAGGAACCATAGGGAAATTACGATACTTTTCTGATGCTTTAGTAGGTATGTTCTTCAATATTTCTTTTTTAATCTCCATTATAATGCGTTATAGATAGGCTAGAACATCTGTTAACTTCTGAACAGTAATGTATCCAGATTTCTTTTCTGGGGCATGTACTTCCTCATGTTTCCATGTGGTATGGAAAGGCACGTGAACTGCACTAGCACCAATATTTACCAAAGGTAGTACGTCTGATTTTAAAGAATTGCCTATCATCAAAAATTCATTTGGAGAAATTTCTAGATGTGCTAGTAGGTCTTTGTAATTCTTTTCCTTCTTATCGCTCAATACCTCTACATGATGAAAATAATCGGATAGGTTAGAACGGTCCAGTTTACGTTCTTGGTCCAGCAGGTCACCTTTGGTAAGGACAATTAATCTATACTTCCCCTTTAATTGTTCCAATACGGCTTCTACATTTTCTAAAATAGCTACCGGATGGGCAATCATCTGTTTTCCGATATCCAATAGTTTTACTAGGGTTGCCTGCGGAATTTCATTATTAGATAGCTCCAATGCGGACTCTATCATGGAAAGCATAAAACCCTTAATTCCATAACCGTACAGCGCTAGGTTTTCCATTTCCATTTTAAACAGCTCCTGATCTATCTTATTTTTGGTTTCATAAGGCTCCAAAAGCGCTGCAAATTGTTCTTCTGCCTCCCTAAAGTAGGTTTCGTTTACCCAAAGTGTATCATCGGCATCGAAACCTATGACTTTTATCTCGTTAAAATCTATCTCCATGCCGCTTGTGCTTTTTTCAAATCTTCTGGCGTATCTATTTCTATTCCAGAAACAGAAGTCTCTACCATTTTTATTTTTTTTCCATATTCGAGATATCTTATCGCTTCTATTTTTTCGGTAGCTTCTAACGTGAGCATGGCTAAGCGTTGGAAATCCATTAAAGCACTTTTTCGGAAGGCATAAATACCTTTATGTTTGTAGTACACCGTACCAACATCCTTTGCCCTAGGGAAAGGTATTGGAGAACGTGAAAAGTATAACGCAAAGTTCCTATTATCCACAATCACTTTTACGGTATTTGGGTTGTTTATTTCATCTTTATGTGTAATTCGAACCATTAGCGAGGCCAAATCAATCTCCTTAGCTACATCGCTCTTAAACACCTCCAGTACACCAGCTAGGCTTTCGCGGTCCGTAAAGGGTTCGTCTCCTTGTACATTTACGATAATATCTACCTCCATATCCGTTACTGCTTCTGCAATACGATCACTGCCGCAGTCATGTTCCTTTTTGCTCATGATGGCAAAACCACCCGCTTCGGTAATGGTATCGAAGATAATAGCACTGTCCGTTACTACATACACATTATCAAAAAGTCCTGTTTTCACAGCTGCTTCATAGGTGCGTACGATGACCGGTTTTCCGGAAAGGTCTTGCATGAGTTTTGCAGGAAATCTAGAGGCCGCATAACGGGCAGGAATCATGGCGATAATTTTCACTTTGCTTGAGGATTATGTTTTGTTATAATTGCGAAAGTACTTTTTGTTTTCATATTTGCATACCATATTTCAATTAACTAATACTGATATACTCAATTTTAGTATGTTAACATCGGTGTCTTAGGTATGCACACTTCTTTTAGGTCTTAACTTTCTGTAAATCCTGAAAATAAGTATTAAAATAATAATCACTAAAACAGCTGCCAATATCGGTGCAAAAATGGACACAGTAGTTACGACAACAGCGGTTCCCGTTTCTACGGTGGCTAACACAGGATTTGCCAATCCGCCTGTGGTTGCCGTGGAGGCTAGTCTTCCTGTAGCTCCCGCGCCTTTAATAGCGGTAGCTGTTCCGCCACCTGCTATGATTGCCAATGACCATGTTATTACGGGGTCTAATCCGGTAACCGTCGATACCATTACTGCGGTACCCGCAATGGCGGCCAAAGGTATGGCGATACTGTCTAATAGACTATCTACCCAAGGAATAAAATATCCAAAAATTTCTATACCTGTGGCTATACCCAAGGTGAGTAATGCCGCCAGGCTACCAATCCATTGCCAACTATTGTTCAGCTCCCATGTACCAAAATAGGCAGCGAGACTAAGCGCAAAAAGGGGAAGGAATACCCTGAATCCTACAGATGCTGCCAAGCCAATTCCTAAAAATATACTCAATATGGTTTCCGTTGTCATTTTGTGTTTTGATGTTTAAGGTTGTCAGTGTAACTGGTGTGTCAAAAAATATACTATTTCTGATGCGAAACCTCCTCAAAAACTAAAATAGCCTTTTCCTATTCAATAAAAAAATCGTTCTTAAAGCCTATGAGATATAATTTTTGTTTGGCGCGAGTCACAGCGGTGTAGAGCCATCTTAAATATTCTTTATCTATACCGTTGGGTAAATAGGGTTGCTCTACGAATACCGTATTCCATTGTCCACCTTGTGACTTGTGGCAGGTAATGGCATAAGAAAATTTCACTTGAAGGCCATTGAAATAGTTGTTGTTCTTTACCCCTAAAAATTTTTTGTATTTGGAGGTTTCGTGCGCGTAATCCTTCAGTACTTCTTGGTATAAACGATTCCCTTCCTCGTAAGAAAGCGATGGCGATTCTGCTGTTATAGTATCTAATAGGAGTACGGTCTCGAAAGGTTTCATATTGGGATAATCAACCATTTGTACTTTTACTTCGGCAAACTTAAACCCGTAAATTTCCTTAAAGTTAAAAATTTCTAAAATCTCAATAATATCGCCATTGGCAATAAATCCTGCTTCTGAATTGGGTGTGAGCCAGAAATAGTTATTTTTTACTACCATCATAAAATCCCCTGCCGCCAAATCGTTCTCTAAAAACAGAATCCTTTCCCTGATGTTAAGGTTATAGAGATTCGCTCTTTTGTTGGACCTAACAATAAAAGCCGTTTCTTCTTTTCCGTTCTGCGAGTAGGACTCGTCTATGGCTTCTTGGATTTCGTGCCCATCAATTAGCCTAACAATATCCGAATATGGGAGTACATCAAACTTAAAACTTTCAAAAAAATCGCTCTGTAGCTGTTCTCGTAATAGGGTGGCATTTACCAAAATTCCTGAATCCTCGGCTTGCCGCATTACTTCGTCTAACTCTAGGCCAATGACCTCCTTGTTATAATTTAAGGAAATAATATCAGCATCCAAAGCAGGGCTCAAGCTCAAATGAACAGGAGGTAATTGAGCGGTATCACCAATCAATAATAGCTTACAATTATGACCAGAATAGACGAACATCATTAAATCGTCCAATAGCGAGCCATTGTCAAATAATTTGGAGTCCGCAGCTCTATCCGGAATCATGGAAGCCTCATCTACGATAAACAACGTATCACGATGCTTATTGGGTGCTAACACAAATTGAATACCGCCACCCCCTTGTTTTTTTGGAAAATATATTTTTCTATGGATAGTAAATGCCTGTGTTTTGGAATAGTTAGACATTACCTTGGCCGCCCGCCCTGTGGGAGCCATTAAAACAGATTTCATGCGCGACGTCCACAAACTGTTCACAACGGTACCAATTAGCGTGGTCTTTCCAGTACCCGCAAAGCCTTTTAAAAGGAAAACTTCCTCCTTTTCCTTAGATAATACAAAGGTTGCCAACTTTTCTAAAGCTATCTGTTGTTTTAACGTTGGCTCATGTGGGAACTTGGCAATTAACTCCTTGTAATATGTGGATGGTGTAAGTTCTTTCATGCAAGGACAAAGATAAAGATGATTTTTTGTGCAAAAACTTTTCTCATTAAAAAAAAATTGTAGATTTGTTGGAACCACTAAATTAATTTTAACGAAATGAAGACCATTATTCAAATTGTACTTTGGATTGCTTGTATTGGTTTCGGTTACCTTATTTATAATTCGGTTACTGGACCTATTGAATTTAAAAAAGTTAAAGTAGAACGATTTGGTAAAGTCGTTGCCAAGTTAAAAGATATTAGGAACTCGCAAGAGGCCTACAAAACTGTTAACGGTACGTATGCCAAGGATTTTAAAAGCCTTATCAAATTCATTGATACCGGCAGCTATGTTATAACGCAACAGCGTGATTCTTCCTTTATGGAGTTTGACAAAGTGTACCAAATTGATATGTTGAAGGAAGTAAAAATTATAGATACGTTAGGTTTTGTAGCGGTTCGTGATTCTTTGTTCAAAAAAGATACTAGATTTAAGACCCTCATGGAAGTTCCAGGAGCACCGAACGGAGAGCAGGTAACTATGGATGCTGGTTTTATTGAAAAGAGCGGTTACCGCGCTCCAGTATTCGAAGCAAAAGTGACTAAAAACATTTTATTAAATGATCAGCCGAAAGATTTGGTGTCACGAGAAAATGTACAAATGAGTGTTGAAGAGGTAAATGGGACCCATATTACAGTTGGTTCTATGGATGAAGTAAGTACAAGTGGTAACTGGCCACCCATATATGATAAAAAAGAGAAAAAATAATAGTTCGGATATAGCCGATAAAAATTTTCAGAAACTGTCCATTCAAGTTAGCTTGAATGGACTTTCTTTTTGTGTCGCAGATACTGTGTCGCATAAAATTCGCTATTCCGATACGATACTTTTTTCGGAAGAGTTGAATATTATAGCAGTACAGGCCCAATTAGACCAGCTGTTTAAAAAGCATAAGCTGCACCAAAAGCAGTTTGATGAGGTTACCGTAGTACATAAAAATACCTTGTTCGGGATTGTTCCAAAAGCGCTGTTTGATTCCAACTCACTTTCCGAATACCTAAAATTCAATACCCGTGTCTTCCCAACAGATACCTTAGCGTATGATGAGGTAGAAAACCAAGATATGGTTACTGTTTATGTTCCTTATGTTAATATCAATAACTATGTGTATGATATTTTTGGCGAGTTCACTTTTTTGCATAATGGCACCATTATCATACAATCACTATTAAATGGGTATGGAAACCATAAAGAGGCGATTTGCTATGCGCATGTAAGTAAAAAACAGTTGGATGTTTGCGTTATCGCACAAAAAAAACTTTTGCTGTATAATAGCTTTTTATATGAGACTAAGGAAGATTTCGCTTACTATCTCTTATTCGTGCTAGAGCAGTTGGAGCTAGATAATGATCAAGTACCCGTAAAGTTATTTGGAGCAATGGAGGAAGACGACCCAATTTATGAGCTCTGCCAGAAGTACATAAAAAACATAATCATTTTTACACCCTCCTCTCCCCAATATTTTCAGTTGGGCGAGCCAGAAGGTGAACGAATCGACTTTACAGTTTTAAACACCCTATAATGCGCATAATATCCGGTAAACATAAAGGAAGGCATCTTATTGCTCCAAAGAACTTACCTGTACGGCCCACTAAAGACATGGCGAAAGAGGCGCTTTTTAATATCTTGAACAATCAATATTATTTTGCTGATATAAAGGTGCTAGATCTTTTTGCAGGAACCGGTAATATTAGTTACGAGTTCGCCTCTAGAGGCGTTGCTGCTGTTACGGCCGTAGATATGGATATGGGTTGTATTGGGTATATAAACAAGGTGTCTACCCAATTAGAACTTGGAATAGAAGCGCTAAAAAACGATGTTTTTTCGTTTTTAACCAAAAATACAGGACAATTTGATGTTATTTTTGCTGATCCATTTTATGATATGGATGAGGCTGATTTTGCTAGAATTCCCGAGAGGGTCTTTGCAAATAACATGCTCTTAGCAGACGGTGTTTTGGTTATAGAGCATTCTAAGCGTATGAATCTTGAT
>JBLIEO010000013.1:0-36628 GCA_047633095.1 Maribacter sp.
GCCGCTGGAACCTACATCGGGTAAAACTGCACACGTAAATCACGAAATACCAAGCGATTCTGATGATGATGAAGAACGTTATAGTGCCTTGGTAGAAAAAGCGACTTTAGAAATACGTGCGGGAAATTATAAAAAAATAGTGCTCTCCAGAAATTTTAAAGTCCCGTTTTCTAAACCTATTTTCACTACGTTTCAAGAGCTGTTGAGTGCTTATCCCAATGCCTTTTGCTATCTGTGGTACCATCCCAAAGTGGGCATGTGGTTGGGTGCTACACCAGAAATTCTGATAAAGACAAGTGGCTTAAACTTTACAACCATGTCCTTGGCCGGCACACAGAATCAAACGGTAGGAGAGGAGCATCCCAAATGGACAACAAAGGAAATAACGGAGCAACAATTGGTTACAGATTATATTGCGGAGGTGCTTAAGACTAGGGCAAAGGAAGTTAACGTTGCTAATGTAGAAACTATTAAGGCTGGACATCTTTGGCATTTAAGGTCTAAAATAACAGGTAGATTTTCCCAAGGGATGTTCAAGGATTTGGTGACAGCATTACACCCTACGCCCGCAGTTTGTGGTTTACCCTTAACGGACACCAAACGTTTTATTCTTGATAATGAGAATTACCAACGTACATTTTATACAGGATTCTTGGGAGAACTTAACTATAGAGAAGAAATATCAAGAAATCGAAATCGAAGAAACCAAGAAAATAGTGCATACAGGTCGGTCGTCAGGACTTCGGAGCTTTTTGTGAATCTTAGGTGTATGCAAAAGATTGGTGATTCGTTTATTATTTATGTTGGCGGTGGAATTACAGCAGATTCTGACCCCAAAAAAGAGTGGCAGGAAACCGAGAGCAAGGCGCAGACAATGTTACGTTTGCTTGCTACTTAACCAAACAACTATTGGGTTAAGTAAACTACAGGTTGTATTTTTGTTAGGCATGAAATATTCGTCAATTCCATTAGCGCAGACCGTAGTAGCACAATGTAAGCTAAACGGTATCGCTAATATTGTAATTTCTCCAGGTTCTAGAAATGCCCCGTTGACCCTTTCCTTTACGGAAGATTCTTTTTTTACCTGCTATAGTATCGTAGATGAACGCTGTGCAGCTTTTTTTGCCCTTGGTATAGCACAGAACCTTAGGAAACCAGTTGCAGTAATTTGTACATCAGGTAGTGCGTTATTGAACTATTATCCAGCTGTAGCTGAAGCGTTTTATAGTGAAATCCCACTAGTGGTTATTTCGGCCGATAGGCCAGCTTATAAGATTGATGTTGGTGATGGGCAAACAATTCGTCAGGATAATGTATTTGATAGGCACATAGGGTATACTGCCAACCTAAGACAAGATGTCTCGCATGCTACGGATAGCATTCTTAGATATAAGCCAGAGTGGCTCGAAGCTAAGGATGTGCATGAACTACAAGAAGAAATTCAAGGATTTAATGATGTAGAACTCAACCGTGCCTTAAGGACAGCTCAGGAGTTTCTACTTCCGATTCATATAAACGTTCCGTTTGAGGAGCCCTTGTATGATTTTGTAAAGGAAGCAACTGTGCATTCTAATAGCACCATCTCCCTTGAAAAAAAGAAGAATGCTGTTTCATTGGATAAGTTCAAAGAAATATGGCAAAGTACTACACAGAAAATGGTTTTGGTAGGCGTAAATGAGCCTGACTGGGTGGAGCAAGCGCTCCTAGATAACTTAGCAAACGACCCCTCAGTTTTAGTCTTAACGGAGACCACCTCAAACCTGCATCATCCTAATTTTTTTAATAGTATTGACACCTTAATAGCCCCAATAGAGCTCTCCGAGAATAAAGCCGAGCTTTTTAAGGCCCTACAACCAGAAGTGTTGCTTACGTTTGGGGGGCTTATTGTTTCTAAAAAAATAAAAGCCTTTTTACGGAAGTACGCCCCAAAACACCATTGGCATATTGGTGAGAAAAGGGCGAATGACACCTTTTTTTGCTTGGATACCCATCTAAAAACTTCAATCAATAGCGTCATAATAGAATTTTATAAACAACATACGGGGTTAGAAAGCGCTTATTTCACCTATTGGAACGCGATAAAAATAAAATATCTACAGAAGCAAATTTCCTATTTAAAACAGATTCCATTTTCAGATTTCTCCGTTTTTAAAACCATTCTTACAAGTATTCCTGAAAAGTATCAATTGCAGTTAGCCAATAGCTCTACAATACGGTATGCACAATTGTTCTATATAAAAGAGTCGATTCACGTATTTTGTAACAGGGGTACAAGCGGCATAGATGGTAGTACTTCGACAGCAATAGGAGCATCCCAAAATGAAAAAAATCCTACACTTTTGATTACTGGAGACCTTAGCTTCTTTTACGACAGTAATGCGCTTTGGAACGATTATATGAGGCCCGATTTTAGGATTATCGTCATCAATAATAACGGAGGAGGAATCTTCAGGATATTGCCCGGGAAAGAAGATTCAGAAAATTTCGAACGCTTTTTTGAAACCAAACATGAGCTGAATGCTTTTGCACTTTGCAAGATGTTTGGATTAGGATATCAAAAGGCTAATGATGCGAGCTCTTTAGAAGAGGAGTTATTGAAATTTTACGATGTTTCCGATAAGCCAAAACTACTTGAAATTCAAACCCCGCGATTATTGAATAATAAAATTTTGATGGATTACTTTCATTTTATATCTTAGAGAACTATTAAGTACTAATTAAAGATATAAAAGATTATGAGTAAACGTGACGATTTAATCGAAAAGTACGCAGCGGATATTAAAGATAAGTTCGGGGAAAGCGCTGACATGGAATTACTTACCAAGGTTACTGTTGGGTTAGGTCCATCAATTTACAACTTGGATGCTTCTAAAATTTCCGGTGGCGATGAAAAAGAATTAGAAACAGTAAAGAATAATTACCTTGTTAAAAAGTTAGGTCTAATGGATTCTCCAGCACTTATGGATGCGGTTAAAAGCGTATTGGATACCTATGGTTCTTCAAACAAGAATAAGCATAGAGCAGTAGTTTACTATATGTTATGCAAGCATTTTAAAAAGGCTTCTATATACTAGTGCAACATATGTTATGCGTAAAAAAGCCGGTTCTTTTGAAACGGTTTTTTTTTGGTTTAATTTTTTAGAGTTCAATTCGGAGATACGAATAGTGTTTAGTAAAGAACTTGGGTCTTAATAAAGTGGTCTTGCGGAATATAAAATGTAATTTTGTAGAATGATTGAGTTAGGTAAAAAAAATAAGTTAGAAATTCTTAGGGATACCAGTGTAGGACTTTTTTTAGGCGATGAAGAAGGTAACGATGTTCTTTTGCCCAATAAATATGTTCCGGAAGCTTATGAAATAGGAAAGAGTATTGAGGTGTTTTGTTATTTGGATTATGATGAACGGCCTGTAGCTACAACACTCGAACCCTACATTATGTTAGGCGAATTCCGATTATTACAAGTAGCTGAAATCAATGAATTTGGTGCTTTTATGCAATGGGGATTGGAGAAACATCTTTTGGTGCCCTTTAGAGAGCAGCGAGATAAAATGAAAGAAGGGCAATGGTATGTAGTGCATTGTTATTTGGATAGCCGAAGCGGTAGACTTGTTGCTTCTAACAAATTGGATAAATTTTTAAGCAACGAGAGTTTGCAATTTAGGGAGTGGGACGAAGTAGATTTAGTAGTCACAAGGCAAACCGATTTAGGTTGGGAGGTAATCGTAAATGAAAAACACAAAGGGTTGGTTTATTTTAATGAGGTATTCAAAACGATTAATATTGGTGATGTTCTGCCAGGTTGTGTGAAAACTATTAGAAAGGATAATAAAATAGACATTTCCTTGCAGCCTTTAGGAAGTAGAGTTTTGGAGCCAGCAGCAAATAAGATTTATAATGTAATTAAGGAGCAAGGTGGCTTTTTAGGATTACACGATAAATCGGGTCCTGAAGAAATAAGGGATATTATGCAAATGAGCAAGAAAACTTTTAAGAAAGGTTTGGGGACACTTTACAAAGCAAGAAAAATAAAATTGGAAGATGATGGGATACGTTTAGTAGAAGATTGATGTATGGAAGCATAAAATTCGTAATCGCTTGTATTTCAGTTTTATGACCAATAAATCATTGCTTTTTTGTTGGTGTACTGCATCGAAAGGTTTATTTTTGAATATACATAGTAAAATATAAAATATATTTTATATTTACCATATATTTAACAACTTTAGTTATTAAACATCTCACAGATGCCGTTTATAGAGGAAAGCGATTTATTAGAACTCCACAAAGACGTTGATAAGGCACAAATTATCAACGAACGTTTGTTAGATCAAATTAAGTTCAAGAACAAAGAGCTTAAGAGAAGCAAGGTACAGCGTAATCTTTTTGCAGTAATTACTTGTCTCTTTTTATTAGGGGGCATAGGTTTTGGCTCTATGGCAGCTGGTTGGAGTATGTCCAATAGCTACGAAAGACAGAGTAATAATTTATTGGTTTCTATTGATAGTTTAGATGCCATAAAAACAAGGATAGACAATTTAAAAATACAAAACGCAGAGCTAAGTTTGGTCAAGGAATTCTATTTGGCTAAGGAATTTTTAGAAAAGGAGACAATTTACTCGGTGCAAGTAAAATCCTTTGTAGATAATAATGTCACCCTAGCTTCGGAAGCCCTTACCAACACACTTTTCGTAAAAACAAATCCTTTTTATTCGTACTCCCTTGGTAATTTTGAAACATTATTAGAGGCACAATCCTTCAGAAAACAATTGGTCGACCTAGGTTTTGATGACGCTTTTGTAGCTTCTTACAAAGAAGGAAAACGGATTAAAATAGAGAATCCTTACTAGTGACAAGCATTAAAGTTTGGATAAATGCTGCTAGACCACGAACACTTCCCTTATCCGTTTCAGGAATTCTTGTAGGTACCGCTATTGCGAGTATGTACGGGGAAATAAATTTCAATATTTTTTTTCTGGCAATCTTGACTACTATTGGCTTTCAGGTAACTTCTAACTTTGCCAATGATTATGGTGATGGTGTTAAGGGTACTGACAATGATAGTAGAATTGGCCCTAAAAGAGCTTTACAGAGCGGATTATTGACTCGTAAGGACTTGAAAAAAGGCGTATTGCTTTCCGCTTTTATTAGCATGGTTCTTGTTGTTGGCTTATTATATGCAGCTTTCGGTAGTGACAATCTATTTTTATCTCTTTTGTTTTTGGTTTTGGGAGGGGTAAGTATTTGGGCAGCAATTAAATACACCGTTGGTGAAACGGCTTATGGATATAGAGGTTTAGGTGATATTTTCGTATTTGTGTTCTTTGGTTTGGTAGGTGTCTTAGGAAGTATGTTTCTGTATATTAAAACCATTCCATTGATTTCTTTACTTCCTGCAATTAGTATAGGTTTGTTGAGTGTTGGGGTTCTTAATTTAAATAACCTTAGGGATTTTGAATCGGATAAACTATCAGGTAAGAATACGGTGGTGGTGAAAATAGGTTTTGAAAGGGGTAAAAAGTACCACGCGCTGCTATTGATTTTGTCTTTTCTTTGTGTTTCTGGATTCATTTTTTCTGATTTTGTGAACTATATCCAGGTGGTATGTCTTGTTGCTTTTGTTCCAATTTTTATTCATTTAGGATTTGTTATAAAAACTAAGAGTCCACAAGTATTGGATCCGGAGCTTAAAAAATTAGCTTTGAGTACATTTCTATTGGCAATCCTGTTTTACTTTAGTTATATTTATTTTTTGTAATTTTGATTGTATACTATTTAAACCATAAATAAATTTGGAACAAGCTATTAAAATACTCATAGTTGAGGATAACGTCATTATCGCAGATGACATGCAGTCGATGTTGGAGGAGATTGGCTATGAAATAGTGGATAACGTTATCGTTTATGAACAAGCGGTAGAGGTATTGAAATCAAAGCAGGTAGACCTAGTTTTGATAGACATTATATTAGCTTCTGATAAAACGGGGATAGATTTAGGTAAGCATATTCGAGAGAATTACGACATACCTTTTATATTTGTTACTTCAAACTCGGACAGGGCTACTGTTGAAAACGCTAAGGCCGTGAAGCCTAACGGTTATTTGGTAAAACCTTTTGAACAGCAGGACTTGTATACATCGATAGAGATTTCATTGTCAAATTTCATCTACGGAAAACAAGATTCTAAAGGAACGAATACCGAGAATGGTGAATCGAATGATAATGTAGCAATGTCCAATTCAATTCTAAAAGATTCTATTTTTGTCAAAAAACAGCATCTTTACTACAGAATTCAGTTCGGTGATATCCAATTTATAAAGGCTGATAATGTATACCTGGAGGTGAATACAGCTGATAAGAAATTTTTGGTGAGATCCCCTTTAAAGGACTATTTAGAAAAGCTACCTAAGAATAAATTTTATAGAGCGCATAAGTCATATATAGTTAATGTCGATCATATTGATGCCATAAATTCCAAGGATATTATGATTAATAATAATCTTATTCCTATTTCTAGGGACTTTAAAGAATTTATTATATCCGCAATGAATTCTTAAACCGTTCGGAAAAACTAATTTATTAAAAGAAGTAGACGGTGACCTTAAATTTTCCGGTATACCTTGCTTTAGTTAAGGTTGATTCGGCGTCGTTCACTGCTATAAATGGCTAGAACGCCTTGTATATCATTCTGTTTGTAAACCACAAAAATCCGTACTTACACAACATTTTAAGAATTTTTGCCTGTGTATGCTATATTTTCGTTTAGGTAATATAGCTGAATGACTACTTGGCTAAATAGTAGATTTTATATATATGTAAAATATTGATTTGTAATGTTTTAGTATTTTTTATCTGATGTATTATAGATGTTTTAAGTTACCCGCGACATTAAGTGCAGAAGCTTGCACATGCTTGAGGTGTTTTAAAATGTATAGTTCATAGCTTGTTTTAGGATTTGGTCACAACAAAAAACTAGCAAAATCAACGAATATCCTTATGTTTGAATTAGTGTAGTACATGATATGAAAACAGTTATTTATTTGAGGACGACGTTAAGTGTATTTGCGCTTCTTTTTGTTTGTGCCTTGCATGCTCAGGGTATTTTTTCTCAAGAACATGATTTTTTTAAGGAGTTCAAAGAACTACAAGGAGGTAAGGAGCGTTCCAAATTCTTCTTTGAAACCCAAAATAGGTACAACAAGAATTCTGCTTACGATTGGCTAGATTCAGTTAATGTCTATCTTAATACTTCCAAAAAAATTAACGATTCCCTAGCTGTTGTTGACTACCAGCTTATTCAGTCTCAGATATATTATGATTTAGGGGACTATGAAAAAAGCTTGGTGATTACCAAAAACTTATACGATGAACTTAATCGTTTTGAGATAGAAATTAAGACCATCATTCTAGAATTGATGGATACTAATTATTCCAAGTTAGAACTTTATGAAAGGCAGTTTGAAATTCGTAGTATGAAACGAGAATTGGGACTTACGGAGAATATTATGTTTTATGATATTTATTCCAATTTAGGGCAACATCGTAAAGCTATGAAGGATTATATAGCGGAACAGAAAAGCTTAATTGATGAAGGTGATTTTTACGCTAAAGCAATTTATAGCAACAACATAGGTAACTATCTTCGATTGGATAAGTCGGTACCTACCGCCTTAACCTATTTTAAAAAGGCGAATGCTTTCATGGATGTCTACTTCAATGATATTTTATCAGATAGAACCGAACAAGAGCTTGTAGCCGCCCATGTGTTAAAAGGAAAAATTTTAGGAAATATTGGAAAATGCCATGTTTTAGACAAGAATTATAAAAAAGCCATTTCTTTTTTGGAACAGAGTGTGGAGACCATAAACGAGTATAATAAAGGTAAATTTTCTTCGGATTTAATTGAAAATTCTTTGGAGTTGGTGCAGTGCTATCTACAATTAAACGATTTTGCAAAGGCTACGGACTATTTAAGTGAAATAGATACACCCAAAAAAGCCGCTAATATCCTAAAAAAAAATAGGCTTTATGCTGCATATTATGATAGAACCGGTGACTACAGGTCATCTTCTACTTACTTAAAAAGAAACGTAAGGATAAGAGATTCTATAGATGATAATGACGCTAAAATTATAAATCAGCAACTGACTTCGGTGCTGAACCAAAATTTAGAAAACTCCAGAAACATGCTGGAAAAACAGAAGCTGGCCTTGGAAAAATCCAGAATAGATATTATTGAAAAAGATAAGAGTATTAGCCTTGTTTTTATTTCATTGGTATTTACGCTACTTGGCTTTGCCGGGTTGGTGTACGCTTATCTAAAAAGTATAAAAAATCAAAGGCTTATCGCAGAGCAAAAGCATATTATCGAAAATGCGCTGGTAGAGAAAGATTCCCTGCTAAAAGAGATACATCACCGTGTAAAAAATAATTTACAGATGGTCTCTAGTCTTTTAAGTTTGCAAACTAAAAACACGAGGAGCAAGGCAGCCATAAAAGCTCTGGAGGAAGGAAAGAGTAGGGTTAAGGCAATGGCATTGATACATCAGAAGCTATACCAGAACGATGATTTGTCGGTAATAGAAATGCAGGGTTATATCGAAAGCCTTATCAATAGTGTGCAATCCGTATATAAAAAAGGAGGTCACAATATTAATATTACTATTGATGCAGAAGGGGTGGAGTTGGATATAGATCGTGCAATTCCGTTTGGATTAATTTTGAACGAGCTGGTTTCAAATTCTTTTAAATATGCATTTCCAAATAATGAGGATAACGGAAAAATATATATCCATATAAGAAAGCTTTCTGGTCAGGAAGGATTCTTTGAGTATACCGATAATGGTGTAGGATTACCTGACGATACAGAGGAACGAGCAAATTCCTCCATGGGTATACGTTTAATGAATAGATTGGCAAATCAGTTACAGACTAATTTAAATACCGATAGAACCACCGATGGTGTTCGCTTTTGGTTTAATTTTAAATAAGGTTTATCGAACGACACTTTTCAATACTACTTTGTGTAGTACTTTAGGAAAGAAGCGTTTTAGGTAAATGGCGAAAGTTTCTTTCCCACCTATGTAGGCCTCAAACTTTTTCTTTTCTATTGCACGAACAATTTTTTTTGCACATGTTGCAACAGGCATGCCTTTCGCAGTGGCCTTATCCTGTTTTTCTTGGGCGCTTCCATCTGCGGTTAATGCATTTTTGGCCACGTCTGTTTGAATAAATCCTGGGCAGATAAGCGTAACGTTTACAGCATCTTTTTCATGCTCCATACGTAACACATCAAAGAAGCCATGAAGGGCATGTTTTGCACCACAATAGCCCGAACGGTAGGGTGATCCAAACTTGCCCATTAAACTGGTTATGGTGACAAATTGTCCTTGTTTATTTTTTATAAAATGTGGGAGCAATGAATTAGTTAACTGAATAGTTCCCAAATAGTTAATATCAATCATCTTCTTAAAAACTTCAAATTTGGTTTCAGCGATCAGAGAACGTTGGCTAATACCTCCGTTATTAATTAAAATATCAATTTTACCGAACTTTGCTATTGCTTTTTCGGTGATGTCTGGAAGTGAATCAAAATGGGAGAGATCTAGTGGCAGAACAGCTACGTTTTCAGAAACACTACAGTTCCATTTTACGCGTTCTAACAGGTCTTCTCTTCGTGCAGATAATACGAGTCGGTTTCCGTTTTTGCTAAGTTCGTATGCCAAGGCTTCACCAATGCCTGAGGAGGCTCCCGTAATCCAAATAACTTTTTCTCCGATACTACTCATGAATTTCTTTTAAACACTGAAAATATACCTAAATTTATACGTTTCTATGAAAGCAAGGTATAAAAAGTATGATTTAAATTTTAAGCGTCCCAGCGGCACTTCGCGTGGGGTTTTACGAACCAAGGAAACCTGGTTTTTGATTTTAGAGGAAAATGGACGCTATGGAATTGGGGAGTGCGGACTTTTTAGAGGTCTAAGCCACGATGATGTGTCGGGTTACGAGGAGCAGCTTAGATGGTTGGTAGCCAATATTAACACTGATAAAAAAACCTTGTTAACTGCTTTAAATCAATATCCAAGTATCCAGTTTGGATTAGAACAAGCAGCACTATCCCTTACATCGGAAAATCCATTTGAGCTTTTCCCTTCGGACTTTACGAAATCAGAACGTCCTATTGAAATAAATGGACTCATTTGGATGGGAGAACCGGAATATATGCACGAACAGATACAGCAAAAAATCGAAGAAGGTTTCCGTTGTATAAAAATGAAGATAGGTGCTATCGATTTTGATGCCGAGGTTAATTTATTAGAGTCTATCCGAAAGAAATTTGATAAAGATAAAATAGAACTCCGGGTAGATGCCAACGGTGCATTTTCACCTGACGAAGCATTAGATAAACTAAAGCTATTGTCGCAATTGGATTTACATTCCATTGAACAGCCCATTAAACAAGGTCAGCAGGAGCATATGAAAACCTTATGTGAGTGCACACCCTTGCCCATAGCTTTAGATGAGGAGCTCATTGGGGTAACTGATTTCACCGAGAAGGAAGAACTATTGAAAAGAATAAACCCACAGTATATTATTTTAAAACCCAGTTTGGTAGGCGGCTTTCAGGGCAGCGAGGAGTGGATAGCTATAGCGAAGAAGCATAATATAGGATGGTGGGTAACTAGTGCCTTGGAAAGTAATGTTGGGCTTAACGCTATTGCGCAATGGACAGCTACCTTGGATAATCCCTTACCCCAAGGTTTAGGAACAGGGGGGTTATTCATTAATAATTTTGATAGTCCGTTAACCGTGTCTAATGGAGGTATTTATTACGATAGGAACACCCTATGGCAAGAACATTTAATTGAAAGTTTATGTATTTAGAACAGGCGTATAAAGGATTGAGTGAAGGTTGGCGCTATTTAGTGGGTATTATTATTGTGTTTTTTGGCTGGCAGATAGTTGGGGCAATACCCCTTGTAACTGCATTGATAATAAAAACAGGGTCATTGTCTATTTTGTTGACTGCAAATGAAGATATGGGTATACTATCTAGGGCCTTGGGTTCTAACCTCTTTTTATTTTATATGTTGGTGATGTTTGCGATAGGGTTGCTATTCCTTTTTCTCTTTGTAAAATTTGCACATGAACAAACCATAACATCGCTTACCACCTCCAGAAAAAAAATAGATTGGTCTCGAGTTTTGTTTGCTTTTGTGCTATGGGCAGTTATAACGGTTCTTTTTATCTTTTTAGAAATGTATTTGTCTCCAGAGGATTACGAGTATAATTTTAATTTGGGTCCCTTTTTGATTCTAGCAGTAGTAGCGATACTTCTGATTCCAATACAGACCAGTATGGAGGAGTATTTTATTAGGGGGTATATGATGCAGGGTTTAGGGGTTGCAGTCAAAAATAGATGGTTTCCTTTAGTATTCACTTCCTTGTTATTCGGCCTTATGCATATTGCCAATCCAGAGGTTGAAAAAATAGGCTACGGTATTTTGATTTATTACATAGGTACAGGGTTCTTTTTAGGTATCATTACCCTTATGGACGAAGGCTTGGAGTTGGCATTAGGTTTCCATGCCGCTAACAACCTAACTGCGGCTTTATTGGTCACAGCAGATTGGACCGCCTTCCAAACAAATTCTGTTTATAGAGATATTTCCGACCCTGTCCTAGGGTGGGATGTTTTAATTCCAATTTTTGTGGTGTTTCCCATACTTCTGTTTATTTTTTCTCAAATGTATAGGTGGAAAGATTGGAAAGAAAAACTTACAGGAAAGGTATTATCCGAAGATGAGTTTAATGCAAAAGAATTAGAATAATTGAAAGAGAGAACCATACATCCGGAATTCCGATTGAACGGAGTCTCTTACAATGTGGTGACCTTGCAGGAGCTCGCGTATTGTTTTATAAAGGAGGGAGCGGCGTATGAAGAGCATATCGGAGAATTTCTTTTGGATTGGTTGTCGAAATCACTAACGGTAACGGTACAAACATCTGGTTCTACGGGAACACCAAAGCAGCTTGTTATCAAAAAGGAGCATATGGTCAATTCTGCCATTGCAACAGGTGCATTTTTTGAATTAGAGTCAGGAAACACAGCCCTATATTGTTTACCTACGGAATTTATTGCTGGTAAAATGATGCTTGTTCGTGCCCTAGTTTTAGGTTTGAATATAATTTGTGTCGCACCAGTATCAAACCCTTTGGAGGCTACTAACGCAAAATTTGATTTTGCCGCTATGGTACCGCTGCAACTAAGAAATTCAATAGACAAAATACACCCTATTAAAACGCTGCTTGTTGGGGGAGCAGCCTTTTCAGATGATTTAAAGGAATTGGTACAGAATAAACCGACCATCATCTACGAAACCTATGGCATGACGGAGACGATAACCCACATTGCCTTAAAGCGT
Organism: Maribacter sp.; assembly: GCA_047633095.1. GTDB lineage: Bacteria > Bacteroidota > Bacteroidia > Flavobacteriales > Flavobacteriaceae > Maribacter. Next base: position 12,427 of record JBLIEO010000013.1, read on the forward strand.
ATAAATCATTTTAAAAATATAGAAACTGACCTAGAGAGCAATGCTTTCAAAGTGCTACCGGAGGTAAGCATAACTATGGATAACCGCGATTGCTTAGTAATTAATGCCCCTAGTATAAGCGATGCCGAAGTGGTAACCAACGACGTGGTACATATGATTTCTGAGACAGAATTTGAGTGGTTGGGCCGTTATGATAATGTAATCAATTCGGGAGGTATAAAATTATTTCCTGAACGTATCGAAGCTAAATTGACTAAAATGGTAGCGCAGCGATTTTTTGTGGCAGGACTACCAGATGAAAAATTAGGGCAAAAGTTAGTGCTCTTTGTTGAAGGAAAATCGGATATCGGAAATAGCTTGGGAACAATATCAGGTGCAGTATTCCTCGATAAATTTGAAATTCCTAAGGATGTTATTTTCGTTCCGAATTTTAAGGAGACTAAAAACGGAAAAATCAACCGGAGGACTACCCTGCAAAGTGTTATAGGATAAGCGACTTAAGTTGCTACAACTATTTTTATCGAGGCACTATGAATTGGATGAATTTTCAACATAGAAATCCGATAGTATCTCATCTGGCGAATACAATATTTTTGTATTTTCATGGCATAAATAAAATCGATATGAAATACGTTTTACGCTTTTCTTTTATACTGCTGACAATCAGTCTTAACGCCCAACAAATACTTTCAGAGCAAGATAGGGCTAGGGTAGTAGACGAAATATTGAACGACCGTTTTAATAAGCTGTTACCCGAATTAATGGACACGTCAGGAATAGACATGTGGGTTGTCATTTCTAGGGAATATAACGAAGACCCCGTGTTGAAAACAATGTTACCAGCTACCTGGTTAAACGCCAGAAGACGAACTATGCTTTTGTTTTACAGGAATAAGGCAAAGAATACCATAGAGAAACTAGCCGTGGCGCGTTACAATGTTGGAGATAATATAATTTCAGCATGGGATAAGGAAAAAGAACCAAATCAATGGAAACGCTTAATGCAGTTAATAGAAGAACGCAACCCAAATACCATAGGGCTTAATTTTTCAAAAGACCACAATATAGCAGACGGCTTGGATAAAACTGATTATGATGAGTTTATGGCTAACCTTCCAAAAAAAATGCATTCAAAAGTAGTCTCAGCCGAGCAATTGGCCGTGCGGTGGATAGAGACCCGAACAGAACGCGAAATGGTTATTTTTGACCAGTTGGTAGACGTTACTCATGATATAATAGCTGAGGCATTTTCCGAAAAAGTAATTACACCGGGGGTTACTAAAACAACCGATGTAGTATGGTGGATGCGCCAAAAAGTGACGGATATGGGATTAGAAACTTGGTTTCACCCTACTGTAGATGTGCAGCGCACCAGCAATGAAAACGATGCAAATTTTTACTCTTTTGCTAATAAGCCAGATGAGATGGTAATTATGCCCGGGGATCTATTGCACTGCGATTTTGGGATTACGTATCTTAGATTAAATACAGATTGTCAAGAGTTGGCCTATGTTTTAAAGCCTGAGGAGACCAGCGCACCAGATTTTCTTGTGAACGGACTAAAGGACGGTAATAGGGTACAAGATTTCTTGACTACGAATATGATAAAGGGACGAACGGGAAATGAAATTTTAGCAAAAGCCTTATCTGAGTCTAAAGCAGCGGGATTAAGACCTTCCATTTATACCCATCCATTAGGCGCCTATGGTCACTCTGCAGGTACAACAATTGGGATGTGGGATTCCCAAGGGGGTGTTATGAAAGATGATGGCGAAAACTATCCGTTAAATCCGAATACCGTGTATGCGATTGAATTGAATACCACCATTACAATTCCGGAATGGAAAAAGGACATCCGTATTATGTTAGAAGAGGCCGGGTTTTATGGTAAGGACGGCTTTAGGTACGTAAATGGAAGACAAACAGAATTGTTGTTGGTGCCAAGGGTAAAAGGGCACCAAGGGAATTGATAATTTTTCAGAATGGCAGCTCCTTATACATTTTGAAATTATATTCCGTGTAAAAAGGGGGTTAAGGTAAGTTTTTAAGCTTGTAAAATAACCTCCTTTTGCTAAAGAGCGGTTATTTCACCTGTTCCATGTTTAACTTATGTACGATATTTAAAATGCTCATATCATTTTTAACTAGTTCCCGGTATAATATTTGATATCATACTAGTCTGCTATACTGCCTTATTTCTTCGATTGCAAGAATGAAATAAGTACCTACCAGTATACTGCATCTATTTTATTTAATAGATTAAATTTTGAAGTGTAAACCATACGATTTATAAAATAAGGACGATGCTAAAAGTGTTTCTTATCAGAAGAATATGCTTATGGAATAATCATTAATAGTAAGGCTATTAATACAGCGCTATTTATGGTTAATTAAGTGTTAAGAAAAGAAAATTTGTTTATATAATACTGTATATTTAAGATAAGATGCTAACATTAAAACCTTCAGCTATGAAAAAAGATATGTTCCTTTTAATTTGTGCAATTGTCAGTTCTGTTTTTGTTTGGGGACAGGATGCGCGTAAGATTTCAGGTACCGTTTCAGACGGTAGCAGTCCAATATCTAATGTACAAATTGCTATAACCGAAAACGGGGAAGCCGTATTTTCAGATACCGGTGGTAAATATAGCATAGCTGCAGATACAGGAGATGTATTAACTTATACCTACATGGGTATGAAGACCATAAGCATACGCGTAGAGGATGTGACACGAATCTTGAACCCCATAATGATTCTTGATGTAAACGAATTGGATGAGGTCGTAGTCCAAAGCAGTAAACGCCTTTCACAAAAAGACATTGAGGAGCAATACAACGTTCGCAAAAACATCATTAAAACGGCCTACGGGTATATAGATGCGGAGCGATCATCAGGGCGGATAGGGTTCATACAGGAAGATGATATTACCTTCGCACCAGGAAACATTACCAACTTACTTGCAACCGGAAGATTAACAGGAGTGACCCTTTTAAATGGGGGTGTTTTTATACGAGGTCTTTCTTCTATTGAAAATGCACAGCCTGCTATTTTTGATGTAGATGGGCAAATTTTTACCCAAATTCCCATTTGGATAGATTTAGGAAATGTGAAGCGCGTAGCTGTATTGAACAATTTTGCAACTACAACGCAATATGGATCTATTGCTTCTGGAGGGGTTATTGTGATTAATACCTTTTCTGGAAATACAGCTCAAAAAGGAATTGTAGACCAAGCCAAACTACGCAATAATTTCTATAAAGATGATGCGTTAGATAGTGAGGCCTTAAAAAATAATTGGCCTTCCTACAAGAAAGAACTCTATGCAAGTACTACTGTTGAAGCTGCTCAAACTACATTTAAAGAATTGGCGGCTACACATTCTAACTCCCCTTATTTCTTATTGGATGCACAAGCCTATTTTACGGAAGAGTGGGACAGGGCAAACTTAGGGGAAGAAATCATTACAAATCACTTTTCACCTTATGAAGAAAATCCAGTATTGTTAAAGTCACTTGCCTACCAGTATCAGGGTCAGGGACAGTATGAACGAGCCAATGATATCTATAAAGAGGTCTTTTTACTGCGCCCCAATTATGCGCAGAGCTATCTGGACATGGCCAGAAGCTACCGAGAAATAGGCAGTACCATTAAATCAGCATCATTGCACGCCAGGTACGGCTATTTACAAGAGCAAGGCTTTATGGAACTGGATACAGCAGGCCTTGGCTCCATTATGGACCGAGAGTTCAACAACTTACTTGCGTTGGAGAAAGATGCCGTTGTTGAAAAAGGGAAACGAAACAAGCTCTTTGTGGCTAAGGAAGATTTTGAAGGGACAAGGGTTGTATTTGAATGGAACGACGGTGAGGCTGAATTCGAGCTACAGTTCGTAAATCCTGGAAAGCAGTACCATACATGGAAACACAGTCTAGCGGACAACGCCGCACTGATTGCTCGCGAGAAGAGTTTTGGCTACAACACCATGGAACAACTGATAGACGGTTCCCTGCTGGGGAATTGGCAGGTAAACGTAACCTATTTGGGCAATAAGAGTTTAACACCAACGTATCTAAAGACAACCGTTTACCATAATTATGGTACCCGTGCACAACGGAAAGAGGTGAAGGTCTTTAAGATGAGCCTTAAAAATATAAATCAGGAGCTGTTAACACTTCGCAGTGCTATGGGCGTAGCTTCTAAGTAGTACAGAAATGTATTAATTACTATTTTAAATGAAAGGATGAACTAGAAAAAAATAAGGATATGGCAAAGAAAATTCTAACATTGGTGCTGAGCCTTTTAGTAATGGGCCTAGCAATGGGCCAAGAGGAACGAACCATTAGCGGAAAGGTCTCCGATGGCAATGCGCCCTTGGAGAACGTTACTGTTAAAATTTTGAATACGGATGCGGTAACCACCACGGATAAAGATGGGTTTTATCGTTTAGCCATAGCCACTGATGACGAACTGCAATTTTCCTATATGGGTATGAAGACCATGACCATACGGATAGAAGATGTTACGCGTATTTTAAATCCCGTTATGGTTCCTGAAGTAAACATACTGGACGAGGTTGTGGTGACCAAAAGTAGGCGTAAATCGCAGAAGGATTTAGAATTTGAATATCAAGTAGACCAAAATATTATTAGAACCGCCTTTGGTTACATACACGCCCAAAGTTCTTCCGGTACTGTTCGTGTTTTGGATGAAAGTAATATAATACCCGTTACACCCTGTGTGCTAGACCTTTTACGTACACGTTTTCCTGGGCTTGCCGTATCAGGAGACTGTTTCGGCGGAGGTATGGTTACGAATAGGGGTACTTCTACACTTTTTGGCAGGAACTTAGTGGCTTGGGATGTAGATGGCATGATTTTGTCCAACCCTCCTATTTGGCTAGATGTAAATAATATACAGCGAATTGCAGTACTCTCTTCTTTAGTTACAGGAGTGAGATATGGCACATTGGGGTCAGGAGGTATCGTGGTAATCAATACCAAATCTGGAAACTCTTTTCGTGATGAGGTTGTAGATCGTGCTCGATTGCGCAATAACTTCTACAAGGACGATTCTTTAGAGGATACTGATATTCGTAGTAATTGGCCGGCTTATAAAACAGAACTCTATGCCAGCACTTCTCTGGAAAATGCGCGCCAGAATTTCGAAAAGCTGGTGGAGAAATACACTAATTCTCCTTATTTCCTTTTAGATACACAGGCTTATTTTACGAAAGAGTGGGAGAGACCTGATTTTGGAGAAGAGATTATTGCAAATTATTTCGGTTTATATGATGAGAATCCTGTATTGCTAAAGGCGCTTGCTTATCAGTACCAAGAGCAGGGGCAGTACGAAAGGGCTAACGCCACTTATAAAGAAGTATTCTTGCTCCGTCCCAATTATGCGCAGAGCTATCTAGATATGGCCCGAAGCTACAGAGAAATAGGCAGTACCATTAAATCAGCATCATTGCACGCCAGGTACGGCTATTTACAAGAGCAAGGCTTTATGGAACTGGATACAGCAGGCTTTGGCCCCATTATGGACCGTGAATTCAACAACCTATTAGCGCTAAAGAAGGACGCGGTTTTGGATACAGGGAAGCGACAGAAGCTTTATGTGGCTAAGGAGGATTTTGAAGGGACAAGGGTCGTATTTGAATGGAACGACGGCGAGGCAGAATTCGAGCTGCAATTTGTGAATCCTGGCAAGCAGTATTATATCTGGAGACACAGTTGGGAGGATAATGCAGAACTGATTGCTCGCGAGAAGAACTTTGGCTATAACACTATGGAAGAATTCATAGACGGGTCCTTGCCCGGCATATGGCAGGTAAACGTTACTTATTTAGGTAACAAGAGTCTAACGCCTAGTTATCTAAAAACTACAGTCTACCATAATTACGGTACACGTGCCCAACGGAAAGAGGTGAAGGTTTTTAAAATGAGCCTTAAAAATGCAAACCAGGAGCTATTTAAAATAGCAAGTACTGCTGCAATAGTTTCTAAATAATATACAAGTAAGGAATAAATTCCTTACTTGTATATTATTTTTAAGTTGTTATGCCTCGTTTGCGCAAATAGACTATCATGGCCAAATTTTAGATACCAAAACCCAAGAACCACTACCCTATGTGAATATTGGTATCGTAGGTAAAGGCGTAGGTACGGTGACAGATGAAGAAGGGCTCTTTTATTTAGCTATCGATACCTCAAAATTTGAAGGGACAGATGTAATTCAAATATCCTCTTTAGGTTACGAAACCGTAGAGATTTCGGTGGGCCAACTTAGTACAAAAGGCGAAGAGTTTTCGAAAATTTTAATGCGTCCCTCAGATATTGTACTTGATGGAGTAGTACTCTCTAGTGATGCTTTAGTTCCCATTTCAGAATTTTTGGGCTATCGTAATTATGGAGAACAAAATTATGGCTATTGGAATAGAAACATAGCTTTGGGTGGAGAACTGTCTACCAAAATTAAAGCACGCGAAAGTTTAAGACAGTTGAATAGCTTAGAATTTGAGGTTTGGGAAAACCCATCTGATAGTGTCTTAATTCGTGTCAATATATATGATACTGGGGGTTCCCTTGGCAGGCCAGGTTTGAATTTAAATCCAAGTCAAAACAATATACTTCACACTTTACCAACCGGTAGAAACATCATTACGGTCGATTTAAATCCTTATGAACTATATGTAAACAATGATTTTTTTATTTCCTTAGAATTACTAAAGGTATACGGAGGTAAACAACTAGGCTTGGTCCTTGCAGCTTCCGGTAGTGAAGGCGCTTCTTTTAGAAAATATGCGAGCCAAAGTGAATGGGAATTTCTGAGTGACCTTCATATGGCCTATTATTTGGAAACGTCCCCTTATGTTACACAAAAAAAGGCGAATAGATATGAGGCTAAGGTAGAACGAGTACGTGCTAAGAAAGAAACACTTTCTGGTTTTGCTATTTTCCGTGGTAAAATGATATCTGATGTTACGGTGCATAACGAACGCACCAAAGAGACAGTGCAGACCGATGATACCGGAAGATACATCATAGAAACAAAGAAAAGAGACATCCTGTTGTTTTCTAAAAAAGGGTACAAAAAAATGTTTTTAGAAGTCCATGACGAGAAATTTGTAAATGCTATTATGAGATTGGAAACTTCTGTTAGATAGTATGAGTGCTATACCTGTAATACCCCCATATTAAATGGTTTCTCTATCGGGGCATGGTCTGCAGCTTCAATACCCATAGCTATCCATTTACGCGTATCCAAGGGGTCTATTACGCCGTCCGTCCATAACCTAGATGCCGCATAGTAGGGGGACACCTGATTATCGTAACGTTGCTTAATTTTATCATACAGCTCCTTCTCTTTTTCTTCTGTAATTGTTTCTCCTCGTTTTTTTAAGGAAGCGGTTTCTATTTGGAGTAAGACTTTAGCAGCGGAGTTTCCGCTCATAACTGCGAGTTCCGCACTAGGCCATGCTACAATCAACCTTGGGTCATAGGCTTTTCCACACATGGCATAATTACCCGCGCCGTAACTGTTACCGATAATGACGGTAAACTTAGGTACAACGGAGTTACTCACTGCATTCACCATCTTGGCCCCATCTTTAATAATTCCGCCATGCTCGCTTTTACTGCCCACCATGAAGCCGGTCACATCCTGTAGAAACACCAATGGAATTTTTTTCTGATTACAATTGGCAATAAATCGGGTAGCCTTGTCTGCTGAATCCGAATAAATAACGCCACCGAACTGCATTTCTCCTTTTTTAGTTTTCACCACTTTACGCTGATTAGCAACAATACCCACTGCCCAACCATCTATGCGCGCATAACCGGTAAGGATACTTTGTCCGTAACCGTCTTTGTACGCTTCAAATTCTGAATTATCCACAAGTCGGTTAATGATTTCCATCATATCATATTGCGCTGTTCTAGCCCCTGGTAATATGCCATAAATATCCTCAGGATTTTGTTTTGGTTTTTCTGGCGTAGCACGGTTATAGCCAGCTTTGGTATAGTCGCCTATTTTATCCATAATGTTTTTGATGGTATCCAAAGCAGCGGCATCATCCTTAGCTTTATAATCTGTTACCCCGCTAATTTCGCAATGTGTGGTAGCACCACCAAGAGTTTCATTAGCTATGCTTTCGCCAATCGCTGCTTTCACCAAGTAGCTGCCTGCCAGAAAAATGCTTCCTGTTTTATCAACGATGAGTGCTTCATCGCTCATAATCGGTAAATATGCGCCACCGGCAACGCAACTGCCCATAACAGCGGAAATTTGGGTAATGCCCATGCTACTCATCATAGCATTATTTCGAAAAATACGCCCAAAGTGTTCTTTATCTGGAAATATTTCGTCTTGCATAGGTAAATACACCCCTGCACTATCTACCAAGTAGATAATCGGTAGGCGGTTCTCCATCGCAATTTCCTGTGCTCTCAAGTTCTTTTTGGCAGTGATGGGAAACCAGGCCCCGGCTTTTACCGTTGCGTCATTTGCTACGACCAAGCACTGTTTTCCAGAAACATAGCCCATTTTAACAACAACACCACCAGCAGGGCATCCGCCGTGTTCGGCATACATTCCATCCCCAACAAACGCGCCGATTTCTATACGTTTGGCTTTTGAATCCAATAGATAGTCAATGCGTTCCCGTGCGGTCATTTTTCCCTTGGCATGCTGCTTTTCAATCTTGACTTTTCCACCGCCTAGGGCTACCTGTGCCATCCTTTTTCGTAGCTCTGAAAGCAGTAATTTATTCACATCCTCGTTTTGGTTGAACTTGATATCCATTACGTTCCTTTCGATTTATACCCTAAAGATAAGGAGTAAAATTGAGTACATTTGAATAAACCTAAATAGAAACAGGATTATGATTAGATGGGGAATAGTTGGGGCCGGTAATATTGCGCATTCCTTTGCAAAGGACCTTGCATTGGTAGCTGATAATCGTTTGTGTGCGGTTGGATCACGAAGTTTGAACAAGGCTTCTGAATTTGCTGAAACGTATGGTGCGGAGCATGCTTTTGGGAGCTATGAGGAATTGTTTAAAAGTGATGTGGTAGATGTGGTATATATCGCAACGCCGCACACTTCCCATGCCGATTTAAGCATAAGAGCCATGGATCATAATAAGCATGTACTCTGTGAAAAACCTATGGGTATAAATAGTGCTGAGGTAAAATTGATGTTGGATAAAGCAAGTGAGAAAAAGGTCTTTTTAATGGAAGCCTTGTGGACTAGATTCAACCCTACAATTAAAAAAGTAAAGCAACTCATAGATGATGGAGAGATTGGAACCATTGCCTATCTAAAGGCCGATTTTGCTTTTTATGGATTGGATAGGGACGAGAGCGGACGTGTGTTGAATCCGCATTTAGCTGGAGGTTCCGTGTTGGATATTGGTATCTATCCTATTTTTCTTTCTTATTTGCTACTGGGAATGCCCAAAACAATTACCGCACAAGCACAATTTCATAAAACAGGAGTAGAATCACAAACTGCGATGATTTTTGAATATGAAAATGCCCAAGCCTTGCTGTTTAGCGGATTGGCATCCAATTCAGAAATGAAAGCTGAAATAGCGGGTAGTTCAGGAACTTTATTTATAAATCCAAGATGGCATGAAGCCTCTTCTTATGTGTTGGAGAAAGAGGGTGACTCTGAGCTTTTTACTTTAGAGAAAATTGGAAAAGGCTATACTTACGAAATTGAAGAAGTAGCCAGCTGTATTAACAATGGGCGGCTGGAGAGTACCTTATGGAGTCATCAAAATACTAGAGATTTATGTACGCTTTTGGATACCGTTCGAGAGAAGGCCGGGATTCGTTTTCCTTTTGAATTATAAAACCTGATAAAATATAGCTGAATTTTTTTTTAAATTCCCGATATTTGAAGTTACCTCTAACCAAAACTAGAGAATATGGGAATGAATAAGAATACGGTACTGGCTTGGGCCACATTTATAATGATTTGTGTTGGCTGTGCCCTCATAGCGCTTGGTGCTTTTAGATATGATGATGTTGCTGGTTGGGGTTTCGCTTCCGTTGGCATCGGATTTTTTGCTATTGCTTGGGTTTTCAATGCACTTAAAGGTAGGGTGTGAAATATATTTCAGATTGTTCTAATATAAAACCTGAAACAATAGAAAGTTGAAATCGCTGCTTTCTATTGATTTATTTTCAATAAAAAGTGTACTACCAATATTATATTTACTAAACAATTAATACATGTCCGACGATAAAAAAGTCATTTTCTCCATGTCAGGAGTCACCAAGACATTTAAGACGGCTAACACGCCAGTTCTTAAAAATATATACCTCAGTTTCTTCTATGGTGCCAAAATTGGTATTCTTGGACTTAACGGTTCTGGTAAATCTACCTTGTTAAAGATTATTGCAGGAGTCGATAAAAATTTTCAGGGTGATGTTGTCTTTTCTCCTGGTTATAACGTTGGTTATTTGGAGCAAGAGCCCCAATTGGACCCCGATAAAACCGTATTGGAGGTGGTTAAGGAAGGGGTAGCTGAAACCGTTGCGATTTTAGATGAGTATAATAAAATCAACGATATGTTTGGTCTTCCCGAGGTATACGAGGATGCGGACAAGATGCAAAAGCTAATGGATAAGCAAGCTGTGCTTCAAGATAAGATTGATGCCTCCAATGCTTGGGAATTAGATACGAAACTAGAGATAGCCATGGATGCGCTTCGTACGCCAGAGTCTGATAAAAAAATTGGGATATTATCTGGTGGAGAAAAAAGGAGGGTAGCGCTATGTAGATTATTGTTGCAAGAGCCTGAGATTTTATTGTTGGATGAGCCTACCAACCATTTGGACGCCGAATCAGTGCACTGGTTGGAGCATCATTTAGCACAGTATAAAGGAACGGTGATAGCCGTAACCCATGATAGATATTTCTTGGATAATGTAGCCGGATGGATTTTGGAACTGGACAGGGGAGAAGGTATTCCTTGGAAAGGAAATTACTCCAGTTGGTTAGATCAGAAATCTAAACGTATGGCCCAAGAAAGCAAAACAGCATCTAAAAGACAAAAAACCTTGGAGCGCGAGTTGGATTGGGTGCGCCAAGGGGCTAAGGGGAGGCAGACCAAACAGAAGGCTCGTTTAAAGAACTACGATAAGTTGATGAGCCAAGACCAAAAGCAGCTGGACGAAAAGTTGGAAATATATATTCCCAACGGCCCACGTTTGGGTACCAATGTTATAGAAGCAAAAGGGGTAAGCAAAGCTTTTGGCGATAAATTACTTTACGAAGATTTGAACTTTACCTTACCACAAGCTGGAATCGTTGGTGTAATCGGACCTAATGGCGCCGGTAAAACAACTATTTTTAGAATGGTAATGGGCGAGGAAGCTCCAGACAAGGGAGAATTCATTGTTGGTGATACAGCTAAAATCGCTTACGTAGATCAAAGTCATTCCAATATTGATGCTGAAAAAACAATTTGGCAGAATTTTAGCGATGAGCAAGAAATGGTAATGATGGGTGGGCGTCAAGTAAATTCTAGAGCCTATTTGAGTCGATTTAACTTCACGGGTAGTGAACAGAATAAAAAGGTGAATATGCTTTCTGGTGGGGAACGAAACCGGTTGCACTTGGCCATGACCTTAAAAGAAGAAGGGAACGTATTACTCTTGGATGAGCCAACTAACGACTTGGACGTGAATACCTTACGCGCGTTAGAAGAAGGTTTGGAGAATTTTGCGGGTTGCGGTGTCGTTATTTCGCACGATAGATGGTTCTTAGATAGGGTCTGTACTCATATTTTAGCATTTGAAGGTGATTCGCAAGTCTATTTCTTTGAAGGTTCCTTCTCCGATTATGAAGAGAATAGGAAAAAACGACTTGGGGCTGATATTATGCCAAAACGTATTAAGTATAAAAAGTTGATTCGGTAGTCTTTTTGACCCATACAATGCGCTGAGATGCTACCTTGGCGAACGTCTATTTATGGCCAAGAAAACGTACGAAGTATCTGGTGTAGCGTATTTAATAATTCTGACGACTAACTATCGACTATTGTCGGGGTCGGTTGTTTTGTCGGTACTGTTTAATCAATTGTCGTTTAAAGTCTTCTTCCGAACGAATCAAAAGCAGTGTTTTTTTTGCGGACATCACTTTTTTTATTTCTTTCAAATAGGAAAGGTTTAGCTTTTCTTCTTCCATTTTAAAATCTGTAAGTTGCTCCAACAGCGTTATTGCCTGGGCTTCGGATAGCGCCATTGCATCCTGTATTTTACTTCGTATTTGAGTGCGCTCTTTTTGGCGTAGGGACTGCCGTTTTTCCTCAAATTCATTATAAACAGGCCAAAATTGCTGTGCTTCTTTGCTGGTCAATGCCAGCTGCTCGGTTATAAAGGCCACTTTCAAGGATTTTATTTTTTCCCTATTCCCACTTTGGCCGTAACCAACAGCGGTGAAAAGTATAACAAGTATAATAATGAATCTATTCATCTTCTTCTAAATTTAGTTCTTCAAAATCGTCTGTATAATCATTGAGGTAGTCTACAATGTGTTCCTCGCTCAGTTCCGAATTTAAAAAATCGGTTATTTCCAAGTCCTCAATTGACATTACTTCTGCTATTTCTAAAGAGGTGAGCCCAACATCGTTATTATCAAAATAGTTTTCTATATCCGTGTTAGCTATATCATCCCAAGAAGAAATTTCTTGCCCTGTGTTCCAATTTAGACCAAAAACTAAAAGAACTAATGCAGCAATAGAAGCGGCTACCAAATAATAGGTTTTGTAGGGGTTCAATGGAACCACCTTATTTTCCTTGTACTCTAATTTTTTCTGAATATTGGAATGCAAGTCTTCAAGGTAGCCTTCCGGAAGTATAAAACCATCTTCCTTGGGTATCTCTATATTTTCTTCCTTCAACCGCTTAGAGAGGATGTACGAGAATTTATCGAAATAGCTATCGGGTGTTTTAAAGGGATTATTTTTATCTGATGCTTTCATTAGTATATGTTGATAGTAAATTTCCTAAACCGTTTAATCTTCTTTTAGGTAGGCTTCCACCTTTTTAACGGCCAAATGATAAGAGGCTTTTAAGGCGCCAACACTAGTACCTAATATTTCTGATATTTCGTCATATTTTAATTCTTCAAAATATTTCATATTAAAAACCAGCTTCTGTTTTTCTGGCAGGGTAGCAATTGCTTTTTGTAATTGCAGCTGAATTTCCTCACCTTCAAAATAAACATCGGCCTGTAAATTTTCAACCAATCGTTCTTGGTACTCCATATCGTTCAACCCTAATTTTTTTGACTTTTGCTTTAGAAAACTGAGTGATTCGTTAGTAGCAATGCGGTACATCCAAGAAAATAGTTTGCTCTCGCCTTTAAATGCATGAATGTTACGATATACTTTTATAAAGGTATTTTGCAATACATCGTCTGCATCATCATGATGTAGTACAATTCTACGAATATGCCAATATAAACGCTCTTTGTAGGTGTTTACGAGTACCTCAAATGCTTGTGATTGTTTACTCTTATGCTGTAAATCTGCTATAAGTGCTTGTTCAGAAACCAAATATGCTGCCTTTACTATCTTAGACTAGTAAAGTACAAAAAGGTTTAATGGGATAAGACTTTTATTTAATCACTAGCGCTAAGCGTTCTTTTTTTTAGGCTTAGTGGGCTAACGATTGCATGTCCACCAGCTTTTTATAGCTTCCATTCTTGGCCAAAAGTTCAGTGTGTGATCCTTGTTCCACGATTTCGCCTTTTTGTAGCACCACAATGGTGTCGGCATTTTGAATGGTAGACAACCGGTGCGCAATGACAATGGAGGTCCGGTTTTTCATCATCTTTTCTAAAGCATCCTGCACCAAGCGCTCGCTCTCCGTATCCAGAGCGGAAGTAGCCTCATCCAAAATCATGATGGGCGGATTTTTGAGTACAGCACGTGCAATTGATAAGCGCTGTTTCTGCCCACCACTGAGCTTATTGCCGCTGTCGCCAATATTGGTGTCATAGCCTTTGGGTAGTTCCATGATAAAGTCGTGTGCATTTGCTATTTTGGCCGCTTCGGTAATTTCAGCTAAGCTAGCGCCTTCTTTTCCTAGACCGATATTATTCTGTACCGTATCATTAAACAGAATAGAATCTTGGGTCACGAGTCCCAACATGCCTCTAAGCGATTTTTTAGAAAGCTCTTTTATATTGATTCCATCAATTTTTATATTCCCCTTATTTACGTCATAAAAACGAGTCACTAAATTGGCAATAGTACTCTTCCCACTGCCAGATTGACCCACTAAAGCTACCGTTCCCCCTTTTGGGACATTAAGGTTAAAATCTTTGAGAATATATTCATCTTCATATTTGAAGGAAATGTTTTCCAAGGTGATGTTGTTTTCAAAGGCTAATTTTTCAATCGGATTTTCAATTTCTGCAATTGGATTTTTAGTTTCGAGTATTTCCAACACGCGTTCTGCAGCCGCATTTCCCTTTTTAACGCCGTAGGATGCCTTACTGATCGCTTTTGCCGGAGTTAGTATGTTGTAGGCCAGTCCCATATATGCGATAAAAGAAGAGGGGTCTAAGGTTTCATCCACCAAGACCATTTTCCCACCAAACCATAGTAAAACGCCTATGACCAGTATGCCCAAAAATTCTCCTGTTGGAGAGGCAAGGTTTTGGCGATTCAATAAAGTATTGCTAAAATCAAAAAATCGTTTTGTAGAGGCGCTAAAGGTTTGGTAAAATCGCGATTCTGAATTAAAAGCTTTAATGACTCGCAGTCCGCTTAGCGTTTCTTCAATAACTGATAAAAATTCACCCTGTTCACGCTGTACATCGTCTGATTTCTTTTTTAAGGATTTACCAATACTTGAAATAATCATTCCTGCAACAGGAATAAAAATAAACACGAATAGGGTCAATTTACCACTGATGCCAAACATAATTAATATGGTGAACAGGATAGTAAGTGGCTCACGTACAATCAGCTCTAAAATAGAAAGGAAGGAATGTTGTATCTCTAAAACATCAGAAGAAATTCTAGCGATAACATCTCCTTTTCTTTTTTCTGAATAGTAGGAAATAGGTAGTTCCGTAATCTTACGATACATACTGTTTCTAATGTCCTTTAGTACACCATTTCGTAAAAACGTAATAAAATACATGGCCAAATAGTTGAATAGGTTCTTTAACAAGAATAAAACTAAAATTAGACCTATAACAAGGACTAGTGCTTTCATTTTGTCTTCGCCTGCGTACTGGGTAACATGATAGCCTAAATAATCTATAAAATAGTCTTTGGCATTACTTATTCCCTCAAATACAGGGAGTTTTTCTACCGGTTTCGTTTGCTCAAACAAAACATTAAGCATAGGAATCAAGGCCGCAAAGGATAATGCGCTGAACAAAGCGTACATCACATTGAAGAAAATATTAAGATATCCGTATTTTCGGTAAGGCTTCGCAAACCTAAGAATCTTTTTAAAATAATCCATTTACCCTAAATTAAGCTCACTGAGAATGCTCTGTATCTTAGTATCTAATGCTGTGTTTACTTTCTTGTAATCCGCAGCGGTGTTCAAGTTTGTGTTGGTGCTGATATAGAATTTCACCTTGGGTTCAGTTCCACTAGGTCTAGCTGCTATACGGGTACCGTCTTCGGTTTCGTAGATCAATACATTAGATTTTGGAATATCAATTACTTTTTCTTCTCCTGTGAGTACATTTTTAGCAGTAGCAGTGTTATAATCTTCTATCCATTTAACCTTTGATCCGGCAACAGATACTACTGGATTTTCCTTGAAATCTTTCAGCATTTGCTTGATTTCTTCCGCACCGCTAATTCCTTTTTTGGTTATGGAAACCAGATGCTCCTTGTAGAAACCATAATCCACATAACAATCAATTAAATCCCTGTAAAACGAACTGCCATTTGCTTTTGCTTGGGAGGCAATCTCGCAAGCGAGCAGGGTGGACGTTACAGCGTCTTTATCACGCACAAAATCACCAACCATATAACCAAAACTTTCTTCTCCTCCCCCGATAAAGTCAGACTCAGGAAAATCCTTTATCATCTTACCAATCCATTTGAATCCTGTTAGTGCTGTTTTAAACTCTACTTCGTAGGCCTTTGCCATGGATTCCATCATTGGGGTAGAGACAATAGTAGTGGCAATGAATTCATTACCATTAAACCCTTTTTGTTTTCTTTTTTCTAGAAGAAACTTCGTCATCAGTACCATGGCTTGGTTTCCGTTTACGATTTCCATCTTTCCGTCCAAGTTACGCACTGCAATACCTAGTCGGTCACTATCAGGGTCGGTTCCCACAACCATATCAGCTCCAATTTCTTCGGCTTTTTTAACAGCTATAGATAGTGCTTCTGATTCCTCTGGATTAGGTGATTTAACCGTTGGAAAATCCCCGTCTGGTTCCGCCTGTTCGGCAATAACGGTTACATTCTTATATCCTGAGCGTTTTAACACTTCAGGAATCGCCGTTATGGATGTTCCGTGTAAGGAAGTGAATACAATCTTAAAATCGTCTTTGCCTTCGGCATTGAAATTTCCATTGGCTACAGAAGCTTCAATAAAAGCTTCATCTACTTCTTTGTCTATAATCTCGATAAGACTTTCATCTGCTTTGAATTTGATAGCTTCAAAGGGTAATGCGTTAATTTCAGCAATTATTTTTTCATCTTGTGGTGGTACTATTTGCCCACCATCTGTCCAATAGACCTTGTACCCATTGTATTCTGGAGGATTGTGTGAAGCAGTAAGTACAATGCCTGCATGGCAATTTAGATATCGTACAGCAAAGGATAGGGCAGGAGTGGTTCGCAATTCAGAGAAGAGAAATACCTTAATTCCATTAGCAGAAAATACTTCGGCTACTATTCTTGCTAAGGTGTCGCTGTTATGGCGACAATCAAAAGCGATAACCACCTTTATTTCTTCACCTGCGTATACTTTATTCAGGTAATTGCTGAGTCCTTGGGTGCTTTTCCCTAAAGTGTATTTGTTTATTCGATTGGTACCAACGCCCATAACGCCTCGCATTCCACCAGTGCCAAATTCCATTTGCTTATAAAAACGGTCTTTGAGCTCATCTGTATCTGTATCTATTAGATTTTGAATCTCTTTTTTTACGGCTGGGTCAAAAAAATCGGTCAACCAGCTTTTGGCAGTATCAAGGAAATTATCCATGCAATCTATTAGTTTTGTTTATGTATTAAATTTACGAAGAAATATAATTTTTATGGTGTTTAAAGTGCAATCTTGTTAGAAACAACATATCTTTTTTCTGTCTTTTTGGAGCGTATCATAATTTCTCCTAAAAAGCCTGCTAAAAATAATTGAGTTCCAATAACCATAGATGTCAGTGCGATATAGAACTGCGGTCTATTGGTAATCAACCTTCCAAAGGGATTGATAAAAAGTTTGTTCACGCCCAAGTAAATGGCAAAACTAAAACCGATGATAAACATAAGCACGCCAAGTGCGCCAAACAAGTGCATAGGCCTTTTTCCAAATTTGCTAACAAACCAGATGGTGATTAAATCCAAAAACCCGTTTATAAACCGCTCTATACCAAATTTTGTTCTTCCGTATTTTCTGGATTGGTGTTTTACCACTTTTTCACCAATCTTAGAAAAACCAGCATTTTTTGCTAGAACAGGAATGTAGCGGTGCATCTCTCCCGACACTTCTATGGTCTTTATGACCGAACGATTGTAGGCTTTAAGACCACAATTAAAATCATGCAGTTTTACCCCAGATGTTTTACGCGCTGCCCAATTGAAAAGTTTAGAAGGTAGATTTTTAAAAAGGATGGAATCAAAACGTTTTTTCTTCCAACCAGAAATAAGGTCGTACCCTTCTGTATAAATTAACTCGTAGAGTTCGGGTATTTCTTCTGGATTGTCCTGTAAATCCGCATCCATAGTGATGATAACATCGCCCTTAGCTGCTTTGAAACCAGCGTGAAGTGCTTGGGATTTTCCAAAATTTCTTGAAAACTGGATTCCTTTTACGCTAGGGTTTTCTTCGGATAGTTTGGTTATTAATTTCCAAGAGGTATCGGTACTACCGTCGTCTACAAATAAAATCTCATAAGAAAAATGCTTGGATTGCATCACAGATACAATCCAAGCATGTAGCTCTTGGAGCGATTCTTCTTCGTTAAGTAAGGGAATTACGATGGATACTTGCATTGGTAATTTCAATATTTCCCATCAAAAGTACAAACTTAGTCTAGAACTTCTTGCTTTTTTAATACCAAGGCCGGTATAAGTGAGAAAATAAATCCAGATACAATACTAGTAAGTAACCCAAAGAGTATCTGCATTGCTGGTGTGGTAAACTTTCTTTGCATTTCTAACTGAGCTTCAATTTGTTCAACTTTTAAGGCTGTACTTTCCATTAGCTTTGATTTTTGAAATTCCATCGCCTTATCAATCATTTCCGGATCTATAACATTACTCAGAATTAGGCTAAAAATAATGGCTATAACGCCTCCAATTAAAGAAACCCCGACCCCCACTTTTAGTGCCTGTCCAAACGACATAAATCCATTATTCGCTTTTTTAAATTGTATCATTCCTACTATCAATGCAGTTAATGATATCGCTATGCTAATTATTATGACAGGCCATTCATTCTGGTAATGCATGTCCATGGTGTAAAGCATAAATGTGAATATAGCACTAGCTGCTCCTAATAAGAGTCCGTATGTAAGTGCAAATGTTCCTGTTTTTGGTTGATTTTCTTCCATTTTGATTAAGGTTTAAAGGTTGATTAAAGTATTAGTAGCGTTAGGATGCTAATTGTTACAAGATAGGGTTTAAATTATTTTAATTAAATTTAGTATTAATAAATTGCGAATTTATAGAAAATAACTAAATTTGCAGACTTAAAATAAGCTCCCGTCGGAATGGGGGTGCAAAATGTTCAGTACCATGCAAAAAGGAATACACCCAGAAAATTATAGATTAGTTGCCTTCAAAGATATGTCCAATGAGGAAGTGTTTTTAACGAAGTCAACTGCTGACGCTAAGGAAACATTAGAAGTAGATGGTGTTGAGTATCCATTAGTAAAATTGGAAATCTCAAGAACTTCTCACCCGTTCTATACAGGGAAATCTAAATTATTGGATACAGCAGGTCGTATTGATAAGTTTAAGAACAAGTATAAGAAGTTTGCTAAGCCAGCGCCGGAGGCAACAGAAGAAGTAAAAGAAGAGGAAGAAAAGTAAAATTCTTCTTGTAAACGATACAGAACGCCCTTGATATTTTAATCATGGGCGTTTTTTGTTTTAACCAAAATTTTACCACCTTGACCAAAAAAAATAGAATGGTGTATTTCGATTACTTAATTTTGTGGAAATTCAATGTTTTATGAATTATGTCCTTTTTGATGGTCCTGAAAGGGAAAATTTGTTGCCCTTTACATTTACGAGGCCTGTTGGTGAAATTAGGCTAGGGATACTAAGTATCCGAGAAAAATGGGAAGCCTATTTAAAAGCATCCATTTCTTATGCAACACAAGACTATTTATCAGTAAAGTACCCGTTAACGACTGATTTCGATAACATCTTTATTAATGGCTCATTTCTGCCTGATACGGCACTTATTTTTGCGCTTGATTTATTGGAGATAAATCAAGTACTGGTCTACAAGGAGCGATTGGTTGGGTATAGGTCAAAACATCTTCAAAAAGAATCTGCTTTCGATGATTTTGAGCAAATAGTATTAAACCATACCCCATTAGAGATAGAATTCACGTGGGATATTTTTTCTAAAAACGGGGAGGCTTTGGAGGCCGATTTTGAATTTTTGACCAAGGGTAGAAAAAGTCAGCCAATATCTAACACCAACAACCTTATTCATCCAGAACGTATTTTCTTGGAAGAAGGGGCTAAA
Source organism: Maribacter sp. (assembly GCA_047633095.1). Lineage (GTDB taxonomy): Bacteria > Bacteroidota > Bacteroidia > Flavobacteriales > Flavobacteriaceae > Maribacter. Next base: position 32,347 of record JBLIEO010000013.1, read on the forward strand.
GTAGAATACAGCATACTTAATGCCACCGACGGCCCAATTTATATTGGTAAAAATGCTGAAATCTGGGAAGGTAGCCTCATCCGTGGCGGACTCGCATTATGTGAATATGCGGTTATAAAAATGGGTGGAAAGTTGTATGGTCCAACGACAATTGGGCCGCATTCCAAAGTATGCGGCGAAGTAAGTAATTCGGTTATTTTTGGATATTCCAGTAAAGGTCATGAAGGTTATTTAGGAAATGCCGTGTTAGGTGAGTGGTGTAATATTGGTGCAGATTCTAATAATTCCAATCTTAAGAATAATTATGCAAAGGTACGTTTGTGGAACTATGCTACTGAAAAATTTGAGCAAACCGGACTCCAGTTTTGCGGACTTATGATGGGTGATCATAGTAAAACGGCTATTAATACGATGTTAAATACAGGTACGGTAGTAGGTGTAAACGTAAATGTATATACTCCAGGTTTTCCAAGAAACTTTATACCAAGTTTTAGTTGGGGTGGGGCTTCAGGTTTTTCTACTTACATGCCAACAAAGGCTTATGAGGCAGCGGAGGTAATGATGGCAAGAAGAGGAGTGGTGTTTGATGCTATAGAGGCAAGTATCCTTAACCATGTTTTTGAAATAACTAAAAAGTGGCGGAAGTATTAATCGAGGGTAACACTAACTTCGTACTTCTAAGGTCTAGAACTGTCCAGGGCGTTCATTCAAATATGTATCTTTGTAAGCCTGTATTTAAAATATCATGAGAAAGAAAGTAGCATTTTACACATTGGGCTGCAAGCTCAATTTTTCTGAGACCTCTACGATTGCCAGAGGCTTTGTAAACGAAGGCTTTGATAGGGTAGATTTTTCGGAGTCAGCGGACATGTATGTAATAAATACCTGCTCCGTAACGGACAATGCGGATAAGAAATTTAAAACGGTAGTTAAACAAGCGCAAAAGGGCAATCCCCATGCGTATATTGCTGCGGTGGGTTGTTATGCACAATTAAAACCGGAGGAGTTGGCTGCTGTGGATGGTGTGGATTTGGTTTTGGGGGCGACAGAAAAATTTAAGATTAGGGATTACATAAATGACCTATCCAAGAATGATTTTGGAGAGGTGCATTCCTGCGAAATCGTAGATGCGGACTTTTACGTTGGCAGTTATGCTATTGGAGATCGTACAAGGGCTTTTTTAAAAGTACAGGACGGCTGTGATTATAAATGTACGTATTGCACCATACCATTGGCTAGGGGAATTTCTAGGAGCGATGCTTTGGAGAATGTTTTAAAAAATGCTACTGAAATCTCGAAGCAAAATATTAAGGAAATAGTACTTACCGGTGTAAATATAGGCGATTATGGTAAGGGAGAATTTGGGAATAAAAAGCACGAACATACTTTTTTGGACTTAATAAAGGCCTTGGATACGGTTGCTGGTATTCATAGATTTCGCATATCTTCTATAGAGCCGAACTTATTAAAAAATGAAACTATAGATTTTGTAGCGCAAAGCAATTCTTTTGTACCGCATTTTCACATTCCGCTCCAAAGTGGTAGCGATGCACTGCTAAAGTTGATGAAAAGGAGGTACATGACTGCCTTATATACAGAACGAGTTGCCCGTATAAGAGCGGTAATGCCTAATTGCTGTATAGGTGTGGATGTTATTGTTGGATTTCCAGGGGAGACAGAGGAACACTTTTTGGAGACGTATCATTATTTAAATGAGTTAGATATATCTTATCTGCATGTGTTTACGTATTCCGAACGTGATAATACTGAGGCCGCTGGAATGGATGGGGTAGTTCCAAAACAGGTACGAAACAAGCGAAGTAAAATGCTTAGAGGCTTGTCGGTTAAAAAACGAAGGGCTTTTTATGAAAGCCAGATTGGAGAAACCTTAAATGTCCTTTTTGAAGGGGAGAACAAGGAAGGGTATATTCACGGCTTTACGGAAAACTATGTAAAAGTACGGTCACCTTGGAACCCTGAGTTAATAAATACAATACAAAGTATTACTTTAACCGGTATAGCTGATGATGGTTTGGTTACGATGGATTTAATACATGTTTCGGAAGCAGAAGTAAAGGCATAAAAAAAGCTTCTCAATTGAGAAGCTTTTTTATTAGATTCTGATGCCTACTGGCAGCATTTCTTTGTACTGTCTGTTTTTACGAAGGAAACCTGCAATTTGAGGACTTGTAGGAACTACTCTTAAGTTCTTTTCCTGCAAGTGATGAAGTACAGCTTTAATAAAACTTTCATTAAAACCTTCCATAGTGATTTCTTCCGGTACTACAATTTTGGTTAAAAAAACTTTTCTTTCTTGAGAAGAATATTCAATTTTAGCCAAATGGCCATCCAAACTTGTTTCAAACTGGCGCAAGAAAGTGTTGTCCTTAATTAGTACATCGTTCATATAGTTTTGATTTTAGTATTGGTTTAAGACATAAAAATTACGGTGTTCTCAAACCGTAATTGTCGAATTAAATAGTATGTACTGACGTAAAACATATAAATTTGGATTTTAAACCAATATACGGTATAAAATTACTAAAAAAATAGTTAATTTCCTAGCTTTTATAGCGTTTCATTACTATGTCTGTATCTAAAATTCATGTTTACTTTATGCCGGGAATGGCGGCCAACAGTTCTATTTTCGAGCATATTAGCTTGCCAGAAGACCAGTTTGAAGTCCATTATTTGGATTGGACCATACCTACAAAGGGTTTGAGTGTTGCCGTTTATGCAAAACACCTATCTGGCCTAATTGAACATAAGAATCCAGTTTTACTGGGGGTTTCTTTAGGTGGAATAGTAGTCCAGGAAATAGCGAAAATTATTCCTACGCGAAAAGTAATTATTGTTTCGAGCGTTAAAAGCAAAAACGAACTTCCCAAGAGAATGCTATTTGCACGCTACACGAATATCCATAAAGTACTCCCAACTGGCTTGGTGAACAATGTAGAACTTTTAGCTAAATATGCTTTTGGCGAAACGGTTACTAAAAGATTGGCACTTTACGAGAAGTATTTATCCATTAGGGATAAACACTATATAGATTGGTGTATTCATGAACTAGTGAATTGGCAGCAAACAGAACCCAGCAGGAGTTTGGTTCATATACAAGGCGATAAAGACGCTGTTTTTCCAATTGCCAATATTACCGATTGTATCAAGGTAAAAAATGGCACGCACACTATGATAATCCACAGGGCAAAATGGTTTAACGAACACCTACCTGCAATTATTTTGGATTAAGGCAGTTCTATTAATACCTTTGATGGTAACTAATTTACTAAGTATGAAAGTTCTAAAAAATATTCTTATGCTTTTGGGCGTACTTTTCGTAGTAGGCTCCTTAATTTTCGCTGTAAATTCTGATGGAATTACTGGTGCCATAAATACGACTATAACGAACGATAGCATAGAAAAAAATGTAGCGAACGAGTATCGTATTTCTTCCATAGATATACCGGAAAACTTAAATTTTGCGGGGGAAGGGGTTCCGCAACAAGATCCAGAGATTATGGAGCGTGTAGATAGAGAGTTTTTAGTGAACACCTATTGGCAGTCGAATGCATTGTTGCTTATGAAAAGAGCACATAAATATTTCCCAGTGATAGAACCAATCTTAGCTAAAAATGGTATTCCGGATGATTTTAAGTATTTGGCTGTTGCAGAAAGTGGGTTGACCAATGTGGTTTCTCCTGCTGGTGCGACAGGATTTTGGCAGATTATGCCGGAAACAGGAAGAGAATACGGTCTGGAAGTCAATTCAAATGTAGACGAGCGTTATCACTTGGAAAAATCTACTGAGGTAGCCTGTAAGTACTTAAATAAATGGAAAAAGAAATATGGTAGTTGGACGCTGACCGCTGCTGCGTATAATGCAGGTCCAGGAGGAATAAACAAATACATGAGAATTCAGCAAGTAGATGATTATTATGACCTTTTGTTAGGGCAGGAGACTGGTAGGTATGTTTTTAGAATCATGGCTATTAAGGAAATCCTTTCCAATCCGGAGAAATATGGTTTCCATTTAGAAAAGGACGATATGTACAATGCAGTTCCTTCTTTTACCGTAGAGGTCGATGAACCAGTATCCAGTTTTGCGAATTTCTCTAAGAAATATGAGATAAATTACAAAATATTAAAAAGGCATAATCCTTGGCTAAGAGAGCCTCATTTGAACAACAATTCTAGAAGAAAATATACTATTGAGATTCCTAACAAAGGATATTACAGGGAGTCTAAATAAGTGCATAGTTTTCGCAGCGGTTGGAAAGCAGTT
>JBLIEO010000014.1:0-34752 GCA_047633095.1 Maribacter sp.
GCTGCAACCGCATAATTGGCTGCAACCGAAGTACCACTACCAGCACTAGAACCTCCCGTTTCAAACAAACCGCGCCCATAGGGATTCATGGTCTGGCCACCAACGGCACTATAACCCACCGGACAACCAGAGCATAGGAAATAAGCCCATTCGCTTAGGTTGACCTTGCCAAGTATTAAAGCTCCTTTTTCCCTCAACTGCGTTACAACAAAGGCATCTTCCACTTCGTTATCCATTAAGGTAATAGACCCAGCAGTGGTATTCATCCCGTTAGTATTGATGTTATCCTTTAACAGGATAGGCATCCCGTAAATAGGATGTCGAGACTCGGGTGCGGTACCATTTTTAATAAGCACGTCTAAAGCTCTCGCTTCCTCAAGAACATTTTTGTTTAGCGCCAGTATCGTGTTTAACGTTTTTTTGTTATCTAGTTCGTATTCATAGATGCGATACAGGTAAAACAGCACCAAATTCTCATAGGTCAACAAACCATCCTTTATACTTTTTTGAAGCGAAAAAATATTTTGCTCCAAAACCAAAGGTTTTAAGGCCTGATAAATTTCATCGGTCATGTTTGAAACCTCATCATATAGCGGCAGAAATACCGTGTTCTTATCCAATACCTTAGACTGTATTAGGCTATACCTCATCCGTTTGATTTCATGGTTGGTATTCGCCGCCACGTCTTCGGAATCATCATAAGGCTCCCAAATACGAAGCGCTCTGCCTAATTCTTTTGAATCTTGGTTACAAGAACAGAGAAGAACAACAATCAACCACAAGAGTATATTTTTCATTCTTAATCGATATTTGTATTATCCAGATTTCTCCACTGATTGATATTTCGTTTATTCAGGCGCACAAATTCATCCTTCCCAAGAATTTTGGCAATTTTCATAGACTTTCTTGCAGATAAAACAGCGGCTGAATACAACTGTAATTCTGCCTGTAATAAAGATTTTATACGGTAAAAATAATAGGTTTCCCCACCTAACTCCAAGGCTTTGTTTACGTATTCTAAGGCTTCAAAAGTTTTGATACCTTGTTCTTGATAATAGCGAGCAATTTCATAATAGGTCTGTGCCGTAGGAGTATTCTCCAGTTTTTCCTGAATCTGCTTATCCATCACCAAATGGGTATCCACCACTATGGGCACCGTAATTTTAGTATGGGCCCACTGCAAATTCATAGCTGCAGTGTCATGGGTGATTCCATCAAAGGAAATCATAAAATTCTCTTGAAAACTTAAGACTTTATAAGATATAACAGTTACCCGTAATGCATCTTCAGAAGAGTCATATCCTGTTCTGCCATCTCCCCAATGTGTCGTGTTTTTATGAAAAACGATTTGCCATTCCTCTTCGGATGGAAAAGCATACAAGGCGTAGGTTCCCTTTGGAATAAGATTCCCCATAACGGCAACATCGGTATCAAAAGTAATTTTGGTGGATTCATTCGCCCCCACACGCCAAATACGATGATAAGGCACCAAACCTGGCAAACCGGTAGAATCTTCTCCAAAGATGACCCTTCCTTTCACAGCAGGTCTAGAATATTCAATAGTAATAGTGGATAGCCCTATATGCTGTATTATTCTGGTGAATGGACTTGCTTTTGGGTGCTCCAATTGCCCCCAAGAACCGGCGTAAATACAGAAAACTAAAAGAAATAGTAACGGCTTCAATTTTTTATTGTAAAAAAAGAATCTACAAATTCATACTTGTTAAATACTTGTAGGTCTTCTATGCCTTCCCCTACTCCAATGTATTTTACAGGTATCTGAAACTGGTCGGAGATTCCTATAACGACACCACCTTTTGCAGTCCCGTCCAATTTTGTAACCGCTAAAGCAGTCACTTCTGTAGCTTTGGTAAATTGCTTTGCCTGTTCAAAGGCATTTTGTCCCGTAGAGCCGTCCAATACCAACAATACCTCGTGTGGCGTACCTTCTATTACTTTTTGCATTACTCGTTTTACTTTGGTAAGCTCGTTCATCAGGTTCACTTTATTGTGTAAGCGTCCGGCTGTATCTATAATAACCACGTCTGCATCTTGGGTTACGGCAGAACTAAGGGTATCAAAAGCGACCGAAGCAGGATCACTGCCCATTTTTTGTTTAACTATAGGGACGCCAACGCGATCCGCCCAAACTTGTAACTGATCTATAGCAGCTGCTCTAAAGGTATCCGCAGCTCCTAAAACTACCTTATAGCCTTGCTTTTTTAATTGAAAGGCCAACTTACCTATGGTGGTTGTTTTACCAGCACCATTAACCCCTACAACCATAATCACATAAGGTTTTTTATCCTTTGGAATGTGAATCTCCGTAGCATCACCTGTATTGGTTTCCGATAGTAGACCTGCTATTTCTTCCCGTAAGATTCCATTAAGCTCGTCGGTGCCTATATATTTATCTTTGGCAACCCGGGCTTCAATACGCTCAATAATCTTCAAGGTCGTATCCACACCAACATCCGATGAAACAAGGACTTCTTCTAGATTATCCAGTACATCGTCATCTACCTTAGATTTTCCTGCAACAGCCTTACCTAGCTTAGAAAAGAAGCTTGTGTTGGTTTTTTCCAGTCCTTTATCCAAACTTTCCTTCTTCTGGGAAGAAAACATCTTTTTAAATAAACTCATTTTAGTATCGAATAGTTACTCAAATATAAAACTTAAAAAGCCCCTTTCGAAAGAAAGAGGCTTTTTAAGTTTTATTAAAGTTGTATTATTTCTTTGCAATCCAAGCATCTACCAAATCTGGAGACATAACCGACTCAACAAAGACGTAAGCACCACTCTTTGGTGACTTTACCATCTTAATCGCTTTTGTTAATCTTTTGGAGCTTGTCTGTAAACTTGCTACGGTCTTCTTTGCCATGACTAATTATCTTTTATTGTCATTTCCGCGCTTGTGCTGAATTCGTTTCAGTAAGCTCGGAAATCAATTTATTTAATTTCTTTATGAACTGTCATTCTCTTAAGGATAGGATTGAATTTTTTAATTTCCATCCTTTCCGGAGTGTTCTTCTTGTTCTTGGTAGTAATATACCTAGACGTTCCAGCTTGCCCCGATTCTTTGTGCTCGGTACATTCTAAAATTACTTGTATTCTGTTGCCTCTTTTTGCCATCGTAATCTATAATTTTCGGGATTATTTTACTAACCCTTTAGCTTTTGCTTCTTTCAACACAGCTGAAATACCCTTCTTGTTGATACTTTTCAAGGCTCTTGCAGAAACTTTTAAAGTAACCCAACGGTCTTCTTCTGGAATGTAAAATCTCTTTTTAGAAAGATTTACATCAAATCTTCTTCTGGTCTTATTGATAGAGAAGGAAACGTTATTTCCGAACATTGCTCTCTTTCCGGTAATCTCACAAACTTTAGACATTGTGTCGAATTTTTCTTTTAAACAGGGTGCAAATTTATATCATTTTTATCTTACAGCCAACATTCTACTTCACATTTTTACAATTTCTTTTTGAAGCAGCTCAAAGGCCTTATTTACAGACTTTTGAACAATACGTTCTCTATGCGTACCCATTTGAAATTTTTCTACAACTACACCATTTGGCGAAGCTATAGCAATACAGACCGTTCCCACGGCAGCATCGGAGTCTCCCTTGGCAGGACCAGCATTACCCGTTGTAGCAATGGCAAAATCGGTTTTCAACAGTTCCTGTACTCCAGAAGCCATCGCAACGGCCACCTGCTCACTCACTACAGAATACGTGGCTATTATTTTTTCTGGCACATTAAGCACCTTTATTTTAGTTTCTGTGGCATAGCTTACCACACTTCCTTTAAAATAGGCAGATGCTCCCGGCATAGCTGTAAGCAGCGATGCAATCTTACCTCCTGTAAAACTCTCTGCAGTAGCCAAGCTTAGACCCTTCGCTATTAATAATTTGGCTACTACCTCCTCTAAAGTTTCCTCATCCTCCGTGCCATATACAATAGCCCCAAGAAGCGGAAGTAATTTTTTATGCTGGGCTTCTATGGCCGCCATTAATACGTTATAATCGGCTCCCTTTGCGGTCATTCGCAACCTCACCTTTCCTAAGTTAGGCAAATAGGCAAGTTTGACAAACGGAGGCAATTCGTCCTCCCAGATTTCAATTTTCTGTGCAATGGCGCTTTCCCCTAATCCGTAAGTAACAATAGTTCTATGAATAATATGCGGCCGTTCATAAAACGCGACCAATTTGGGCAACACTTCAGCCTTCATCAGGTTTTTCATCTCAAAAGGAACCCCTGGTAGTGAAATAAAGGTTGTATCTGCCTCATGTATCCACATTCCAGGAGCAGTACCATGCGCATTATGAAGTACTTCTGCCTTACTAAGCAACAGCGCCTGCTTTCGATTTAAATCAGATATCGGGGTTGATATGTGCTTGGAAAAAAGCATTTCTACATGCGCTAGAACATTTTTGTTTTCAACCAACACGTCATTAAAGAAAGTACAAAACGTATGTTTGGTAATATCATCCTTGGTAGGTCCTAAACCTCCTGTAACGATAACAATATCAACTTTTGATCGTGCATTAGCCAAAGCACTGAGGATGTGTTCTTTTTCGTCTTGAACCGAAGTAATTTGGTAAACAGAAATACCAATTTTATTAAGTTCTTTACCTATAAAGGCAGAATTGGTATCCACAATCTGACCAATGAGAATCTCATCACCAATTGTAATTATTTCTGCGAGCATTAGCAGTCAAAGTCATTTTTCAACTCCGAAACTACCTGATGGATATCTGCGCTAAGTAATGGGAAAATACGTTTGATTTCTTCCATATTAGATTCACTTTTACCAAGTGTCTCCATCTCTAAAGCAGCAGCACGGGTTTGCTCCATTCCCAACAAATCTACATTGGGCTTTATTTTATGTGCCAAATGATACACCTGATGATAATCATCCTCGGCTAAGGCCTTTTCCAAAGCCAACAAATCTTCAGGAACTTCTTCAAGAAAAACAGAAACCACAGAATTTATGAAATCCTGATCGCCCTCTGCCATCTCATTAATTTTATCAAGACTATATATCATTATTTAATTCTTACGTTAAAAAGCTCCTTCTTTTCTAAACTACCGGAAAGATAGTCATTTGCCGCTACTTTCCCAACACCGGCAGGCGTACCCGTAAAAAGAACGTCTCCTTTCTTCAGCATAAAAAAGGTAGATACGTAAGCAATGAGCTCATCTATTTTCCAGAGCATAAGACCTGTATTACCAGATTGAACAATCTCGTTATTCTTTTTAAGGTCAAAACTAAGGTCGTTCAAATCCTTAAAATTAGTTTTAGGCAACCATTCCCCAATAACAGCCGCACCATCAAAACCCTTGGCCTTTTCCCATGGCAAACCATTCTCTTTTAGGGTGGCTTGTAAATCTCTAGCTGTAAAATCAATCCCCAAACCAATTTCATCGTAATAGGTATGGGAAAAAGATGTCTTTATATGCTTCCCTACTTTTTTTATTTTCACCAAAACTTCCACTTCATAATGGACATCGTTGGAAAACTCAGGAATATAAAAATCCTGCTCTTTAGGCAGTACTGAAGAGTCCGGCTTTATAAAAACCACGGGTTCCGTTGGTTTTTTATTTTTGAGTTCTGCAATATGGTCGGTATAATTTCTACCTATACAAATGATTTTCATCTATCGTTCTTACTTTTTGGACATTTTAATACTAATGGAGGGTATCAAATTTTCTTCCTTTCCCTTTTATTTAACAGTAAAGTTCAACCACTCGCCTACGCTATAAACCATGGTTCTATAATTTTAATTTTTTTGATATACTGTAGCAAAGATGAATACAAATCGATTTTCTATAACTTTATTTTTACTCGTGGGATTAAGACCTTTAGAATAGCTTAAACTTTATAGTACCAACACCTGATCTAACTCAATTTATTGTTTAGCTTGCTTAGTTTGATTTGAGTCAATATTTTTTTAGTGTACAAGGGGAAATCGGCATTGAGTATCCAACCAAAATATCCAGGTTCCTTTTCCAGAACATCATGTACTTTCTTCCCCTTGTGTTTTCCAAAGGAAAAAATTTCGTCGCCATGCTCATCCAAAGCTATAAAACCGGCAAAATCTACCGATTGCTTTCTTCTTGAAAATTCCGATAATTTCTTGATGTTGTTTTCCAGTTCTGGATAGCGGTCTAATTGCGAAAGCAGCACCTCATAGGTAGCATTGGTATCCGCAGCTGCACTATGAGCATCGGTCAAATCTTTATCACAATAGAATTTATATGCAGCTCCAAGCGTACGTTTTTCCATTTTATGAAAAATGGTCTGAACATCTACCGAAACGGTGTGCTTCATGTCAAAATCAATTCCAACACGTAAAAGCTCCTCTGCTAACAAGGGAATATCAAATCGGTCAGAATTGAATCCGCCCAAATCGGCTTCCTTTATCATATTATAAATTTCCTTTGAAAGGTCTTTGAAGGTAGGTTCGTTGGCTACTTTTTCATTGGAAATACCATGAATTGCTATTACTTCATCAGGTATAATCATTTCAGGATTAACGAGCCATGTTTTGCTTTCCTTGTTGCCATTAGGAAAAACCTTAAGTATGGCTATTTCTACAATACGATCCTTGGCTACATTGGTGCCGGTAGTTTCTAAATCAAAAAAACAAATGGGTCGGGTAAGTTTTAATTCCATGAGTACGGGACTTTTTACAAAGATAGTTCTTATCCCACTTTTCTAAGGCCAAATATTAGGATTTTACCCCTACCAAAGTTACAGCCTCAGATTGATAATATTATTAAAAGCAGAACTAAAGGTACACCTTAACCCTATTCGGAAGCCTAATTCAAAATCCGTTGCTATCTGCTTTTACTGTGAGAGAACATATTTTAAGGATGCATCTCCTGCGGGAAGATTTATCTAATCCCTGACAAGGTCAAAATTTCCTAAAAAAAACCACAAGCCCTTTAAAAAATCGAATAAACAGCCTTCAGAACAATTCTACCCTATCCTTTTGCAAAACTTCTAAAAATGTTGAACCACATAATCGAATGTTAACATTGCCCCATGGCTGTCGATAGTTTAATTTAATATTAAGGAAATGATTTAAAATGCCTTTGGAGTCCTTATTAAATATGGAAGTGTTAAACAAATTGCCTATCCGATAGGCAAAGACAATCTCCCTACGAAACATCTTTTTTATAAGGGAAGATATTATATTCAATGGCTGGACTTACATGGGTAGACAAATCTATGTTTGTGAACGTATTATGAGGTGCTCCTCCAAAAATTCCTACAGACCAATGGTCGGAAATACTGCGTACCATACTACCATCATAAGAATATCGTATACGTTCCCTAACAAAGGTTTCATCATTTCGTTCAAATTCAGCTCGGGACTCATTCGGTTCCCCATCTGCTCGTATTCACCATTTTTCGGTAACACGATTATTTTCAAAACTAAATTCGTATTCAAACTCCTTTCTACTCGTTTCCCTTTCCAATTGAAGTTCGCCATAGATTTCAAAAATCCAATTGTTCCAAGGATCATCAAAATCTCTATCTTGTATTTCTGCCGCTTCGTCGTTATCAATAGTATCGTTTATTTTATCCGCCAAGTCAGATTAGACCGCATAGCGCAATAGACCCGCTTTTATCTGCTTTACTAAGCCTTTATGCACTTCATCTGAAGTCATTTTTGGGTTAGTTTCATAAGATAGGTCTCGGGTAATACCCTTATAATCGCGTGTGCCCTCAAAATCTAATAAATAGGCTTTACCACAGTAATCATTGGCCATATCATAAATAAACAACTAAATATTTATACGTGTTTGATCACGCAAATGGACAGCTAATTTTATTTCCTGACGAATGTAAGTTCGTTTAAAATTACAGTCAACGAAAAGTTTAAGAGCTTCCCTATTTTTGGTCGTAGGTGACTTTTGGTCGAAAAAATAATGAAGGCAGTACCAAAAATAGGAGCATAAACCCCCATTTTGAACAGGTGTACTGCATGCTAATCTTTACAGGTAAAGTTAGCACTGAAAATAAGATTTGGCCTGTTACTTTGAAAAAATATAAGCTCAATAACCCTTAGGGGTGCCTGAACATCAAATCTCCCGATTTACGTCCCAAGCCTCCAAATAGTCAGCTACAGCCTTAGCAAACATACTCCCCAACGCTCCATTGACCACGCGGTGGTCGTAACTATGAGATAGATACATTTTACTACGGATACCGATAAAATCCCCTTCATTGGTCTCTATCACAGAAGGAATTTTTCGAATGGCACCAAGGGCCATAATACCGACCTGTGGTTGATTGATAATTGGTGTTCCAAAAACGCTTCCAAATGTACCCACGTTGGTTACCGTATAGGTGCCCTCTTGTACCTCATCTGGCTTCAGGGTATTATTACGAGAACGAAGCGCCAAATCGTTGACTACTTTTGCCATGCCTACCAAGTTTAACTGATCTGCATTCTTTATCACAGGTACAATTAGATTCCCGTCCGGAAGGGCTGCGGCCATTCCAATATTGATATTCTTTTTCTTAACAACCGAATCGCCATTTACCGAAATATTCATCATTGGATATTTCTTCAACGCTTTGGCAATAGCCTCCATAAAAATGGGCGTAAACGTAAGCTTTTCACCTTCCTGTTTTTCAAAGGCAGATTTCATCTTCGTTCTCCAGTTTACCATATTGGTCACATCTACTTCTATAAAGCTCTGTACATGTGCTGATGTAGCCACGCTATCTACCATATGTTTGGCAACAAGTTTGCCCATACGGGTCATGGCAATAACTTCGTCTCCATGAGCAACTTTTACAGGAGTTTGTATTGGTTTTTCTTTAACCTCAACTGGTTTTTCCACAACGGAAACAATCGCTTGCTTCTCCTCCACAACCTGCTCTAGAACTTTTACCGATGCTGCAGGAGTTGCGCCCTTATGCTTCACGTACTCCAAAATATCGTTCTTGGTCACACGACCGTCCTTTCCTGTGCCTTCGATACCTTCCAACGCATCAAAAGAAACGCTTTCTTCTTTGGCAATATTTTTCACCAAAGGGGAATAAAAACGTTCCGAGCTCGAATAATCCGACGTGGGAATCCCTACAATATCCTTAGCGGACAACGCTTTTTCCGCAGCAGCGACCATTTCTTCTTCTACAGCAGTATCTTCCAAGACTGTTTCGGTACTGCTACTAGCTGCCGACTCCTCTTGGCTACCTGCAATTTCTATGATGGCAACGGTTTCGCCAACCTTTATAATATCGTCAATAGCAAAATACTTTTCAATCAAAACACCATCTACTTCGCTTGGCACTTCACTATCAACCTTATCGGTAGCGATTTCAAAAATAGCCTCGTCCATTTCAATAGTATCCCCAACGTCCTTCAACCAAGACGTCAATGTTGCCTCTGCAACACTTTCTCCCATTCGCGGTAGTTTCAATTCAAATTTTGACATATCGATAATTTATTAGTACTTTTATTCCTGTTTTTTGCAAAAATAGTAAATATTAGGGGTATTTACTGATTTTGCATCAATATTATAATATTCAATTCGTTCTAAAAGAACCTTCAAAAGGTACCCTGTTCAAAATACTCCTGCCCAAAGTAACCTCGTCTGCATATTCTAGCTCATCACCCACGGCAATACCCCTTGCAATAGTAGAGGTACGTATTTCCAAGCCTTCTATCTGCTTAAAAATATAAAAATTAGTAGTATCCCCTTCCATTGTAGAACTTAACGCAAATATGAGTTCGTTTATTTCTCCTTGCTTTACTTTAGTAACCAAGGATGTGATAGTCAGCTCCTGCGGTCCAACACCCTCCATAGGAGATATTTTACCACCCAAAACATGGTACTTGCCTCTATATTGACCTGTATTTTCTATGGCCATAACATCTCGAATATCCTCTACCACGCACACTAAAGAACCATCTCTCTTAGGGTTCGCACAGATTTCGCACAGCTCCATATCCGAAATATTATGGCAATTACTACAAAACCGTACCGTAGTCCTCAATTGTGTAAGTGCATTGGATAGTTGTTCGGTCCGCTGCTCAGACTGTTTTAATAAATGCAACACCAAACGTAAGGCCGTGCGCTTGCCTATACCCGGCAACTGTGACATTTCGTAGACTGCATTTTCCAATAATTTCGAAGAAAACTCCATGCATTTAAGTTTGCCGTAAAATTACGGACTATTTTTACTTTTTGTACTTTGACTTAAAATAATTTCGAATGACCTCCATCAATATCCTACTGCTAATAGGTGGCTACTTTGCCATGTTATTACTAATCTCATATTTTACAGGAAAAAACGATTCTAACGAGGACTTTTTTAAAGCAGGAAAACAATCGCCATGGTACTTGGTAGCCTTTGGTATGGTTGGCGCTTCGCTTTCTGGTGTTACCTTTATTTCGGTTCCAGGATGGGTAGATAGTTCGCAGTTTAGCTACTTGCAAGTGGTTTTTGGTTATTTTTTGGGTTATTTAATTACTGCGTATGTGCTGCTTCCTATTTATTATAAACAGAACGTAACCTCTATCTATCAATTTTTGGATGACCGTTTTGGATTTGTTAGTTATAAAGTGGGTGCTATCTCGTTTTTTATTTCCCGAGTTTTGGGTGCTGCTTTTCGACTCTTTTTAGTCGCTATAGTACTACAACAATTTGTATTTGATGCGTGGAACGTACCCTATGAGATTACGGTTGCCCTATCCATTCTACTTATCTGGATATACACCTTCAAAGGAGGCATTAAAACCATAGTTTGGACCGACACCCTTCAAACACTCTTTATGCTGGTTTCCGTTGGATTATCTATATATTTTATACTAAACAAGTTGGAATGGACCTTCGTCGATTTCCTGAAATCTCCTGAACTCGCTACCTACAGCAAAACTATTTTCATAGATGATTTATTAGCTAAAAATCATTTATTAAAATCTTTCTTGGGAGGCATGTTCGTTACCATTTGCATGACAGGTCTGGATCAGGATATGATGCAAAAAAACCTTACCTGTAGAAATTTGAAAGATGCCCAAAAAAACATGGTATCCTTTAGCGTGGTTTTGGTTGTTGTCACCTTTGTCTTTATGTTGTTGGGTGCGCTCTTATTCATCTATGCCGAAAAATATCAGATAGCCATCCCGCTTATGGACGGGCAACCTAAAACGGATCTTCTCTTCCCTGAAATTGCCCTGAATAGTGGTTTGGGCATGACAGTAGCCATCACCTTTATGCTTGGTCTTATAGCTGCAGCTTATAGTAGCGCCGATAGTGCGTTAACCTCCTTAACGACTTCATTTTGTGTAGATTTTTTAGGTACGGAAAAGAAAACTGAAAAGGAGGCCAAATCCATACGACAAAGAACACATATTGGTATGAGTGTATTGCTGGCATTAGTGGTCATCTCCTTTAAGTATATTTTAGATAGAAATGTAATAGACGGTCTCCTCACAGTAGCATCCTATACCTATGGACCGTTATTGGGATTGTTTTCCTTTGGTATTTTTACAAAACACCAAGTAAAGGATAAATATGTCTGGGTGGTTGCCCTACTGTCGGTAATTATGATTGTTATTCTTGGAAAACTCCCAGCCGAATCCTTAGGTGGTTACGTAGTAGGATATGAACTTTTGCCCCTCAATGGCTTGTTGACCTTTATCGGGCTTTGGTTGATACGGAGGAAGTAAACAATATTGTGTGTGTTTTATTAAATCGTCTTAGTGACACTTTAGCTGTTCTTATTATACCTATCAATTATATGGATTTCGTTTATCAAATTAAACCCGCTAGAAGTAAGTCTAAAATCCTTTTTGAAGCGTTGTTTTGTTTCACCAATAATAGTATCGTTCCTAAAAACTCCTGTTAGGAATAAGGTTGAATCTGTCTTCTTGAAGTTCATTACATAGACTTGGGTCGAATCTTGAAATTCTTTAAGTTTTATTTCGCCTCTTGAAAGGTCTATTTCAGAGTTCAAACCAAATCTGGATTTATCCATTCTTGCAAATTGAATACTATTAGGGTATTTAAAAAAAACATACCTCCACCTTTTTTCATTTGTCAATAAGGGTTGAATCACTTCTCCATTACTCATAAAACGTGTTACCTCATACATACCGTAAAGTTCAGGCGTGTTCTGTTTTGTTTCATACAGATCACTTGTTTTAACACTGTTATTATACAAGATGAAGAAAACAAAGGCCCATTTCATAATAGTAGTTCCCAACATCCATTTCTTGTTTTCAAACGGGTTACTAAAACACACACTCTCGGTAGGTTTATTAAAAATAACAAAATTAAGTACGCGTTTGAAATCCGGTGCCACGACTATAATCGCGATAAAAAGCAGTTCTGATGAAAATAGTTTTACAGGAACGTCGTAAAAGAAATTGATGGCCACAATTTTTGTAATTACAGGAATTAACACAAGACCACCCAACAATCGTGTTCTTTTATGGAACAATAGCACGCCACCAATGAACTCCGCTAGCCCCATGAACAAATTATAGCCTTGGGAGTATTCCAAAAAAGTCTAAGCTAATCCCATGGGGGAAGAATCGCCATAAGGCTGAAGAAGTTTCCAAAAGGCAATCTCCCCAAATTGAACGGAAAAAATTTTAAAGAGGTCATATTAATGTACCCACGACAGCTAATAAAAAGAGTACTAAAAGTAAAACATGATCAAACGTTTTGTTTCCGCTACTATTTTGAATGTTAGTAATAGGTTTTTCTAGAGCCAATACACTAGACCCAATCCAAGGAATAATTTGTTTGTAAAATTTAAAAATAGCTTCCTGAACGAATTTAAACTTAGGAATAATACTAAAAGTAAAAGGTATCGTTATCAACGTAACGAGCTACACTAAAAATCGAAATAAAATTTTGTTATTCGTTACCATCTACTCTAATTCATATTACAACCATCCTTATTACTCCAACTTCCTCCCCACCGTATACGGTGCCCCAGCAGCCTGCAATTTTGATTCGTATTGCATTAATTCGTTATAGTAGGCCTTCATATCCGTTTTAAAGGCCATGAAATCCTTTTTGGCTATTTGGATGTTCTGTTGCTGTGTTTTTGTTGGTGTTTGTCGTGTTCCCCAATGTCCGTAAGCAACTGAACCTGCTCTGGACATTATGGAAGGTACGGTAGATTCGTTGAATTTGTTTTTAATTGGATTACCAGATAAACGCTCTCTAAGATTTCCTAATTTGGTTTCTAAACTTTTCAATCCCCCAAATAACTGTTCGTTCGCCTTTGGTGTTTCGATGAATGCAGCCTTCATGTAGCGTATGCGGTTTCCAGCCTCTCCAATTTTTGAACTAGCAGCATATATATCCTTCAACAACAAACTCGTATTTTGTTGAAATTTCGCCACTTTTTCAAAATCGATTCCAGACGGGCTATTCGGCGTTGGTTTGAGGGTAAATTCCTGAGCGGTGCTTAATTGTTTTAAACTTCCATTTTGTTGCATGTACAATTTTACGCTGTACGTGCCCGGTGCAGCTAAAGGACCTTCAGCTTCTCCGGCCCATGGTGGAACAAAGTCGGGTGTGCTCAAATTGATTGGGTCTGGCGGGGATAATTTCAAATCCCAAGGGGTGCGGTGTAAGCCTTTTTCAGCATTTCCTTTAATCCATCGGATAGGCGTATTGTTTTTATCACTGACCAAAAGCAAGGTTTGAGGTTTTTCGTCATCAGCTTCTTCCTGCAATCGTTCCCAACCCGGAAACGGAATACTGATATTACCCGCTCTAGATTTCTTTTCAGCAGCCTTCCGCATTTCTTGTAAGGTCTCTGGAACATCGTCTAAATAATAGGTAAAAACAGCTCCAAAAGGTGGGTTTTCGGTTACAAAACTTGTTGTTCCTTGTCCCGGCATACCTTTGGCCTGCATGGGTACATTAGGTACATACCACCAAGCATCTCTCACAGGAAACAATACTGGCGATTTATTCCCTACCGTCTTTGCTATATTCCGTAGCGGCGTGTAATCATCCAAAACATAAAAACCCCTGCCAAAAGTAGCACCAACAAGATCATTGTCACGTGGATGTAGTTCCAAATCACGAAATGCAATCGTGGGCGCACCTGCGCCTATTTTTATCCAATTTATTCCTTTGTTCGGCGAAAAATAGATACCGTATTCGGTTCCAATAAATAATAAATTTTCATCCACTGGGTCTTGTTTCAAGACCCATACGACTGTTCCTGCCGGTAAATCACCCACGATAGATTTCCAAGAACGACCCCGATCGGAACTCATAAACACATACGGACTATAGTCCCCCAATTTATGTGCATCCGCTATGGCGAACACCGTATTTTCGTTATGATTTGATGCCTCTACATCATTTATAAAAGACCTAGCAGGCACTTTTGGAAGTGCTGCACTTTTTCTCCAATTCTGCCCGCCATCGGAGCTTGCATGTACAAGACCATCATCTGACCCCGTATATAACAATCCTTCTACCAATGGAGATTCTGATATTCCTGTAAGCGTAGCATATTTAGACATGGCACCAGTATCATACAAGGCATCTATACCCCAAACACGGTCTATCGTCTCTAATTCATACCTATTCGTATTGGTCGTTAAGTCTGAACTAATTGCGGTCCAAGAATCTCCACGGTCGTCACTACGCCAAAGTCGTTGGGACCCAAAGTATAATCGCTTGTGGTTGTGCGGACTTATGAGTAAAGGGCTATCCCAGTTCCAACGCTCGGGAGCATCACCTGGGGCAGGTTGTGGTTGGATATTCAATACTTCCTCGGTACGTCTATCCAAACGATGTAAAAGCCCCTGCTGAATTTCCATATAGGCCGTATTCGAATCCTCTGGATCAAAAGCAGATTCGTAACCATCGGCACCCAAGGGCACATACCAATCTTGATTGCGAACACCTTCTGTATTGGTGGTCCGCGAAGGGCCTATTAAAGTTCCTAAATCCTGAGCACCACCAACAATATTGTAAAATGGTTCTGCATTATCCAATCCAAGTTTATAAAACTGTGAAATAGGTAGGTTGGAGAAATGTCGCCACGTAGCACCCTCATCAAATGATTCATAAAGACCACCATCGGTCCCTGATACTAAATGTTTGCCATTATTAGGGTCTATCCACAAGGCATGGTTATCACTGTGTTTCTCGCGACCTGTCCCTAAGTAGTTGAAGGTTTTTCCTCCATCGCGAGAGACCTGATAAAAAACGTCCATTTGATATACTAAATCTGCATCTACGGGAGAAGCTTCAATCTCCTGGTAGTAATGTGGACCAGTACCTCCCGAAATATAGCTATTTCGCTTTTCCCAACTTTCCCCTTTATCCATCGACCTATAAAAACCTTTTTCTTTGTCATTGGCTTCAATGGTGGCATACACTATGTTTGGGTTGGCAGGGGTGACCGCCAAACCAATCTTACCAATATCCCCTTCTGGCAGACCCGTTTCCGATTTACGCCATGTAGCACCATTGTCAACAGTTTTATAAATCCCCGATTTAGGACCACCACCGAGCAAAGACCATGTTTGTCTGCGCCTTTGGTAGGCAGCAGCATAAAGCACATCTGGATTAGATGGGTCAAATTCAATATCTGTGATACCTGTATTATCATCAATCTTTAGCGTTAAATCCCAAGTTTTACCTCCATCAGCACTTCTATAAAGACCACGTTCCCCACCAGAAGACCACAAAGGTCCTTCCGCTGCTACAAAAACAATATCACTATTTCTAGGGTCGACTAAAATCTTACCGATATGTTCCGACTTTTTTAGCCCCATAGACGCCCATGATATACCACCATCGGTACTTTTGTACACGCCGTCTCCCCAAGCTACGTGACGTCCGCTTACATTTTCTCCAGTACCCACCCAAACCGTTTGCGGATTGTTAGGGTCTATAGTAACCGAACCAATAGAGTATGAATTTTGGTCATCAAATATTGGTTTCCAAGAAATACCACTGTTTGTGGTTTTCCATACACCACCTGATCCCACCGCAATATACCAAGTGCTAAAATCGTGTTTACTAATAGCAATGTCGGCAATACGACCGCCCATGAATGCTGGGCCAATTCCCCTAAGCTTCATTCCGGAAGCGGCTTTTTCAACCGCAGCTATAGTAGTAGTTTGACCAAGGCTATTTGGTATGCCAAAAAAACAAAGGAATAGTAACATCAATACAATGGAAAAATCTTTTTTAAGCATGGAAACTCTTTTTAAGTTGGCTTTACATTTAGGTTTTAATCTTGTAAAGAACACTAATTTAATAAATGTAATCTTGTGTTTTGTGAAGCAAACCTATTATTTGATTTAATACTGTCCGGTACACAACAATACCAGAGTATACGCAATGCCTAACTTAATACTATTTTCTATTAATAATTCGTAAAATTCTGGATTTTCTGTTCCCAAGTTAAAAATGACCCGCTTAGGTTATAACGCTAGGATACCTTGATAATACCATTGCTGCCTTAAAGAGTTTGTATTCAAGGTCACGCTATGCTAATCTTGGATTTATTTTAATGTAGTCTTAACTTTTATTCCTCCAATAGTTCCAAATCTTAGACCAAATGCTTGCGTATCGATTTCTCTTTCAAAAGGTCTATGAATTACTAAATTGCTGTAACGATTTGGTTTTAAGGATGCTCCAAAAACAAGTGTATTTTTCATTATGTTATTAGCTTGTTAAACTTTGATTTAGAATGTAACTATTCACTAAAAAATTCGTCTATTCGTGGACTAAAGGAATAAAACTTCCCAGATGAACATGGGGCAAACAATATTCAAGAGTGTTGATAACGCTATATATTTATAGTTAATGGTTAGTGTTTAGTATAGCCTATCAGCCTAGAAACCCAAGCATTTGCTTGGGTTTCGTCTTTTACACCGTTATCAATCAGCACTTCTCACTAGGGTTAAGTAAACGTTAAAACCATCTATTTGCGTAACATCCTATCTTTATGGTAGTCTATTCATATAGGATTGATATTGCTTTTGAAGAGGTTTGGTTGGTTTTCTCTTTAGAGCTATCAATATAGAAAACCCGTGGTATAAGCCACGGGTTTTTAAATTACCATTTTATAATAGCGCTACCCCAAGTAAATCCACTACCAAAAGCAGCCAAAACCACTAGGTCTCCAGAATTCACCTTCCCAAATTCCCAAGCCTCTGTTAAGGCAATAGGAATAGATGCAGCGGTGGTATTACCGTACTTCATAATGTTATTATATACTTGATTGTCACCCAAACCAAATTTCTTTTGAATGAATTGTGAGATTCTCAAGTTGGCTTGATGCGGCACTAGAAGGTCAATATCTGTTGGGCCTAGCTTATTTTTGTTTAATCCCTCCATGATTACTTCACTAAAGCGAACCACAGCGTTCTTAAAAACGAACTGACCGTTCATATAGGGAAAGTACGACTCATCTTTAGGATCTGCATCTTTTAGAATATCCGTTACCCATCTTTTGCCCATTCCGGGCGCTATCAAGGAAAGTTCTTCTGCGTGCTGTCCTTCCGAATGTAAGTGTGTGGACAAAATACCTTTGCTTGTATCTTCCTCGCGACTTAGCACCGCTGCTCCTGCCCCATCACCAAAAATGACGGATACTGCTCTTCCTCTGGTAGACATGTCTAAACCATGTGAATGAAGTTCTGAACCAATGACCAATATGTTTTTATACATTCCGCTTTTTATGTACTGATCCGCTACAGAAATACCATAAACAAACCCTGAGCATTGGTTACGTACGTCTAGCGCACCCACCGTTTTGATTCCTAAATCTCGCTGCACCAAGACGCCTGGGCCTGGAAAGTAATAATCCGGACTAAGCGTAGCAAAAACGATGAAATCTATATCATCTTTATCGATTCCTGCGCGCTCAATGGCAATTTTGGCGGCTTTTACACCCATAGTAGTAGTGGTATCCCCATCACCCTTGACCACATGTCGTCTTTCTTGGATGCCTGTCCTTTCTTGGATCCAAGCATCATCAGTATCCATAACTTTAGACAAATCGTCGTTAGTAACCACGTTGTCAGGAACGTAATATCCTAAGCCTGTTATTTTTGAATTATACATGTCTATTAATAATTTTCAAATGTATGATAAGAGCACAATATTTTAAACAATGTTCCTCTTTTTACTGTAAATATAAAACATTAAGTATTATCGGTACTCTAAGATGTTTAGTAAGCTGTGTACGATCAAGTTGATATACAATTAACTGTATTTTAACAGTAGGCAAATAACGCGATTTCAGGATTTAGTTACCTTAGGTCAGAAATAAAAAGATTGAATCAATTTTGATTTTTATCAGACTCACTTTTTTTTAAAATTATTATATGAACAAATTAGTTCTAGTCATTACGGCTCTTTTTATCTGTTTAACCACAGTATCACAAGAAAATTTAGGATATCAAAAACCTCCAAAAGATATATTGGATTTAGTTGAAGCGCCTTTGGCCCCATCGGTCTTAATAGATGAGAGCGGTAATTACATGGTAATGTTGTACAGGGATTATTATAAATCTATTGAAGAACTTTCGGAAAAAGAACTGCGCTTAGCAGGATTAAGAATCAATCCGAAAACCAATATTGGTAGCAGAACTAATTATTACAACAATATAAAAATTAAATCCCCTAACGGAAAAACAGCAATTCAAGTGAGTGGTTTACCCGAAAATTCTAGGTTGGCCAATTTTAGTTGGTCGCCAGACCAAAGCAAAATTGCAGTTACCAATACCACTAACAACGGTGTAGAAATATGGGTATTAGATTTAAAAAAGGCGGTAGTAAATAAAATTACAGATGCCAATGTGAATGCTAATATGAGAGATGTAATTAATTGGTTCAAGGATGGGGAAAGCCTTTTGATAAAAATGTTGCCGTCCAAAAGAAAAGCATTGATAAATGTTTCAGAAGCTGTTCCTATGGGTCCTACGATTTCTTCTAATGATGGAAAAAAAGCCCAAAACAGAACATATCAAGATTTATTAAAAAACCCAAATGATGAGTTCAACTTTGAGCAGTTGGCACTTTCTGAGCTATATAAGATAAATCTAGATGGAACAAAATCTAAATGGAAAGAAGCAGATATGTATACTTCCATAAGTTTTTCTCCTAATGGAGCATATACTATGGTGGTAACCGTTGATAGGCCTTTCTCCTATCTTGTACCTTACCGTAGGTTTCCCTCTAAAACCAATATCTACTCAAAAGATGGTGATTTGGTCTTTGAGCTCTTGGAGACACCACTAATCGAAGATTTACCAAAAGGTTTTATGGCGGTTCGTATGGGAATGCGTAATATCAGCTGGCGTAATGACAAACCTTCAAGTTTAATATACGTTCAGGCGTTAGATGGCGGAGACCCGGAAAATGAAGTGGAATACCGAGATGAAGTTTTTGAACTGGAAGCACCTTTCAACAGCAGAGGTGAATCTCTGTTAAAGCTCAAAAATAGATATGCCGGTATGCAATGGGGTAATGAAAATACCGCTATTGCCTATGATCGTTGGTGGAATACCAGAAATACAAAAACATATTTATTTGACCCTTCAGATAATAGTAAGGAAGCAAAGACAATTTCCGAAAGAAATTATCAAGATGTGTATAGCGACCCAGGAGATTTCGTGACCAAACGAAATGAATTTGGACAAATGGTAATAGCGTTGGATGATAATCAAAATACCTATTTATTAGGTGATGGGTATACCGAGGATGGGCAATTTCCTTTTGTGGAAAAATTCAGCCTAAAAACTTTGGATAAAATAAGACTATATACCTCTAAGCTAGAAGGAAAAAAAGAAGATTTAATTGAATACAACCCAGAAAAAGATGAGCTTTTGGTCCGTATTGAATCTCCAAGTGAGTACCCGAATTATTACTATAAAAGCATAAAAAAACGTAAAACACCAGAGCAACTTACCTCATTTAAAAACCCTTTCAAGAGTATTCAAAATGTGCATAAGGAAGTGATCACCTATACCCGTGAGGATGGTTTGGAGTTATCAGGAACTTTGTATTTACCAGTAGGGTATGACAAAGATAAAAGAGTGAAGAAACCAATGATTCTATGGGCATATCCTAGAGAATATAAAGATAAAAACAGTGCATCCCAGAATACACAGAATCCAAATGAATTCACCTATCCCTATTGGGGCTCCCCTATTTATTGGGTAACACAAGGGTATGTTGTATTGGACGATGCAGCCTTCCCAATTATAGGGGAAAATGATGAACAACCCAACGATACTTTTAGGTCCCAATTGGTTTCGAATGCTAAAGCTGCCATAGATGCCGTTGATGAATTAGGGTATATAGATAGAAAAAAAGTAGCTGTTGGAGGACACAGTTATGGGGCCTTTATGGTAGCAAATTTATTGTCACATTCCAATCTTTTTGCAGCAGGTATTGCTCGTAGCGGTGCTTATAATAGGACTTTGACTCCTTTCGGTTTCCAAAGCGAGGAACGTAATTATTGGGAAGCTCCAGAGGTCTATTATACCATGTCCCCTTTTATGCATGCCGATAAGATGAAGACCCCTTTATTACTAGTACACGGAGAAGCAGATAATAATTCTGGCACCTATCCCATGCAAAGCGAGCGCTATTTTAATGCACTTAAAGGTTTGGGCGCAACTGTTCGCTTGGTTATGCTACCTAAGGAAAGTCATGGGTATAGGGCTAAAGAAAGTGTGCTTCATTTGTTGTGGGAGCAAGACCAATGGTTGAATAAATATGTAAAACAAGAAGAAAATACAATTGTAAATCCAGAACCAATTCTTAAAGACAAATAGGATAGTTTTATGCTTATTTCTGTAAGTAAAATTATAGTTCTTGCTACTTAACCTAGAACAAATAACTACATTACTTCAGACTTTTCAGTTTGAGTTTTAATCATCTCGTATTTACCATATATTTTAAACTAGGCTATTTAGCGTTTTTGTCTAAAGTCTATAAGTCTTGAATCGAACCAATATATTTGGTTGGCCTGAGCATTAATCTTGTTAGAAAAAATAGTGTAATAGCTATATGAAATTAGGTAATATATTTGCGAAAACTGTTGACCTCTACCTTGGCCTTTAAATCATGTAGCAGATTGTAAAGTCCAAAAAAGGTTCGATTCATATATAAGAAGTGCTTAGAACCCCTGTTTCCATTCATTTTCCGTATTTCTTTATCTGAAGCAAAGCGTTCTCCTAAAGCGGCAATCTTACTCCAAAAATCTCCATTTCCAAAATCAAAAGTTTCTTCATGAAAAGGAGAAGTGAATAAACTTAACATCTCATGAAAAAGTTTCTTGAAGAATTTTATTTCAGATTCACTATCTGTGGTCAACAGAATCTCTAAATCATATAATATTTTTGTAAAAATTTTATCATTCGAGATGTTTTCCTTGGTTGCCAACTCAAAATAAGGGGTGTAAAAAGAATCTGGTAGCGCTTTGATGCATCCAAAATCTATGGCTATAAGCTGTTCCTCATCATTTATCAAAAAATTACCTGGATGTGGGTCTGCGTGTACCTTTCTTAAGCCATGAATTTGAAACATATAAAAGTCCCAAAGCGTCTGGCCTAACTTATTTCCCAATTCCTGGGAAAAGGATGTTTTTGTAAATTCTCCCAAATGTTGACCCTTCATCCAGTCCATTGTGATAATTTTTTCACTTGAAAGTATGGGGTAGTATTGCGGGAACTTTAAGTTCTCTATTTCATTACAAGCTTGTGTAATTTCCTTGCTTTGTTCTATTTCTAATAAATAATTGGTTTCTTCAACAAGTTTGTCTTCTACCTCTTTAAAGAATTTGTCTGAATCTTTCCCCTTTATATTAAACATTCTAAGGGCAATTGGCTTCACTAGTGCTAGATCACTACTTATGCTTTGTGCGACTCCTGGATACTGAATTTTCACAGCTAAATCAGCACCGTCTTTAGTCGCCCTGTGTACCTGACCTATACTCGCAGCGTTAATAGAATCCTTATCGAATGTGTCATAAACTTCCTCAGGGTATTTACCTAAATACTTTTTAAAGGTTTTTCGAACCAAGGGTGCTGACAGTGGAGGAACTGAAAATTGAGACAGTGAGAATTTATCTACATAAGCATTAGGTAGCATATTCTTTTCCATGCTTAACATTTGAGCAACCTTTAGCGCACTCCCCTTTAAACTTTTTAAACCGTCATAGATATCCGTTGCATTATCCTCATTCAATTCGTCTTTGGTGATTTCAGAATTCACCAATTTTTTACCGTAATATTTGGCATAATTACCACCTATCTTTACTCCGGTCTTTAAAAGTTTACTAGCTCTTTCAATCTTTCCGGTAGGTATTTTATCTAGTGTTTTCAATAGGTTTGGGCTTCAGGGGTTAGGCAAATGACTCTTTATACAAGAACTTACCAAAATCTAATATGTTCTCTAACGGTGTGTTATCAAACACATCAAAAATAGTATTTACCGATTTCTCAATAGCCATATCGGTTTTCTCGAATCTGGCAGAATCATCCTTCATCCAAAATCTCAGAATAAACATAAATTGAAGCCATGCTCCTTCTGAGAAAAGTTGTGGATTGTGTTTTGTAATCTTTAGGTTCTTTTCTGCGTTACCGTCCGCTATCAAGCCTTTTGCAAAACTCCTCACATGCTTTCTAAATCCCTTTAACTGTTCTAGGTTTTTCATTGGATTATTTTCTTGCTCCAAAACAAAAAGCACGTAGCTGCGATTTAAGGTTAGTATTTCAAAAAGTGTGAAAAAGAACGTCAACATTTTATCCTTATTGCTAAAGCCATCATACTCCTTGTTTTTTTCCATCACCTGAATTGTGTTCAGGAAAAATTGTTCCCATATACCCTTTTGTAAGGAAGCTAGTGAACCGTAGAACAAATAGAAATCTACCTCTTTAATTTCGGAAACCTTGCAAAACTTATAAATCGATTTTGGAACCATTTCGTGTTCCAAAACATAGTCCATATACTTGGCTATGATTATATCTATTGTTATTTTTTTTGCTTTTGTGGCCATAGGTCATTATATTTTGATTGAATTTATAACTCGATTTCAACATTCAAACAAGTTATCAAAAGTTTAGGCTTTATTTAACAAAAACGTGCTTCCCGGGGAGGAAAGCACGTCTTAAACAACCTAACCAATAAATAATCAAAACGTGATTATACTCGTAGAAACTTTTTCATAGCAATTTCTGATTCTAATCACATGTCAAAGATACATAATGTTTAACCTTTATTAAAATAAATTAAACATAAAATATGTTAAACTTTCTTTTCGCATGTATGTCAGTTTGTCACAATTCTACTTTGTGGTATTTTTTTTGACTATACCAGTGCAAACAATAAATAAACATACAACATGGCTAAGGGTAAAATAAATGTTTCGGTAGACAACATATTTCCGCTAATAAAGAAATTCTTGTACAGCGATCATGAAATTTTTCTAAGAGAATTAATTTCCAACGCAACGGATGCAACCTCAAAATTAAAACACCTAACATCAATTGGAGAGGCCAAAGTAGAATATGGCAATCCAATTATCGAAGTCAAAGCTGATAAGGAAGGTAAAAAACTCCATATCATTGACCAAGGTTTGGGAATGACAGAAGAGGAAGTGAAAAAATACATTAACGAAGTTGCTTTCTCTGGTGCAGAGGAATTTCTAAATAAATACGAAGACTCTGCGAAGGATTCTGGAATTATAGGTCATTTTGGACTAGGCTTCTACTCAGCCTTTATGGTTGCGGAAAAAGTAGAGCTTATTACAAAAAGTTACAAGGACGAGCCTGGTGTGCACTGGTCATGTGACGGGTCGCCAAATTTCACACTTAAAAAATCCAAGAAAGAAGATCGTGGTACTGAGATTATACTTCATATCGCGGAGGATTCCTTAGAATTTTTGGAAGACAATAGAATAAGTGAACTACTGAGTAAGTATAACAAGTTTATGCCCATTCCAATCAAGTTTGGTACAAAAACAGAAACCTTGCCAAAGCCAGAAGATGCAAAAGAAGAAGATGCTGCACCAACGGTCGAGGTAGATAATTTCATAAACAATCCCACCCCTGCTTGGACAAAGCAACCAGCCGATTTAAAAGACGAGGACTACAAGAGCTTCTACAGGGAAATGTATCCCATGCAGTTTGAGGAGCCGCTTTTCCACATACATCTAAACGTGGATTATCCTTTTAATCTTACGGGAATTCTTTATTTCCCTAAACTAAGTAACGATTTAAGTGCTCAAAAAGACCGGATACAATTGTATCAAAATCAGGTTTTCGTTACGGACAATGTAGAAGGTATCGTTCCCGAATTCTTGACTATGCTTCGTGGTGTCATCGATTCTCCGGATATTCCGTTGAACGTTTCGAGGTCTTATTTACAGGCTGATGGAGCAGTGAAAAAGATTTCCTCTTACATCACTAGAAAAGTAGCAGATAAGCTTAGTTCGCTCTTCAAGAATAACCGTGAAGATTTAGAAGCCAAATGGAACGACATAAAAATTGTAATTGAATACGGAATGCTTTCCGAAGACAAGTTCTTTGAAAAGGTAGATAAATTTGCACTATACCCAACAGTAGATGGTGCTTTCTTCACCTTTGACGAGCTGCAGGAAAAAATTAAGGCAAACCAGACAGATAAGGATGATAAATTAGTGGTGCTTTATGCTTCCGATAAAGAGGCGCAACACAGCTATATAGAAACTGCAAAAGCTAAAGGATACGAAGTGTTATTACTAGATTCCCCTATCATTGGCCATTTAATGCAGAAACTCGAAACATCAAAAGAAAAAGTATCTTTCGCCCGTGTTGATGCAGATCATATTGATAAGTTGATTCAAAAGGAAGACACACAAATCTCCAAATTATCTGATGAGGAAAAGGAAACCTTAAAGACTGACTTAGAAAAAGTCTTTGGAGAAAAAAGCAGCTATACGGTACAATTAGAGGCTATGGAAAGTGATGCCTTACCCTTTACCATTACAGAACCTGAGTTTATGCGCCGTATGAAGGAAATGCAGCAGACCGGTGGCGGTGGCGGTATGTTCGGCATGGGCAATATGCCAGAGATGTACAACATTGTAGTGAATACGAATCACGAATTGGTTGGCGAGATATTGAACACCAAAACAGCCAAGAAAAAGGAACGCCTAATTAATCAATCCTTAGATTTAGCCAAGCTGTCTAAAGGTTTATTGAAAGGTGCCGCTATGACTGAGTTTATCAAACGAAGTTATGAGATGGTGAAGTAGACGTTAGACTTGAGATGTTTGATGCTCTATGCTAAAACCTTGATGATGGACGCGTCATTCTTAACGCTTCTCTAAAAATATAAAAAGCCGCCTTGATTTATTCAGAGCGGCTTTTTTGTTTCCTCAACTTAAGTCTTTATTGATATTTTTCACTTATTTTTCTACAAGAAACCAACTCACAAATCATGCAGGACCCAAAGAGCGATGCTAAATACAAAGAAATACTGGACGAACTCCAGGTACAAAGCTGGCAATTAGAATTAGTAATTTCCGGTTTTGCCATTTTCGGACTTTTTAGCGCTTTAGACCCGCTAGAAGGTTTCGCTGAACTAAAAAAAATAGAGGGGAGCGGTTTCCAATCTATGTTTATAGATACCATCTACATAACATGCGTGCTTGCCATTTTCAACCTCATCCTTCATGTATTACTACGAGGGTTATGGATTGGTGCGGTTGGTATTCGGTCAGTTTCTGGAGATATAGATTTTGAAAAGCTAAATATGTCTAAGGTTTTCAAAACCCATCTGAAACAAAAAATAGGGTCTTTTGATAACTACATTATCAAGCTAGAAAATTATTCTAGTATCCTTTTTGGGGTTACCTTTTTGATAGCTTTTATTACGATTGCCATATCCCTAAATTTTCTAATATTCTTATTTTTTGTATTCTTCTTCTATGAAAACGATTTCCTACCTTTTGAGTTAAAAGCGGTTTTAGGTACTATTTTGTTCCCAGCCTTTATCTTTGGACATTTGATTACCATTATAGATTTTATAGTTCCCGGGATTGTAAAGCGTTCCCAAGATGTTGCTAAAGTCTATATGCCCATATACAAAGTATTTAGCATCTTAACACTTTCCTTTATTTACCGGCCTATACTGTATAATTTATTAGATAATAAATTTGGGAAAAAAATAATTTATAGTTTAATTCCAATTTATGGTATTCTATGGTTCCTCTTTTCATTAGAGATGAATCCTAGTAATTTTTTCGATATCAGCGCACCATCTTCAACTGAGGTTAGCAATCGGAGTAATTACAAGGACATGTTGGCAAAAAAAGGCAACTATGTAAGACGCGTGGCAATACCATCAAAAACAATAACAGAACCGTTTTTACATATAACCATGCCTTATACCAAATGGGTTGAGGACGATATTATCGTCTACGATTCATTATTGAAGCCCGAATCAGATGAAAGAGGCTATGAATTTAGGGTGAATATAAAATTTAGTCCGGATGAGGACACCACCAAAGCAGAAGCCGTCACCTATTTGCGACACATAAATGACATGTTTGAGTTTAAAATCGATGGCTCAAAGATTGGAAGTGACTTAATTATTGCCTCTAATGGAGATGCACGTTTAAATTTGGAAATGTTCGTAGATTTATTAGGCTATTCCAGAGGCAAACATATACTCATTATAAAACATAAAACATTTAAAGGGGACAGCACTGCTACAAAAGATTTTGCAACCATTCCTTTTTGGTACTATAATGAGAATGCAATTACAGCAGTACCTCTCGATTTGCAAAAAACTGCTTTAGATAAATTACCTGAATTCCTAGAAAAACCAAAAGCCCCACTAAGGCATAAATAGTGCTATCCGATACAGAAAAACCTGTGGGAAAAACGTCTAAAAAATCTATGTTGCCAATTGTGTTTAGTCTCAGCACAGAAAACCAGTCCCCACTAACATGATTATTTTCAAATCCCAAAAACCAAAAAAGCGCTACCACTACTACTGTAATGCCTATCCAAATATTTGTAGAAACTAAAGGCGTATACCTTATACTATGGGTATTTACTTTGTGTATTTCTACCTGTTGCATAACCGACTGCATAAAATCCTTGGGCGCCTGCTCCAGCTCCAAAACTTTGGTTGTTTTTTCCAGAAAGGCATTCAATTCTTTTTCTTTATGCTTTTTCATCTCTATAAAAGTAAGCCAACCATTCGATATATTTACATCGGTTGGTTTTGCTATTAATTTATTAAACGTACACTATGGGCTTCATAGCCCTCAATAATTTCAGGCTCTAATTTGCTTCTTAAAATATGGGCCAAACGTTTTCTGGCCCTGAATACCCTTACCTTGACTGCGTTAGGGGTTAAAGATAATACGACGGCTATCTCATTTAAAGATAATTCTTCAAAATAAAAAAGCGTGATTACGATGGCATCAGTTGCGTGTAATTCGTCCACGGCTTTTTTAATGGTCTCACTTTGTTCTTTTTTCTCCAATGCATCCCACGTGTTCTCAAGGGATGGTATGTTAATATTAAAATCCTCATCAATAGAATCTGCAGCTACTGTTCGCTTTCTTTTTTTAAGAAGGTCCAATCCCTTATGGTAGGTTATTTTGTACAACCAGGTAGAAAACTTGGATTCTCCCTTAAAACTATTCAAAGCTTGATACGCTTTTAAAAAAGCATCTTGGGCCAACTCTTGCGCATCCTCTGGCCTACCGACTAACTTTAACGCCAAAGTATAGACCATATGTTGGTATTTTTTTACCAGTTGGGCGTATGCCGCAGTATCGCCAGTGCAAGCAATCGTAATTAAAGGTTGGTCTTTGTCTTTGCTCATTATTGCCTATAGGACGCTAATAACCAATATAAGGTTACAGGAAATTTGAAAAAATAATATGATAAAACTAAGACTAAAAAACCTTTTTAGTCTAAAGTAGCAGACAAATCAAAAATCATCAAAGCAAGCATAAAGGCATTAGACCTGAGCTATGCAGCTAAAAAAGTGAAATTGGCCTCACCACCGGCATGTGGGCTCAAACAACTGCTTTAGCTTTGTTACTGCTCCACTTTTTTAAAATAGAGATTAACGAATAAAAGTGTAACCTCTTTGGTAAAGGTATCGTCCTATGGGCAACTAACGTTTATTTATCAATTAAAAAACAATCATCTTATGGAAGCAGGCTTTGTATTTATCAGTTTATTTTTAGTGATCTTCGGAATTTTCTATCTCTTTTTCTCTACTCGCAATAGGGAACGCTTGGCCTTAATAGAAAAAGGAGCGGACGCCAGTATTTTTATGCGCCCTAAAACCGACAAAGCAGCACCATTCTGGAAGATATTGATATTAAATATCGCCTTATTACTTATGGGTATTGGTGCTGGTATTATGGTTGGTGGCATTCTATACAGTAATTTCAATGTACAAGATGAAATTGCGCTACCTGGCTCTATATTCCTTCTGGCTGGTACCGGATTGCTCATCGGTTTCTTTTTAACCAAAAAACTGGACAAGGAATAATAACGGATATTCATTTATTATCATAGGAAACCACCTCAAAAATTGAGGTGGTTTTTTTATCTTCACAATATGAAAGTAATCGCAACAAATATTGGCACTCCCACAACCTTTACTTGGAACGGAGCAGAAGAACAGACTGGTATTTTTAAGTATCCGTTAAAAGACGGTCTCTTCCTAAGTAAAAACGATGTGAAGGGAGATACGGTTATAGATAGGGTACACCACGGAGGAACCAACAAGGCATGTTACTTATTTTCAGCCGATTATTACCCCTACTGGAAAGAACGCTACCCAGACCACGATTGGGATTGGGGCATGTTCGGCGAAAACCTTACTATTTCTGGCATGGACGATGCTCAAATACGAGTTGGTACTATTTATAAAATTGGTGGTGCTACCGTGCAGGTATCGCAACCTAGGGAACCTTGTTACAAACTAGGTGTTCGGTTTGGAACCCAAGCTATTCTTAGTGAATTTATACAGCACAACCATCCCGGTACGTATGTTAAGGTTTTAGAGGAAGGCAAAGTGGTTTCTGGTAATATTGTTGAACTTCTGGAAGAATCAACAAATAGCCTTACGATTCAGCAATTCTACCAACTCATGTTCCAAAAGGAAAAACCTAGGGAAATTCTTGAATTATTCATGACCAACAAATCGGTTCCCCAATACAAAAAAGACCGATTTCAAAAATACCTAAAATGAGCTTTAGCTACCCTTGGCATTTATACCTTATGGCAAGCATGTATATTCTTGCCGGTATCTTTCATTTTATAAAACCCAAAGTATACATGCGCATTATGCCCAGGTACATTCCTAATCATAAGGCCATGGTCTATTGGAGCGGTCTGGCAGAAATTGCTTTGGGAATTGGATTATGTTTTGCTATCACAAAGAGCCCTGCCATTTATGGTATCATTACACTTTTAGCAGTATTTCTATTGGTACATTTTTATATGTTGAGTAATGAGAAAGTCGCTGCCGGTATTCCAATTTGGGCACTTGTACTGCGTTTGCCCTTACAATTTGGGCTCATGTACTGGGCCTTTAGTTACCTAGGAGTATAAATACAAAAAGGGGACGCTCCCGTCCCCTTTTACTGAAATATAATTAAATCAACTTATTCAACTATAAAATTTTCCGAGTAGCTTTTTTTAGAATCCAACACTACCACTCTGTAATTACCAGCGTAGGCTCCTTGAAAATTAAACGCTTTTTCTACAATCATTTCTTCTGTAACCGTTTCTGAAAATACAACTCTGTACTCTTCATCATATACTTTGATGTCTACCTTGGACTTATCTAAGTTTAAGAAGTTTACAAATATCTTTTCTTTAGTTTTACGGAAGCGTGGCTTCAACGTTTCCTGCTTTTCTATGATATGAACGTTTTTTTCAGCTATGGAAACCGTGTATACGACTAATCGACTAGCATCCGAAGTAGTGAGGTAGTATTTACCATTTTCCAAACCGTGTAAATTGAGCTTTTTCGTTACAGTTCCATTTTCCATTTTTTCGAAATACAGGACATTTTCATCTATATCCGTAAATGTTAAGGTCAAATCCTTTGCTGCGTTATCTGATATTAACACCAAGCTTTTGGCTTCTTTGGCTGCTATTAGACGAATCTCTGAATCTTTTGCCATACTTAAAGTTGTACTTAATAATAAGGCAAATACTGTGGTTACTTTTAAAATTCTTTTCATGATATTAGTTTTTTTAGATTAATACTAATTACACTGCAAATGTACCCAGCAACAACAACCCATACTACAGCACAGTTTTCTAATTTATGTTCTATTTTAACATTATAATACAGTTAAATATACACTTAGGTTAATTTTGCATATATTTTGGTTAATTTTGTAAAGCACAGCTTTAAAAGGCTTGTTTAATTTTATACTAGAATCAATATAAAAGAATGATTACGCAAAAACCAAAGTTTGAAGCCATAGCACCCACGTTTGGTAACTCCTTTACTTATCAAAAGTTCGATGAGTCCAAACTGAATAAGAATTACGAATGGCACTACCATCCAGAAATTGAACTGGTATACGTAAACGGAGGTTCCGGGAAACGGCAAGTAGGAAGCCATGTATCCTATTACACCGACGGAGAACTTATTTTAATAGGGAGCAACTTGCCCCATTGCGGACTTACAGACCGACTCACTGGTAACACAAGCGAAACAGTTATACAGATGAAGCTAGATTTTCTTGGCAATGATTTTTTCAATATACCTGAGATGCGAAAAATTCAGGCACTCTTCGAGGTAGCGAACGGAGGGATTAGCTTTTCAGGCAAGACTAAAAAGAAAATTGGCGAGAAAATAGAAGTACTGGAATACCAAACCGATTTTCAACGCTTATTATCCATCCTTAATATCCTAAATGAATTAGCAAACTCAAAAGAAACTAAACTTTTAAACGCAGAAGGTTTCTCATTGGCTACAGACGTTAAGGATAATGATAGAATCAACGTGGTCTTTAATCATGTTAAAAATAACTTTAAAGAAGATATTACTTTAGTGGAAATGGCTAACATGGCCAGTATGACCATTCCTTCCTTTTGCCGCTATTTTAAAAAGATAACCAATAAAACGTTCGTACAATTTGTAAACGAATACCGGTTGGTGCATGCTTCAAAGCTTTTAGCAGAAAAACCCCTGAGTATTACGGAGGTTTGTTTTGAATGCGGATTTAATAATTTCTCCCATTTCAATAAATCGTTTAAAACATTTACAGGTCAGAATCCATCAGAATATAGAAATCAACTTAAAGCGATTATTTCCTAATGCAACAACTCTTTGACCACGAACCTCAGCACCTGAACTTACCCGATAGCTCCATTACCTATTATCCGAATTTTATGGATATTGTAATCGCAGACGACTATTTTACCTTATTAAAAAACAACATTGCATGGCAACAGGACGATATTAAAGTTTTTGGAAAAGTATACGCCCAGCCAAGGCTAACAGCCTTATATGCTAACAATAATAAGCCCTACTCCTACTCCAACCTTACTATGAAGCCCCATCAGTTCACCAAGGAGCTTCAAGATATAAAGGAAAAGATTGAAGTACTTTCGAAATGTAGTTTTACCACCTGCCTTCTAAACCTTTATAGGGATGGCAAGGATAGTAATGGGTGGCATGCAGACAACGAGAAGGAATTAGGGCAAAACCCCGTTATTGCCTCCATAAGTTTAGGGACACCACGCTATTTCCACATAAAGCACAACACTATGGTCGATGCAAAACACAAAATGCTATTGGGACACGGCAGCCTTCTTTTGATGATGGGTGAAACCCAACATTTCTGGAAACACCAAATACCTAAAACGTCTAAGCCTATTGGAGAGCGAATAAATCTAACATTTAGGGTTGTAAAATAAAAAAACCTGGCCGTGGGAACCGATTTTTTCTCCTATCATAAAATCGATAACTAGCTTTAATATGACGACGAAGTATCTTAATTTTAGAATTCACTTTATATTTTCAACACTCGTGACAAAATCAAATCAAATTTTGCTTTGTATCTTTGCAATGTTATGGAAAAAGAATTTACAGACCGCGAATTAGATCGTATTATAGAAATGGCTTGGGAAGATCGCACCACATTTGATGCCATTAGATTTCAATTCGGTATCTCGGAACAAGAGACTATTGAAATCATGCGAAGGGAAATGAAACCTAGTAGTTTTCGTATGTGGCGAAAAAGAGTTCAGGGAAGAGCTACCAAGCATGCGAAATTGCGCACCGATGGTGTAGATAGATTCAAATGCAGCCGCCAAAAACAGATTACAGGTAATAAAATCTCAAAACGATAAAAAGCGTTAGTGTAGTTCTTATTTAAAAATATCGTTTAACACTACCGCAAGTCGTATACCTCCTTTTTGTAATTGAGCCTCTACAGTAGCCCACCATTTGTAACTATATTGATACCCTATTTTCTCACCAACGGCAACAGATTCATAAAGCGTATTGGCTATATCTTGAGACTCTTCTACCCAGTCGTATACAGTGCCTTGTTGTAGTTGGTTCAGCTGTTGCTTAGTAAGTTCGGGGAGGGCATCCGACAATTCCGTAAAACTCATACCGTAGTCATCTATCATATTGGAGTCCCATACCCTATGTAAGTTGCTTCCCCTGCCAAACCACTCTACCTGTATATCATTACCACCTTTGTCCTCCAAACGGCCAACGTGCATAGGTTGATGTAGGTCTCCTACCAAATGAACCAAAAATTTCAAGTAAAATACCTTATCGGCACGACTGCTCTGAGTATCCTTAATCACAGCAACACACCTATTGATTCCCGTCACCAAATCTCCGTACTCACTGGGCGTTTCATCCCCGTACTTTTTATCTAACGGAAAATTAACATAGTGTAACGCACTAAATTCCCTGTAGGATCTATCTGCTTTTATTTCGTCGCCAAACGTAGAAGCTTCCGCCAAACTTTGCCCATCCAATAATTTATCGATAGCCTTTTTTGCCTTTCTGGTCAAGTGGTTTTGGGCAACATCCCCTACCACTCTATGTCCGGTTTTAGACCAAACCATATCGTTGGAAAATGTGATTTGAACACATAGAAATAAGAGTAAGGAAAACTTTTTCATTGCTTTAATTTTACCCAAAAATAGTGTATCAAATTTTATGGTATTGTTAAAACTTAAAAAGGCTTGAATTTTATAGAGAACTTGCACGCATGAAAAATAAAAAATCGGTTCGAAAGAAAACAAAACTGAGCTACTTTCAATTTGCCATTAAGGTAGTTTTAGGATTTTTAACCGTACTATTTATTTTTATTCTCAGTGTCTATTTAGGGGCTTGGGGTCCTATTCCAAAAAAAAGGAGCTATCAAATTTCAACTATCAAATGGCCTCCGAAGTATTTTCTTCGGATAGCGTGCTCATAGGAGAATATTATTTGAACGACAGACAGCTCATTTCTTTTCAAGAATTTCCCAATCATTTAATACAGGCACTGTTGGCCATTGAAGACGAACGTTTTTACAATCACTCTGGCATAGACTTTCCAAGTTTGCTAAGGGTAGGCTTTAAAACCATACTGATGGGTGATGCTTCTTCTGGCGGAGGAAGCACCTTGACCCAACAGTTGGCTAAAAACCTATACCCAAGAAAAGATAGGCAGTCTGCCCATTTAATTATCGACAAGTTAAAAGAGATGATAATCGCCAAACGATTGGAATCTTTGTATTCAAAGGAGGAAATACTAACCCACTATTTAAATACGGTTTCATTTAGCGATAATACTTTTGGCATTGAAAGTGCAACACTAAAGTTCTTTAATAGCAATGCCGAAAAATTATCGCTCGAACAAGCCGTTACCCTAGTAGGCATGTTAAAGGCTACCTATAGCGATAACCCAAGAATATTTCCTAAGAAAAGCCTAGACAGACGTAATCTTATCTTAAAGGCCATGAATGAAAATGGTTTCTTGAACCAAGAAAGAATGATGCTATAGCTACAGCACTTAATTTAGACTATAGGGATTACGATTATAACGCTGGCATAGCCCCTTATTTTAGAGAAGAAGTACGCAAACAACTACTTAGATGGATAAAAGAACGGAACAGCAAGAGGAACAATCTTAACTTATAGACCTCGGGCTTAAAAATATACACTACCCTCAATTATAAAATGCAACAGTTAGCAGAAGAAGTAATCGTATCGCAAATGAGTACCCTACAAGAAGATTTTGAAAAAAGTTATGGAAAGAATGCACCTTGGCTAAAAAATAGTAAAATTCTTCAGAATGCTGCTGGGCGCACTGCAGTCTACAAAAACCTTAAGAAAACTGGACTTAGCGATCTCCAAATCTTTCAAAAGCGCAGAGCCGATAAGAAACAGATGACCTTAACCACATGGAAAGGCGACCTAAATAGATAGGCTAGCACTATGGATAGCTTACAGCACTACATCAAATTTTTAAATACGGGTTCCCTTTCTTTAGGCCCAACAACCGGCAAAGTGCTCACATGGATAGGAGG
This sequence comes from Maribacter sp., assembly GCA_047633095.1. Lineage (GTDB taxonomy): Bacteria > Bacteroidota > Bacteroidia > Flavobacteriales > Flavobacteriaceae > Maribacter. The sequence goes on from JBLIEO010000014.1 coordinate 34,556, forward strand.
AATAGATTTTGAACGGTTTACATACGATCATATCACCCAAAGCAAAAGGCAAGTGGGCTCCACTTTTGAACCCATCGTGTACACCGCAGCATTAGAAAATGGCATTACTCCCTGTACTTATTTTTCTACCCAGGAGGTGGCCTGCGAGAATTTTCAGGGCTGGTCACCCAGCAATTCTGGAGACAAAGAAGAAGCGT
>JBLIEO010000015.1:0-34389 GCA_047633095.1 Maribacter sp.
AAAAAGAAAACTCCTAACAAATTGAATATCAATTCGTTAGGAGTTTGTTAAGTTGGCCCACAAGGACTCGAACCTTGAATGTCGGTACCAAAAACCGGTGTGTTACCAATTACACCATGGGCCAATCTCTAGATGCGAAACACAAGTTTTGCATTCGAGGGTGCAAATTTAAAACAAAGTTTGGTTTGCACAAACTTTTTTTACTACAATAATCTAAAAAACCAATAAGCGGGCCTGTTAAAGGTTTATAAAAATTGTAGTCTGTTATCTATTTTAATTAGTAAATTCGCCCTTAGTCTTAACTAGGGTTACATGTTTTCAAAGAATTTTCAGAAGTGGGACACCTTCCTTGGGTGGTCCGTATTTTTTATTGCATTCATCACGTATTTCATTACCGTAGAACCTACGAACAGTTTTTGGGATGCGGGGGAATATATTTCTACGGCAGCTAAATTACAAGTTGGGCACCCACCGGGAGCTCCTTTGCTACAGATGATTGGTGCCTTCTTTGCTATGTTCGCTTTAGCGCCCAGTCAAGTAGCCATGATGGTGAATTTGGTTTCAGGTATATCAAGCGCTTTTACCATATTATTTATGTTTTGGACCATTACTAACATCACCCAGAAATTAATGGATACCAACGAACAACTCACCAATAGTAAAGCGATAGCCGTTTTAGGAAGTGGGCTAATAGGATCTCTAGCATTTACCTATTCAGACAGTTTCTGGTTTAATGCTACTGAAACAGAAGTATACGCCATGGCCAGTTGTATTATGGCGCTACTGCTTTGGCTAGGACTTAAATGGACAGACAACTTAGAAGACCCAAGAGGGAATAGATGGATTATCCTAATCTCCTATGTTGTGGGACTCACCTTTGGAATTCAGTTTATGGGCTTTCTTGCCATCCCTTCCATAGGGCTACTTTATTACTTTAAAACGTACAAAACCACAACCGTAAAGAATTTTCTGCTTGCCAATCTTATTGTTATTGGCATACTAATGTTGGTTTATAAATTTTCTTTAACCTATGTCTTAGTATTATTTGGCTGGGGAGAAGTGTTCTTTATTAACAGCATGGGGCTTCCGTTTAACTCGGGCTCTATCATTATCGGAATACTATTTATTACCGCCTTTTATTTAGGCCTTCGCTACACTAGAAAACATAATTACAAAACGGGAAATACCATTGTTTTATGTCTAATGTTCCTTTTTCTTGGATTCTCCTCTTGGATCATGCTACCCATACGCGCCAACGCCAAAGTAGTCATCAACGAGAACAATCCTTCTGATGCAAAGGCACTTTTAGCCTATTACAACAGAGAGCAATACCCTGGTGTGGATAGTCCCATTTACGGAAGTTACTACTCTGAGATGTTCGGTTCCCAAGGTGAAGAACGTGATGGAAAACCCAAATACGAAAAGGACTATACTTTAAACAAATACATCATTGTAAATAAGTACATAAACGCTGATATAGGACCAAACCCGGAACACCAAGGTATTCTCCCAAGAATGTGGAGTTCCCAGCATGCAGAAAACTACATGCGCCACTTTGGCCCTCTGGACTTTAGAGTAACCAAACCAAATGAAGAACTTAGAAAAGCGGTAGACCAAGTTAAAACAGGTTTCGCCAACGGCGAAATAGACGCGGACCAGTACATAAGCTTCCTAAAACGTTTTGAAGATTTTATTGAAGTAGAACCACCATCGGTTTGGGACAATGTAATCTACATGTTTGAGTTTCAATTCAATTACATGTACCTGCGTTACTTTATGTGGAATTTTGTTGGAAAGCAGAATGATGTTCAAGGCCGATACAATGACAATGGAAACTGGCTTAGCGGTATCAAATTTATCGATAGCTGGCGCTTGGGAAGTCAAAATAATCTCCCCAGCGAAATTGAAAACAACAAAGGCAGAAATACCTATTTCTTTTTACCACTGCTCCTAGGTATTATTGGTCTGGTTTTTCAGATTTCAAAAAATCCAAAGCAATTTTGGGTCCTATTAATCTTCTTTCTATTCACAGGACTCGCCATTCAATTTTATACGAACCCTTATATTTTTCAACCTAGAGAGCGCGACTATTCCTTAGTGGGTTCCTTTTATATATTTGCTATTTGGATAGGCCTGGGTGTCTATGGACTTTTTGATGGGTTTAAGGACTGGTTGAAGCCAAAGATACTGGCTCCAGCAGTTGTTCTTATTTGCTTGTTAGCCGTACCCACAGTAATGGCGGTGCAGAACTGGGACGACCATGACCGCTCTGGTAGGTTTACCGCAAATGCATCTGCTAAGGCATATTTGGACTCCTGCCAAGAAGATGCAGGTGCGATTTTATTCACTATAGGTGACAATGATACATTTCCGCTCTGGTACGCACAAGAGATAGAGGGCTACCGCACGGATGTTCGTGTTGTCTGTACGAGTTTGTTCGAGACGGATTGGTATGTAGATCAAATGAAGCACAAGGCCTATGAAAGTAATCCTATCCCTTCGCAAATAGAACATGAAAAATACCGCCAAGGAAACAGGGACGTACTCTATTTTCAAAAAGCGACCGATAACAGATGGGCTATTAAGGACTTTATGAACTGGATTGATAGTGACAAGCCACGGACCAAGCTTAAGTACCTATTTGAAAAAAATGGACAAGACCCGAACAACTACGATGAAAATACGCAAAACATGGTCTACTACCCTACCGACAAAATTAGGGTGCCCGTAAACAAACAACATGTTTTGGAGAGTGGACTGGTAAAAGCCAAGGATTCTGCCCTAATCGTAGATTTTATAGATATTGACCTTCCAGGTGCTATTACCAAGAAAAATATGATGATGTTGGATATTCTTGCCAACAACGATTGGAAAAGACCTCTTTATTTCTCCGGTGGAAGCTTTGACGATGCAGAATTCTTATGGATGAAAGACTACCTTCAATTAGATGGTATGGCCTACAAACTGGTTCCCATTAGAACAGAACGCCCCAATTCCTTTGAAATGGGTAGGATTGATACTGATTTAATGTACGATATAGTCACTAAATGGGACTGGGGGAATTCTGGAAGCACGGATATTTATCACGACACGCAAACCCGCATTCAAAGTGTATCCTACAGGTCTAATTTAGCACGGTTGATGGAAGCGCTGATTAAAGAAAATAATATAGATAAGGCAAAAGAAGTGATTGACATCTCCTTGAATAATATGCCGGTAGCTCAGTTTGGCTACTTTACCCTTGTAGAGCCTTTTGTGGATGGCTACTACAAAGTAGGCGAAACAGAAAAGGCGCGTAATCTATTTGGCAAGCTAAAAACAGTGTACCAAGAGCGTTTAGAATACTATGCTGGTACAAGTCTGGACGAGCAGTATAGTAATATTGATGAGATTATTGCTGACATGGAAGCGTATAGACGTAATATAGACAACCTTATAAATAATGATGATCGCGAAGTAGCCGAAAAGGAAACACTCATATTCAATGAGTATATTGATAAGTTTCAACATTTTTATAAAGATGAGGACGACGTTGAAATGCCTGAAATAACTCCGGAAGCTAATCCTGACATGAAAGAGGATACCATTAAATTGGATGCCACAAAAACAGATGCCTTAGAGGATACTGCAGGAACCGCTGCAGCCAACTAAAAATATAATTTTAGAGCCCTAGTGCAATTACGAACATCTATAACTTACGGATAAACGAATTTACATTCACTAAGGTTTTAAGCTCGCTGAAACGTGAAACACGGACCAACGTAATTGGGGATGCGTTCCCATTTATTGACCATTTTCATAAAGAGCTGTATTAAAAGCGTAAACATAGACGCCTAACATGATGCCCCCTAAAGCATAGCTATAATGAATTACTAATATAGAAAGCGTAAGTTAATTTTTACAGTTACGCGTATTCGCTCAAAATTCCTATGAGCGTGTTGGCATCTTGTTCCCCGCTTTGACGCCAGACCATCTCCCCTTTTTTGTAGATCATTAATGTTGGCAATCCCTTTACACGAAGTGCTTGAGCAAGCTCTTTATTTTTGTCAACATCAATTTTTATTACTTTACTCTTGTCGCCCAAAGCCGCAGCTACCTCTCTTAAAACAGCATGCATTGCAGTAGACTGTTCGTTCCACTCCGCATAGAAATCCAACAGAACAGGAATATTCAAATCTATAAGTTCCCCAAATTTAGACATATAACAGGCTTTACTTTAATAATCAAATGTAGTAAAAAATGTTAAAATAGAATTACTTACTACCTTTTAGTACACTTACCGCCAGGTTAAAATCATGTTAAGGACTTCTTTTTTAAGGTAATCACCGTTATTTCAGGCCAAATACCTACCCTGCCAGGATATCCTAAAAACCCAAAACCTCTGTTCACATTAATAAATTGTCCTTGTTCCTTGTAAATTCCTGCCCAATGTTTGTACCGCCATTTGACAGGACTCCATTTTATCCATCCAGGTATTTCGATACCGAACTGCATCCCATGGGTATGTCCACTTAAGGTTAAATGAAAGTGTTTTTTATCTGGTACAACTTCTTCTTCCCAGTGCGATGGATCGTGACTCAGTAATATCTTAAAGTCTTGTTCCGATATTTTGGAAACAGCCTTTTGTAAATCTCCCGCCTTCTTAAAACCTCCTTTACCCCAATTTTCTACCCCTACGAGTGCTATTTTATCTTCACCCTTAGTTAAGTACCTATGCTCGTTCAACAACAAATCAAAGCCCATCTCTTTTTGCAAGTCCTTTAAATCCTGTAAGTTCTGACTTTTAAGCTCCGCTGTTTCCCATGGAATATAATCGCCATAATCATGATTTCCCAACACGGAGTATTTTCCATCTTTTGCTTCTAAAGTAGCAAACAAATCGGCCCAAGGTTTCATTTCTTCTGTCATATTATTGACCATATCCCCCGTAAATAAAATGGCATCACTTTTCTGTTGGTTTATCAATGACACCCCGTATTCTATCATCTTTCGATTATCAAAGCTCCCACTATGAATATCGGATATTTGCGTAATTTGATAGCCATTAAAAGCATCGGGAAGATCATCAAACTCAAGGGTATACTTTAATACCTTAAAATTATATTTTCCTTTATACATTCCGTACAACAATGCACCAAATGGAATAGCTGCTAAACCAAGGGCAAAAGCACTCAGAAATCGCCTGCGCTGTGGCAGTGTAAAGGATCTAGACGAACCAAAAAGCTTTTCATATCCACCGAAAAACAACCTAAAAATATCCTCGGAAAAAAGAAAAATAATAGTGATTAGCTTAAATGTGAGTATGGCTAATAAAAACCCAAAGGCATAACTTTTAGCAACACTAAGGACTCTTCCGGACTCTTCGCCAGCCGTAAACTGATAAATAAAATTAAAGGCAACCGCTACTGCAATGGCCATATATATATAATAAACCCAAGGTTGCCGCGCCACTGTTTTTAGCGCCTGAAGCACGTATATGCTAAGGCTTGCGTAAATAATAACAAATAATATCCAACGTAGCATCGTGCTTTTTTTTTACAAAGATATTTTTAGAAACCTAAACGACTGCTATTTTCTGTTTTATTTTACAGCTTTAACTACAGATGCTAAGATTTCCAAATTGGAGACCGCTATTCCGTTATCATATAAGAAAGAAGCAGAATTCATAGGAACTTCCGGCTCAGTCTCCAAGGTCTTACAAAATCTGGCTGCAGACAAGTGCAGGGCCTTAAAACCCTTTTCTTTGAATTGATTTGCATTATACTGGTTTATTCCAGATCCAGGCATCATCATAATATTTTTAGCTTGCTTCTGAAGTTGCGCTAACAATTCAATTCCCAATACTGCTGAAGCTCGTTGACCTGAACTCAAAATAGTAGCTACACCCAAATCAGCTAACTGCTCTAGCGCTAGAAAAGGATGTTTTACCCAATCAAAAGCCCTATGAAAGGTAAAAGCTAAGTCGCCAGAAGCAGTAATCAATTCACTTGTACGGCCTACATCCAAAGAGCAATCGGGATGGAGCGCACCGGAAACAATTCCGTTAAACCCTAATTCCCTACAAAGTGCAATATTAGTTTTCATAATATCAAATTCATCACTAGAAAACGTAAAATCACCACTCCTAGGACGTATCAGGACATTCACAGGAATTTCTATTTTTTCCCGAACCGCTCTTAGCAATCCATAGGATGGCGTAACACCACCAACAGCCAATTCTGAACATAGCTCAATACGATCAGCGCCCGCTTCTTGAGCATTTAAGGCAGATTGCAAGGAATTGGCACAAACTTCTACAAGCATATTGTTATATTTAGACCCCTAAAAGTAAACAACCCAAACAATGAAAAGAAGAAAGTTTCTCAAAAACTCCAGTTCCGCAACGGCGGCCTTGGTAGCTACTCCATTTTTAACTTCCTGTAAAGAGGAGGTCAATATATCAAAAGCTGACATAGCTGCCAACACAAAAGCCAGCTATCCCATTGTTATCTGTACCTGGAATTTTTTGAATGCTTCGGCAAAAGCTTGGGAGGTACTTAGCAGTGATGGAAATGCCTTGGACGCCATTGAACAAGGTGTAAAAGTAGAAGAGGATGATGTAACTAACCAAACCGTGGGCACAGGAGGCCGCCCAGACAGAGATGGAACCGTAACTTTAGACGCCTGTATCATGGACAAGGATGGCAATTGCGGTGCGGTATTGGCGATGCAAAACATAGCAAACCCAATTTCGGTAGCCAGAAAGGTGATGGAGGACACACCGCATGTAATGTTGGCCGGGCAAGGTGCCGAACAATTTGCTTACGAAAAAGGATTTGAAAAAGTGAATCTACTTACCGAGCAGTCCCGATTGGAATGGTTGGAATGGAAAAAAACATCGGAATACAAGCCGATTATCAATATAGAAAACCACGATACCATAGGCATGTTAGCCATTGACAAAAACGGAGATATTGCTGGTGGATGTACCACCAGCGGAATGGGTTATAAAATGGCAGGCCGTGTGGGCGACTCCCCCATTATTGGCGCAGGTCTGTTTGTAGACAACGAAATTGGTGGCGCAACAGCCACAGGCATGGGCGAAGAAGTGGTGCGCACTGTAGGAAGTTTTTTAATCGTAGAATTAATGCGACAAGGAAAATCACCACAAGAAGCTTGTGAAGAAGGCGTAAAACGCATCATGGCGAAAAACGAAGGACGCAACGACTTCCAGATTGGTTTTATCGCCATCAACAAAAAAGGCGAAACAGGCGGGTATTGCATTCAACCCGGGTTTACATATAGAACGTATTCAGAGGAGGGGCATATGAACAATCCTTCTAAAAGCTATGTTTCGTAACAGGCTAAGATACTAGAAAAGCAAATTATCTAACAGGACCAAAAAACTTAAAGACAAAGCTAGAAAGCAGCGTTTTTGTTATCTACTATGCCCATTCAAAATCTCTCTAACCCCTTTTTTACAATCGGCTGGCTTACTGAGTGATTCATTAATATCTTGGACTATTTGAAGAAAAATATTGACCTGCACCCCTTCTATTATTCGCCCGAGTGACAATCCTTTTTAAAAACTTTAGCAAATTCAATTTCGTACCTCTAAATTCGTACTTTTAAATTCCCACCATGGCAGATCAAAAAAGACTATTTCTACTAGACGCATACGCCTTAATTTTTAGAGGCTACTACGCCTTAATAAAGAACCCTAGAATTAATTCCAAAGGCATGGACACCAGCGCAATAATGGGTTTTATGAACTCCTTGTTCGATGTAATAAAGCGTGAGAAACCAGACCATTTGGCAGTGTGTTTTGATAAAGGAGGAAGCGCGGAGCGTACTGAATTATACCCAGAGTATAAAGCGAACCGGGATGCAACCCCAGACGCTATAAAAATTGCAGTACCCTACATTCAAAATATCCTAAAGGCGATGCATATTCCCTCTGTTGTGCTAGAAGGTTGGGAGGCCGATGACATTATAGGCACCTTAGCCAAACAAGCCGAAAAAGAAGATTACAAGGTTTTTATGGTAACCCCAGATAAGGATTTTGGACAATTGGTATCGGAGAATATCTTTATGTACCGCCCTGCTCGAATGGGGAATGGCATAGAAATTTGGGGCATCCCAGAAATACAAAAACGTTTTGGTGTGGAACGACCAGAACAGGTCATAGATTACTTAGGCATGATGGGAGATGCCAGTGATAATATTCCGGGATTACCAGGTGTAGGTGACAAGACGGCTAGAAAATTTATTGCCGAATATGGCACTATGGAAGGCCTTTTAGAAAATACAGACAAGCTTAAAGGCGCTATGAAGGTTAAAATCGAAGCCAATAAAGAGTTGGGGCTACTTTCTAAAAAATTAGCGACTATCTGTTTAGAAGTGGAGGTAACCTTTGACGCTAAGGACTACGAAATGTCTGTTCCTGACAATGAAAAAGTACAGGAAATCTTCGAAGAGCTCGAATTCAGAAGATTAAAAGACCAATTTATAAAGATATTTTCAGGAGAAGAAGCTACAACCACAGGGGAAGTTACCAGCACGGAAACAGTAAAAAAAGCTTCTTCGTCTGCCGGAACTGGACAGTTCTCACTTTTTGGCGGCGACGGTGCTTCACCGGCTACTATAAAGGATAGCTCTAGTAGAAAAACCATCAAAGACATTCCCCATTCCTACCAAAGTATAGCGCCAGGCATGGCTATGAAGCTATTTCTTCAGAATCTAATGAAACAAACCTCTGTTTGTTTTGACACGGAAACTACTGGACTTAATCCACTTACAGCAGAACTTGTAGGTATCGCTTTTAGTTGGGAAGCTACCAAAGGATTTTATATTCCTTTTCCTGAGGATAAGGACGAAGCCAAAAAACTTATCGAAGAGCTGAGACCGTTCTTTGAATCGGAAAGTATTGAAAAAGTTGGGCAAAATCTTAAGTATGATATTAAAGTTTTAGATAAGTATAACATCAAAGTTAAAGGCAACTATTTTGATACCATGCTTGCCCACTACCTTATCAATCCGGATATGCGGCATAATATGGATGTGTTGGCGGAAACCTATTTGAATTATAGTCCCGTTTCCATCACGGAACTTATTGGCAAGAAAGGCAAGAACCAATTGTCTATGCGCGATGTTCCACTTGAAAAAATAACAGAATATGCCGTTGAGGATGCGGATATAACGTTTCAATTGGCACAACAGTTTAGACCTGAACTGGCTGAAGCCAAAACAGACGGACTCTTTAAGGATATAGAAATACCCTTATTGCGTGTGCTAGCGGATATGGAGTTGGAAGGTATCAATCTAGATGAGGCATTTCTTAATTCACTTTCAGAAGACCTGAATAATGACATCGCTAGCTTAGAAAAAAAGATTTACGAAGCTGCAGAACAGGAATTTAATATCGGCTCACCTAAACAATTAGGGGAAATCCTTTTTGATAAAATGAAATTGGTAGAGAAGCCGAAGAAAACCAAAACTGGACAATATTCCACCGCGGAAGATGTGCTATCCTACCTAGCTAAAGATCATGAAATCATTCAAAATGTTTTGGATTACCGCGGACTTGCTAAACTAAAAAGCACCTACGTAGATGCACTTCCATTACAAGTGGAAGAAAGCACAGGAAGGGTACATACAGATTATATGCAGACCGTTGCCGCCACAGGTCGATTGAGCAGCAACAATCCTAATTTACAGAATATCCCTATTAGAACAGAACGCGGACGGCAAGTGCGAAAAGCCTTTGTACCAAGAGATGCCAATTACACGTTATTAGCCGCAGATTACTCTCAAATAGAACTGCGTATCATCGCAGCTCTTAGTGAGGAAACTACAATGATAGAGGCATTCAAAAACGGGGAGGATATACACTCCTCTACCGCATCAAAAGTTTTCAGTGTTCCCATTGATGAAGTGACTCGTGAACAGCGCGGAAATGCCAAAACAGTAAATTTTGGGATTATCTATGGTGTTTCAGCTTTTGGATTGAGCAACCAAACAGATTTATCTCGTTCCGAAGCAAAAGAACTTATAGAAACCTATTACAAAACCTATCCTAAGCTTAGGAGCTATATGAACGAGCAGGTAAATTTTGCGCGCGATCACGGTTATGTGCAAACGGTTTTGGGCCGTAGGCGCTATCTTAAGGATATTAATGGAAGTAATGCTATAGTAAGGGGCGCAGCTGAACGTAACGCAGTAAATGCACCAATACAAGGTTCGGCAGCAGATATCATCAAAATTGCGATGATCAATATCCATAAAAAACTAGCTGAGGGCACGTTCAAATCCAAAATGCTTTTGCAGGTACACGATGAATTAGTTTTTGACATCTATAATCCAGAACTGGAAGAACTAAAGGCTATGATTAAATCAGAAATGGAAAATGCATATACCATAACAGTACCTTTGGATGTAGAGGTTGGACTTGGTGAAAATTGGTTGGAGGCACATTAAAATGCGACAAAGAAAAAAAGCGTTCAAAACTAAATCTAAATGCTTTTTTTCTTTAGTATTATTCCCTAGCTCATACTACCGGCCAATCTAGGCAATTGCTCTTTTACTTTTTTAAACCAATTAGTGAAGGGTCTAACATAACTCCAAAATGTATAAGGTGCCAATTGAAACCAAAGCTTTAGTTCGCCGTGTTGCCTTTTCCTTACTTCTAAGTTATCCTGTATTCCAAAATCTAAATATGATAGCTCGTTAGTCGTGTTAGTCTCCCCATTATTGCAAACAAAGCTATTGATACCGTTCCCCATGTAAAATCGCAAACCGGTATATGTGCCTATTTGCATTGGAATCATATTTGATAGTTTTAAGAAATCGCCCGAAACCAACCCCTTGATTCGTATGGGTTTTACTACATTAAATTCCGTTAGTATATGCTCTCTTCCTTTTAAATCAATAGCAGCTATCTTTATAAGGGGTAACTCCATTTCAGAAACAGACTGCCTGTCCAAAATAGCGTTCCTAAGAATAACTTCTGGAGCTGGTTTTTGGGAGCCGTACCAATCGCTCCAAACTTGAGAAGAATAGGGTATGGTCATCCAAATATTCGAATAGAATCTCAATATATTCATAAACCTATAGGGTATTAAAAATTATACGTCGCAAAATTAATACGCCTTACAGAAACAGAAGTGCTATAAATTTATCCAGTTTATATGCTGTATTGTCAAAATTAAAAGAATGTTAGTGACTTTTCGGTAATATAGGACAGAACATCCTAGAAACATACATTTTGAAATACGCAGCTAACTAACACAATTAAATAGGGGTTAAATCCTTAGAAAGCACTTCGTTTCACTATTAACTATTTCAAAACAACTTAAGAGCATGAATCTTTAAACCAATGAAAAAGTATCTCTGTCTAGTTTTAGTAGTTTTTGGTAGTATGACTTACGGCATGTCACAATCAGAGACCAAGACCTAAACACGTTAAAAGAAAGAAAAGGTTACGATTTTTCCAAATACTGCTACTAGCGTTATAAATGTATTAAGACTAAAGGAAACCGATAAAGCATATATAACTAGTTCCTATATATACATGGTTATACCGTATTACAACATGAATGGCGGTTAAAAACAATGCTATCAATATTCGTATTGCAGAATCAGAAAAAGGAATGTACCTAATTGCTTTAAAAGCAACAGAACAACACGTACATGCAAAGTTTTACAAACAATAAAAATTAATTCCTGCCAACCGCAAAGCAAGTTGCCTTAGGCCCTCTAATCGTGAGTATAAAAAACATTCACAACTGGAAGATAATATTTTGATATCACTTACTTTTTTATCGTCTTTTAAAAATCAAATCGCCCGTTTCGTCGAAATTAGGAATTTCCAAACTTGCAGCATTTACGGTCATTATGTCTCCATTTATTGATACCAAAGTATTTACGGTCTCACCATCTTCATTTACAAAACTGACTACATTATCAGTATACGTATACGTATTGGTCTCGATTTCAAATTCCGTTGGGCAGGGAATCGCAAGACCACCCGCTCCAATACTTACGTCTAAATTAGCGACAGCATTTCTTGCTTCTGCAGTTAGATCTACATTAAATTGTAGTGTAATAATAAAGCAATTGTTATTCGATAAAAAACTCAACACCTGCTGTCCCAGCTGCGCTTGCTCGCTTGCTGTGTTTATATCGACATTCAAGGCTATGGCATCCCAAGTTCCTACAATGTCATTTTTTGAACCAGAACCATCTTTATTATCGGAACTACAAGACCAAATAAAAACAGCCACTAACATTAAAGTAAATAATTTTGATTTCATTTTATATATCTTTTGCTTACTTATTGCAGTATAACGTTATTTTAAAAAAAAAATTTCACAAGTAATCCGTCTCATCTGCAGCATAGGTAATCCCTCCATTTTCCTAACATAAAAAATATTACTTTCGTGAAACAACACAATAGAACATCACTCTTGAAACTAATAAATCAAGTTTTTAACTTGAAAAAACCTTCTTTACGACAAGAATTCCAAAACCCTAAAATAAAAAGAAACAACTATTTGGAATTCAACTTTATAATTGTACATTTGCACCCCAATTATCGGGATTGATGAAGATTAATAGTTAAACATATTTTCAGTGGACACATTAAGTTATAAGACCATATCTGCCAATAAAGCGACCGTGAATAAAGCATGGTTGTTGGTTGATGCCGAGGGACAAACGCTAGGTCGTTTATCCTCCAAAGTAGCCAATCTATTAAGAGGAAAGCACAAGCCAAGCTTTACCCCACACGTAGATTGCGGTGACAACATTGTAATTATCAATGCCGAGAAAGTTACGCTAAGCGGAAACAAATGGGCAGAAAAAACATACTTACGTTACACCGGCTACCCAGGTGGCCAACGCGCAACTACTGCAATACAATTATTGGAAAAAAATCCTGCGAGTATTGTTGAGAGAGCTGTTAAGGGAATGTTGCCTAAAAATCGTTTAGGCGCCGAGCTTTTCAGAAACTTAAAAGTATATGCTGGTTCCGAACACGGGCAGGAAGCTCAAAAACCAACAGCAGTAAACATAAAAGACCTTAAGTAATGGAAGTAATTCACAAAATAGGTAGAAGAAAAACTGCCGTAGCACGCTTATACCTTTCCACAGGAGATGGTAAAGTTACTATAAACAATAAAGACTTAGCTGTATATTTCCCAACAGCTACACTACAGTACAAAGTGAACCAGGCTTTTGCGTTAACAGGAACGGAAGGTACGTACGACGTTAAAGTAAACGTTTATGGTGGTGGCATTACCGGCCAAGCAGAAGCAATTCGTTTAGCTATAGCTAGAGCATTATGTGAAATAGATGCTGAAAACAGAATAGCACTAAAGCCAGAAGGTCTTTTAACAAGAGATCCAAGAATGGTTGAACGTAAGAAATTTGGACAGAAGAAAGCTCGTAAGAAATTCCAGTTCTCTAAACGTTAATATCAATTACAAATTTCCAAGGCGCTTATTATATTATTTAATAAGCGCCTAATATTATTATATTTTCACTAACAAGTTCATTGAAAGTCCTTTTGCAAGGACACTTAAAAACCTTTAATACTACGTACGTAGTATTAAAGGACTATCCTGAAACAAGTTTAGGATAAATTAGTTTAGCATCTAAATAATGGAGGCTTTTCGCTTGGCGAAATACCACTTCATTATTGCTAATTCATAAGAACGTAAACTAAATTTAAAATGGCGAAAGTCGAAGTAAAACAATTATTAGAAGCAGGTGTACATTTTGGACACCTTACAAGAAAGTGGAATCCGAACATGGCTCCTTACATCTACATGGAGCGTAACGGAATACACGTTATCAATCTTTACAAAACGGTTGCAAAAATGGACGAAGCCAATGAGGCTTTGAGCAAAATTGCAGCGTCCGGAAGAAAAATTCTTTTCGTAGCTACAAAAAAACAGGCAAAGGACATTGTTGCAGAAAAAGCAGCAAATGTGAACATGCCTTACATTACAGAAAGATGGCCAGGCGGTATGCTAACAAACTTCGTTACCATACGTAAGGCGGTAAAGAAAATGGCAATGATTGATAGGATGAAAAAGGATGGAACATTCCTTACTTTATCCAAAAAAGAACGTTTACAAGTAGATCGTTTGCGTGCTAAGTTAGAAAAGAACTTAGGTTCTATTTCTGAAATGACACGCTTGCCAGGAGCTTTATTTATCGTTGACACGATGCGTGAGCATATTGCCGTTAAAGAAGCACAAAAATTGAATATTCCAATTTTTGCCATGGTAGATACCAATTCTGATCCCAGAGATGTTGACTACCTTATTCCTTCTAATGACGATGCTTCAAAATCTATTGATATCATCATGACACAAGTTACCAATGCGGTTGCAGAAGGTCTTGCGGAACGTAAGTCAGAGAAAAGTGCTGGCGAAGAAGAAAAAAAAGAAAAAGAAGCTAAAAAAGAAACTCCAAAAGTAGCAGCTGAACCAACTCCCGAAAAAGTTGAAACAAAAGCTGCACCGGTAGTTGAAGAAGCGCCAGAACCAACGGTGGAGATTGAAGCGATCGAAAAGGAAGTTAAAAAAGAAAAAGTAGCTCCTACAAAAGTGAAAAGCAAATCTGACGACCTTACTAAAATAGAAGGAGTAGGACCTAAAGCAGCAGAAGCATTGACCAATGCTGGAATGGGGACTTATTCAGATCTTGCTAAAGGTGATGCAGATAAAATAAAAGAAGTCTTAACAGAAGCCAGTTCAAGAATGGCTCATTTAGATACGACCTCATGGCCAAAGCAAGCACAAATGGCTGCTGATGGCAAATGGGACGAACTAAAGGTTTGGCAAGACAATACAAAAGGCGGCGTTGAATAGAAACATCGTCCAGATTTAAAAACAAATCTGTCTTCTTCACAAGAGAGGTGAAAACAATTACTAATTATAAAGATTCCCACCCTTGAAACCCCACAAAGTATGTGGGCATTTCGAGGGCGAGAATAACAATAAAAACTTTAATTATGGCAAAAATTACCGCTGCAGAAGTAAATCAATTAAGAAAAGCTACTGGTGCTGGAATGATGGACTGTAAAAATGCCTTAGTAGAAGCTGAAGGCGATTTTGACAAAGCAATCGAGGTGCTTCGTAAAAAAGGACAAAAAGTTGCTGCTAAAAGAGCCGATAGAGATTCTTCCGAAGGTGCAGCTATTGCAAAAGTAAATGCAGATAATACTGCAGGTGTTGCTATCGTATTAGGTTGTGAAACCGATTTCGTAGGTAAAAACGAAAACTTCGTAGCCTTAGCAAATCAACTTGCAGACATAGCTCTAAACAACGATACCAAAGAGGCTTTTTTAGAAGCTGATTTTGGAGGCATGACCGTTGCGGAAAAATTGATTGAGCAAACTGGTGTTATTGGAGAAAAACTTGAAATCACCGCTTTTGACAAATTGGAAGCACCATACATAGGTTTCTATGTGCACATCAATAAAATAGCAGCTTTGGTAGGACTTTCCTCTAAAGTTGACAATAGCGAAATTTTAGTAAAAGATTTGGCTATGCAAGTAGCTTCTATGGGAGCCAGCACCCTTTCTTATAAAGATTTTGATGCTTCTTTTGTAGCATCTGAAACTGAAGCAAGAATTGCAGTAATAGAGAAGGATAATGAAGAATTAGTACGTTTGGGAAAAACACTAAAAAATGTTCCCCAGTATATCTCCATGGTCCAATTAACCCCTGAGGTTATGACCAAGGCAGAAGAGGATGCTAAAGCCCAATTAAAAGCTGAAGGCAAACCAGAGCAAATCTGGAATAAAATTCTTCCTGGTAAAATGGAACGATTCGTATCTGACAATACTACTTTAGACCAAGAACAATGCCTTTTAGATCAAAACTTTATAAAGGACGAAAAAATGAGCGTTGCCAAATATGTTGAATCATATGGTGATGTTTCCGTTACAGGATTTAAACGCGCAACTGTAGGTTAAATAAGGACCCTATTATCTATTAGAAACCCCCTAAGCAAAAGCTTAGGGGGTTTTATTCATATAAAAATCACTATTGCCTTAACCACGCATTCCTTAACTCCGAAAAATCAGCAGACACCCCTTCTACCGTAACTATTTTGTCTTGTAACAAGACTGGCAAACCTACTGAGCCTTCCAAGGTAATTGACTCGCCATTTCGAAACAATTCTATTTCAATTTCTGTATCCGGAGTCCAACCATAGCTTGAAGCAATTATCGAACGAAGGGATTCCAAGCTTATCTCCGTACCATTTATTCTTTGAATTACATCACCACCCCGTAAACCTATATTCGTGAAAAAGGAATTCAAGGGTATAATTTCACGAACAAAAATAGCAGTATCATTTTCTATATCTACGTCTATAAAGGGATTCTCACCATCTAAAAAGTAGCCGGTCTGCCGTTCCGATTTCACCATCGCAAGACCTACCTTGGCAAGGTAATTTACATAATCTATAGGCACTTTTCCTATCACGTGTGCATCAAAAAAAGTTCGTACTTCTGGATAAGTCATAGCCACAATTTCATCTATCAACAAATCATCTTCAAATGGTATTTCCTTACCGTACTTTTGAGACAACTCCTTCATGAGCCACAACACACCTTTTTCTCCTTCACTCTTCTCCCTAATCAAAATATCCAACGCCATATTGATCAATGCGCCCTTTTCATATACGTTCCCATAATTAGCTGCATACGGCTCTTCTAAAATATTTTCGCTCATCACGGTAAACGACATGGTGTCGTCATAGGCTTTGGCATTTCCAAACTTATCCATGATGCGATCATAAAATTCAGCTTCATCTATCAGCCCTTGCTGAATCTGAAACAAGTTGGCAAAATACTCCGTTGTCCCTTCATACATCCAAAGGTGTTTGGACATTTTAGGTTCATTAAAATCAAAGAATTTTATTTCTTTAGAATGTATGGATAAAGGCGTAACAATATGAAAAAATTCATGTGACACCACATCTACCATTACCTGTTCTAACTGTTCTTTTGGCATCGATTCGGGCAAGACAACAACCGTAGATGTGTGGTGTTCCAAAGCTCCAAAGCCTTTGGCATCCGGTGCATCCAATTCTGACAAATAAAGCAGGATAACATATTCCTTGGTACTGTCCACATCTCCTAGAAATGCCTTCTGAGCAGTCATCATTTCCTCCATGCGATCCCTAAGATCTATAGCTTTATAGACCCCATTAGGAGAATAAACACTTAGGGTAACATGAATGTCATTTATAACAAAGCTTACCGTATTTGGTCTCGCATACAAAATAGGATTATCAATCACCTCAAAATATCGCTTGGCTACAAACCTATCCCATGCTGGATCTGGTTTTCTGTCTGCCTCTTCCGGCAATGTGGTAGTCGCTACAAAATCTAATGGTTTTCGAACCAAAATAGTGTAAGGCACTTCTTTGTATCCCTCAAAATAACCCACAAACCCATGCAGATTCAGCATAAAGTTTTCACCCTCGAGTATATTTGTGCCAGCCGGAGAAAATACTGGATTCGGTATTTCCGTTTCCGTATCATAGGTATCGTTTACCCAATAGGTAATTTTATCCAAATTTTTAGCGTTAGAAATACGCCAAGAATTGGCATCCTCTTTGAACACTTGCATTACCCTACCGGTATAGTCCAAAGCAACCAAATCCTGAATATAGCTTCCATAGTTATCCGAACTATAAGTGCCCGGAACAGTTTTTGGTATCTTAAACGAAACCACATCCCGCACAAAAGCACCCGGATCTATAGAAACTTCTACCTTGTCATTTTTAATGTTGACCAAATCCAAGGAAGCAGAAATTCGAACTTTATCTATGGTAGCCAATGACTTTCCTACACCACAGCTATAAACTGTACCGAGTACCACTAACACTATCAATACTTTTCTCATAAAATCTAATTCAATTAAAACACTATAATTTATACGCAATCACCAATACTACAAAAGAATATTAAAACCTAAAGTTGTGCTTTTTAAAATTAGGAAATAATTATGTTTTGAACACCATTGCCTCTGTGACGCTCCCATAGATAATTTTTATTATTTTTGTTTTGAAATAACATAACCATGCAATACAAAAGAATACTTCTAAAGTTAAGCGGCGAAGCGTTGATGGGCAAAAAGCAATACGGAATCGACTCCGATAGGCTTAACGAATATGCCAAAGAAATTAAGGAAGTGGTAGGTCAAGGCATACAAATTGCCATCGTCATAGGGGGTGGGAATATTTTTCGTGGTCTTGCAGGAGCAGCTACAGGAATGGATCGCGTTCAAGCCGACCATATGGGGATGCTAGCAACGGTTATCAACGGTCTTGCTCTGCAAAGTGCGCTAGAAATGCAGGATGTAGAGACTAGGTTACAGTCCGCAATACAAATAAACGAAGTTGCAGAACCTTTTATTCGACGAAGGGCCATGCGACATTTAGAAAAGGGACGTGTAGTTATTTTTGGTGGGGGTACCGGAAACCCATACTTCACCACAGATTCCGCTGCAGTGCTACGTGCCATAGAAATAGAGGCTGATGTAATTCTTAAAGGTACTCGCGTAGATGGAATTTATACATCTGACCCAGAAAAAGATAAAAACGCCACAAAATTCGACACCATATCCTTCCAAGATGTTCTTACAAAAGGCTTAAAGATAATGGATACGACGGCGTTCACATTAAGTCAAGAAAATGAACTACCTATTGTTGTTTTTGATATGAACAAAAAGGGTAATTTGCTTAAAATTGTTAACGGGGAGCATATTGGAACCACAGTGAATATGTAGTTTTGATATAGCTTATGATCATACTTTAGAAAATAGTACTATGAACGAAGAGATAGATTTTATTTTAGATGCCGCAAAGGAAGGTATGGATGCTGCTATTTCCCACCTAGAGCGCGAATTTGTAAAAATACGTGCAGGGAAAGCAAGTCCAACCATGTTATCCTCTGTTATGGTAGATTATTACGGCTCACAAACACCGTTACCGCAAGTAGCGAACATAAATACGCCTGATGGTCGCACCATTTCAGTTCAACCATGGGAGAAAAACATGCTTCAAGAAATAGAAAAAGCGATTATGAACGCTAACCTTGGATTTAATCCCATGAACAACGGAGACATGATTATCATCAACGTACCACCATTGACGGAAGAAAGGCGTATACAGCTTACCAAGCAAGCAAAAGCCGAGGCTGAGCATGCCAAAGTAGGCATTAGAAGCGCGAGGCAAGATGCAAATAAGGAAATTAAAGATTCGGATGCGTCGGAAGATCTTCAAAAAAATGCTACAGCAGATATTCAGGAACTTACGGATAAATACGTTAAAAAGATTGATGATTTCCTAGGAATGAAAGAAGCCGAAATCATGAAAGTATAGGGCACCAAAATTTAGAGATAGAAAGGTAGAAAAACGGTCCCTTAGCCGTTTTTCCTTTTAATACCAACCATGAATCAAATTACTATAATGAAAAATTAATGCCTTTTTTTTAACCGAGCTAAACAACAAATACACAGCTACGAATTCCTATTCAAATAAAGTATAAAGAACGTTTTATTACGGCAAAGGAAATTACTAAATAATAATATATCCAAAGACGTTTTTTTTAAATCCTTCAATCTAGGAACACTTAAACACATTAGTTACCTTTGCAACCTGCTAAAAATAGCTATGGTAGAAAAACTCACACAAGGATTTTGGGCAAAAACTGCAAGAATCATTCTTAGGAATCGTATTCTTATTCTATTATGTATTGCTGCAGTTACTGTTTTTTTAGGCATGCAATGGCAGAACATGCAGTTTTCTAACTCTCCGGCCAACCTTTTACCAGATGACCATCCCGTTAACCAAGAATACCGTTCGTTTCTAAATCAATTTGGCGAAGAAGGCAATGCAGTGGTTTTTGCCGTACGCGATAGCGCCTTATTCAATCCTACAAATTTTAATCGTTGGAACAAGTTCAGCAAACAGTTAGGAGCCTTCCCTGAAGTAGATTTTGTACTTTCTACAGACAACCTTCAAGAATTGATTAAGGATAATGGCAAGCAGGAATTTGTCATGCAACCTTTGATAAAAAAGCAACCGGAAACCATCCAAGAGGTAGACAGTATAATTCAACACTTATTCAACGACATTCCCTTTTACGACAATCTTATTTATAATAAGAAGAGCAGCACTATACGCACGGTTATGTATATGGACAAGGACATTATAAACACCAGTGTCCGCAAAGATTTTGTCTTAAAGGATATGATGCACTTGGTGAATCGCTTTGAGAAAGAAACCGGACTGGACGTTCGTATCTCAGGGATGCCCTATGTGCGCACCATGAATTCGCAGAATATCATAGACGAAATTGGGAAGTTTATTCTAGCTGCCCTAGGGGTTACTTCGCTCATCTTTTTCTTTTTCTTTAGAAGTATACGAGCCACCTTTATATCTATGTGTGTGGTAATTATCGGGGTTATGTGGGCTTTTGGAATACTGGGCCTACTACAATATGAAATTACAGTGCTTACCGCATTGATTCCGCCATTAATCATCGTAATAGGGATTCCCAATTGTATTTTCCTTATCAACAAGTACCAGCAAGAGGTAAAGAAACATGGGAATCAAGCACTTTCTTTGCAGCGTGTTATTTCTAAAATTGGAAACGCTACCCTAATGACCAATGTAACCACAGCTTCAGGGTTCGCAACCTTTATCATTACTGATAGTAAATTATTAAAAGAGTTTGGAATTGTTGCCTCAATCAACATCTTAGGTATCTTTATAATCTCCCTACTTATCATCCCCATCATGTACAGTTTTATGTCGCTTCCCAAAACAAAGCACTTAAAGCATTTAAACAAAAAATGGGTCGATGCTTTCGTAGATTGGATGGAAGGCATCGTAAGAAAACAAAGAATATCGGTCTATATCGTATCCATTTCGCTACTCGTGTTAAGCATTATTGGTATTTATCAGATAGATATTTCTGGAAGCCCCATAGAAGATATGCCAAAAAATGCAGCTTTTTTTAAGGACATCCGCTTTTTTGAAGAAGAATTCGATGGCATTATGCCCGTAGAAATCGTAATAGACACCAAAACTCCAAAAGGCGTACTTAAACCCGCCACGCTAAAACGCATAGACCGTCTTGGGCAAGTGGTAGACGAAATACCCGAGCTCTCCAAACCAGTTTCGGTTGTAAATTTGGTCAAATATTCCAAACAGGCCTTTTATAACGGCATTCCAAAATACTACCAGCTTCCCACAAGTCAAGAAAATCCTTTTATCATGGATGTTGCCCGTAAATCGTCCGATAACAGTGACCTCCTTAAAAGCTTTGTAGACAGTACTGGACAGACTGCTAGAATGACCACCTTCATGCGCGATGTGAACACAGAACGCATGGAGGAAATTGAGCGAAGTTTACTGGAGAATATTGCTAAAATTTTTCCGAAAGAACGCTACCACGTATATATGACGGGTAGTGCCCTTATTTTTTTAAAAGGAACAAAGTATTTGGTAAAAAACCTTATCATGTCCTTGGCACTCGCTATCGGACTCATTGCTTTGTTCATGGCATATTTATTTCGGTCTTTTAGAATGATCATCATATCGCTGATTCCAAATCTTCTCCCGCTTGTTGTAACCGCTGGTATTATGGGTTTTGTAGGCGTCCCTATTAAACCATCGACCATTTTAGTATTCAGCATCGCTTTTGGAATATCGGTAGATGACACGATACACTTCCTTGCAAAATACCGTCAAGAACTAACGGCGAGTAAATGGCGTATAGAAAAATCTGTTTACGCAGCACTAAGAGAAACAGGAGTAAGTATGTTCTATACTTCTATTGTACTATTTTTCGGGTTCTCCGTTTTTGTCATTTCCAATTTTGGCGGTACAGTAGCCTTGGGCGCCTTAGTTTCGGCCACATTACTTTTCGCCATGCTCGCTAATCTTATCCTTTTGCCTTCTCTATTAATTTCCTTGGAACGTAGTATTTCTAACAAAACAGTACTAAAAGAACCACAAATAGATATACTTCCCAAAGGAGAGGATTACAACTAACACTCTTTTTAGAAGCTATGGCATTTTAAGATGGCTATAGATTCATTCTTTTTTATCAAAAAGCTATCTTTGAACTTTTAATTTTCAATTGATTAAACATGCACTCAGCAACGATAAAGGAAGTACTTCAAGGAAAACAAATACTGCAAGAAATCACCGTAAACGGATGGGTACGGTCTTTCAGAAGTAATCGATTTATTGCCTTGAACGATGGATCTACGTTAAACACCATACAATGTGTTGTAGATTTTGAAAAATTTGATGAAAACCTTCTTAAACAAATCAACACAGGTGCTGCACTAAAAATTACCGGAACCTTGATAGAGAGTCAAGGTCGTGGACAGTCTGTAGAGATTCAGGTGAGTGACATTCATGTTCATGGTACAGCAGACCCAGAAACCTACCCAATACAGCCAAAAAAACATTCGTTAGAGTTTCTTAGGGAAAAAGCACACCTAAGAATACGCACCAATACTTTTGCTGCCGTAATGCGTGTAAGGTCAGCGCTCTCCTTTGCCATACACCAGTATTTTAGGGACAACGGCTTCTATTATTTCCACGCCCCTATTATAACAGGCTCAGATGCAGAAGGAGCTGGCGAAATGTTTCGTGTAACCACATTGGATAATAAAAACCCACCCCTAACAGAAGAAGGTGACGTTGATTACAAAAAAGATTTCTTTGGCAAAGAAACCAACCTTACCGTCTCCGGACAACTTGAAGCGGAGGCCTACGCTATGGCCCTGGGAAAAGTATACACATTTGGCCCAACCTTTCGAGCTGAAAACTCAAACACTTCTAGACATTTGGCCGAATTTTGGATGATAGAACCAGAAATGGCATTCTTTAATCTGGAAGACAATATGGACCTTGCCGAGGATTTTATTAAAAATGTTATCCGCTACGTATTAGAACACTGTACCGAGGATTTGGAATTTTTAGAAAAGCGCCTTTTGGATGAAGAACAAAGTAAACCTCAGTCGGAACGCAGTGCTATGCCGCTATTGGAAAAGTTGAGATTTGTAGCAGAAAACAACTTCAAAAGAGTAAGCTATACAGAAGCGATTGATATTTTAAAAAATAGCAAACCCAATAAAAAGAAAAAGTTTAAATACCCTATAAAAGAATGGGGTACAGATCTCCAAAGCGAACACGAACGCTACCTTGTTGAAAAACACTTTAATTGCCCGGTAATCCTTTTTGATTATCCTGCCAAGATAAAGGCATTCTATATGCGGTTGAACGAAGACGGTAAAACCGTACGCGCCATGGATATTCTATTCCCTGGAATTGGAGAGATCGTAGGTGGATCTCAAAGGGAAGAGCGCTTAGATGTTCTGAAACAGAAAATTGCAGATTTGGATATTGATGAAAAAGAACTTTGGTGGTACCTAGATCTGCGTAAGTTTGGAACTGCAGAACATAGCGGTTTTGGACTTGGCTTTGAAAGACTTGTGCTGTTCGCTACTGGTATGGGAAATATCCGGGATGTTATACCGTTTCCTAGAACACCGCAAAATGCCGAATTTTAAATGCATTTCGTTATTTTTATAGTGAGTAGAAAAAAACTATGCTAAAACAACACTTACAGTTTAAACTATCACAAAAACTATCGCCTCAGCAAATCCAATTGATGAAGCTGATACAACTACCTACCCAAGCCTTTGAACAGCGCTTGAAACAGGAATTGGAAGAAAACCCTGCGTTAGAAAGCGGTAAGGAAGAGTTAGAAAGTCCAGATGATGAGTTTGAAGACGATTATGAGCTTGAGGATAGCGAAACTATAGAAGCCGAGGATATAAATATAGATGATTATTTAAGTGACGACGAAATACCGGATTATCGAACCCAAGCGAATAACTACAGTTCGGATGATGAAGAAAAAAGCGTTCCGTATGCAGCAGGCACATCATTTAATCAATATCTACTAAACCAAATGAATACGGTTTACCTCAATGACGAAGAGTGGGCAATTGCAGAGTTTTTGATTGGCAGTATTGATGAAAGTGGTTACATACGCAGACCTGTTGCCGACATTTTGGACGATCTCGCGTTTACCCAGAACATATATACCGAAGAAAAGACCATAACGCGAATGCTTTCCATTGTTCAAGCGTTGGACCCACCAGGTGTGGGTGCACGTTCTTTGGAAGAAAGTTTGGTGATTCAATTGGAACGAAAGGGACTATCCCCATCTATTGAACTCGCCATTCGAATCCTAAAGAAATCGTTTGACCAGTTCTCAAAAAAGCATTATCAGAAGCTGATACAAAAATATACTGTTACCGAGGCCGAACTCAAGGAGGCTATTTCGGAGATAGAAAAATTAAATCCGAAACCGGGTGGCTCTTATTCCGGTAATAATAGAATTGTTGAACATGTAGTGCCTGATTTTTCTATACGAATCGTGGAAGGAGAACTGGAACTAAGTCTTAATGGCAGAAATGCTCCGGAACTCCATGTATCTAGAGAATACAACAACATGCTAAAAGGGTATAAAGAGTCTCAGGATAAATCAAAATCCCAAAAGGATACCGTCATGTTCATCAAACAGAAGCTTGATTCAGCAAAGTGGTTCATAGACGCTATTAGACAGCGACAGCAGACCTTGTTCGTTACTATGAATTCTATAATGCAGTATCAAAAAGAGTATTTTCTTTCAGGCGACGAACGCAATTTAAGGCCAATGATTTTAAAAGATATTGCAGATGAAATAAAAATGGATGTTTCGACTGTATCCAGAGTTGCCAACAGCAAGTATGCAGACACGCCTTATGGGACTAAATTGATAAAAGAATACTTTTCCGAATCTATGAAGAACGAACAAGGAGAGGATGTTTCTACAAAAGAAATTAAGAAAATATTAGAAACGGTTATAAAGAATGAAGCAAAGCGAAAGCCCCTTACCGATGACAAACTTGCTGCCATTCTAAAAGAGAAAGGCTACCCGATAGCCAGGAGGACCGTAGCAAAATATCGAGAACAATTAGGTATTCCAGTTGCCCGTTTGCGAAAAGAGATTTAATGAGAGACTTCCTTAGCATTATATCCTACCTATTCCACCCCATTTTTATTCCTGTTGGGGGAACAATCGCTTATTTTCTAATCACCCCAAAACACACACCTATTGAAGTGCAGGGAGGGAATATTTTACCCATATTCATCCTAACTGTTATCATTCCTATGGTCACCTATCTTATTTTGAAGAATATAGGTATGGTTCACACTATATTCATAGCTACGGCAACCGAAAGAAAATATCCGGTAGCGATACACCTTATACTCTTATTACTGATACTTTATAAGGTAATTCCGAACAACTATATTGTTGAAGTCTATTATTACTTTGTAGGATTGGCAGGTGCCTCGATCACGTGCCTTGTGTTGCTCTTTTTCAATGTAAGGGCAAGCTTGCACCTTGTTGGCGTTGGGGGACTTCTTATGTATCTTATTACCCTTAGTGTTCATTTTGAAACGAATATCGTCATTGCAATCAGTATTTTTATATGTATCACAGGGCTAGTCGCCTCTTCTAGGCTATACCTAAAAGCACTTACAAAACCAGAACTAATCATAGGATTCTGTATTGGAATCATTTCGCAGTTACTAACTGTAACGTATTGGTTATAGACCAGTAGCACCAAACCAGATATGTTACTAGACGTACATAAACTATACCTAGCCTTTAAAGAAGTTGTTGAAACTATAAAATATAAAATATAACACCAATTCGTAATGGACTAAATCCAAGTACTTCATTATTCAAAGTAACACCTTCCTTGAACAAATCATTTAACGCGTAATACATATGTATGTTAAACGTATTATAACCAACATTTAACGTAAGACCGTATTGGAATCGTTCTACATCGGTATTGTAAAATCCATTCTTATTTCCTTCTATTACGGAGGTAGACCTAGCGCCTAAGACATATCCTGCCTTTATTCCAGCATATAACCTCCAAAACCTATACTCCTCAAGTGTAGAACTTCGCCATCTAAATTCCAAAGGGAATTCAAGCAAATGCGTTTCAAGCTTACTTCGATTAAAACCTATTGTATTCTCGCCAAGGGTATAGGATATGCCATTAGCTGTCTCTATAGCTATGACATTAGAATAGTATGTATTTAACGCCAAACCCAGACCAAAGCCTACCGCCTTTGTTCCCTTGGCATTTAAAGGGGTATCTTTGATTGCACCGAACTGCAGACCGTAGGATAAGTTCCTTTGCGTAACAACTTCAGGCGTATTTCCTAGAAAATTATAGGTGAAGCCAACATAAAATTGATCCTCAAAATATCGATGGACTCCGCTGTCAGAAGCTACCTCAGACTGACCGACCGATTGTAACACAGTGCCTAGAAAAACCAACAACAACCAATTTCTCATACAACCATAAAGTTACTAAAATAAAAGACGCTCCAATATTGTATTGGAGCGTCCTTTAAAGTTTGAAAATTATCAACTGCCTACTGGAGGTTTCTAAAAGCGTCCCCCTCGTATGTGGTATAATTTACTTTTAATGCATTTACTTTTCTTAGCTCTTGCTTAATATCTGATATGATACCCATATTGGCATTCTTGTCTACCTTCAGGGCGGTAGTTAATACATTTTGAAGCTCTTGTGATTTCTTTGCCCGCTCCATTAAAATGTAATCACCAACATCAGAAGGATTAGAAAACTTATCATTCAACTGTATTTTTGGTTCTGTTCCATGAACCTTCTCATACTCACTATTTGGTTTACCAACATAGATATATATTATCCTATCCTTTTTTTCTAATTTTTTAATTTCACTAGCATTAGGAAGCATATTTTCTACTTTTAAAGTATTATCCTTCATGACCGTTACGGTCATAAAGAAGAACAAAAGCATAAATACAATGTCGGGGAGCGAAGCCGTAGACACCGCTGGTACTTCCCCATCTTTTTTCTTTGCAAATTTTGACATAGTGTTTAGTTTATGTTTCGTTAATTAGCCGACGTCTGTGCTTCTGATAACTTTTGAGGAAATAATGCTTGAATCTGTCTTACCTTTTCCTTCAATTCCTCTTTCACTTCATCAGATGTTTCAGGATTGAGATACTCTGCTTCCATATCAACAAAATTTTTCTTAAATAAACGCATTGCCTCTCTATTCCTGAGCTCGTTGTATGCACCTACCAATTCATTTTGAACAGTAATATACGTACTGTACTGTGTCTCTCTATCATTCTTTAGAGAAATAATCGCTTTATTAGGATTATCCGAAGAAGAATCATCTTTTGCGCCTTTACAGTAATTACAGTATTCAGGGCTTCCTGATGGTGCTCCGCCGTTATCAAGAAAAGCCATTGCCTTTTCTCTCAAGTTCTTTATTTCAACAATCTCTTCCTCAACCAAAAGCTGTCCATTCCTGTTAATATTTACAGTAAATATATTCTTCTGTTTGATAATTGGTGGGTCTTCCGTTGGCGGCTCCCAAGGCGGTAACATACGATCCAAACCTGCATCTGTTTCAATGGTAGTTGTTACCAAGAAAAAGATTAGTAATAAG
Organism: Maribacter sp.; assembly: GCA_047633095.1. Classification (GTDB taxonomy): domain Bacteria; phylum Bacteroidota; class Bacteroidia; order Flavobacteriales; family Flavobacteriaceae; genus Maribacter. The sequence goes on from JBLIEO010000015.1 coordinate 27,604, forward strand.
AACGCTATGTCTGCCATGGAACCGGCACTTACTTCTGGGACTCCTCCTCTTCTAGCCATAATTGCTTATTTTTTTATTTACTAAACATTTTTTTAACCGCTGGCAAAATCAATGAAAGAATTGCAATTGCCGTTAGAATGAAAAAAACATTCAATCCCATTCCAATATTTTTCACTGTTCCTTCATCTGACATGGCTAAAAATTTGGGATTAACATCGGTTCCACTAGCCATAAAATAGGAGATGACAACGACTAAAACGAAACCACCTACCACGAACAATGTTTTCTTTAAACCCTGCGGATTTGAAAACAAATTCTTTAAAGTAAATAGTACGCTTACCACTGCAGCAACACCAAGTAGGATGTATGTAATGATGAACATAGCGTTCATAGCTCCACTTTGTGCAGCTTCTGACGCGGGCATATCGGAATCCGGCAATAAATACCACAGTACAGCACTCATTACACCTATGGCAAATAATGCTATTTTTACAATTTTTTGCATAATAATTTAGGTATTAAAAGGTGATATTTATTTTTTGTGATCTACCAACATATCTATTAACGTGATAGAGGAATCTTCCATATCGTTTACAATACTATCGATTTTAGCGATAATGTAATTGTAAAAAATTTGAAGAATAATTGCAGTAATAAGACCAAATACCGTAGTCAAAAGTGCTACTTGGATATCCCCTGCAATAAGCGATGCACTCAGATTACCAACTGCTGCAATCTTTTGAAAGGCGTTAATCATACCGATTACTGTACCCATGAAACCAAGCATTGGTGCAATAGCGATAAATAACGACAACCAAGAAACATTCTTCTCTAATTGACCCATTTGCACACCTCCGTAAGCAACAACTGCTTTTTCTGCAGACTCAACGCTTTCGCCTGCTCTATCCAAACCTTGGTAGTAAATAGAAGCTACAGGTCCTTTTGTATTTCTACAAACCTCTTTAGCTGCCTCAACACCTCCGGAAGCCAAAGCATCCTCAACTTGTTGTTTAAGCTTTGAACTATTGGTACTTGCCATGTTCAAAAAGATAATTCTTTCAATGGCAACAGCTAAACCTAATATCAAACATAAAAGAACAATACCCATAAAACCGGCTCCACCGGTGATGAACATTTCCTTTAATAATTGAGTAAAACCTCTCTCTGCTTCTGCGGGTGCGTCTTGTACTATCAAGGCTACCGCTGCTACTTTTGCACTTACCATATTTGTACCTGCTACAAATGCCACAGAAATCGCCAGGCTTGGGAATAATTTTTTCATTTTTTCAAACTTAAATTAGTTAGTTAATGGGGTTAAAGATAAAAAAAAAACAATATAAAAAAAGTAAAACTTCAATTGCAGAGAGGAAGGGATTCGAACCCTCGATACCCTTTTGGGGTATACACGCTTTCCAAGCGTGCGCCTTCGACCACTCGGCCACCTCTCTAATGTCTTTTCTCAAAGGTTGGGCAAATAACAAAAAAAATATTACTTATTAAAATTAAACAGGTTAATTTTAATTCATTTCTCCACGTAAAGAAGTCTCAAAAACAGTTTTGAATAATTTAGCGGATACTCCACTACCTAACATGTACATCACCTTTGTAATTGCAGCCTCTGTTGTAATATCCTTACCGTTAATTACTTGCATTTTCTTGAGTGCTGTACTTGTTTCATACTGTCCCATAATGACACTCCCTCCAGAGCACTGTGTTACGTTGATTATGTGAATTCCGTTGCCGATGGCTTTTTTAAATAAATTCAAAAAATTTTTATCAGTTGGTGCGTTTCCTGATCCATAAGTTTCGAGGACTAAGGCTTTAAGACCTTTTGTAATCAATATACTTTCCAATACTTTTAAACTAATTCCTGGAAATAATTTCACAATAGCTACATTCTCATCCATCTGTTTATGCACAATTAGTTTTTTCGCTCTCTTTTTAGGCAATAAATATTCCTCAAAAATATTTAAATGAACACCCGATTCTACCAAATGAGGATAATTTAAGGAAGCAAAAGCCTGAAAATGTTCTGCGTTTATCTTAGTTGTCCTATTCCCACGGTACAACTTGTACTCAAAATAAAGCCCTACTTCGCGCACCACCGGCTTAGAATTAACTCTTAAAGAAGCAATTTGAATAGAAGTGATTAGATTCTCTTTAGCATCGGTCCTTAAATCTCCAATAGGCAATTGTGAACCTGTTAGAATTACTGGTTTATCGAGGTTTTCCAATAAAAAACTTAACGCAGAGGCCGTGTAACTCATAGTATCGCTTCCGTGTAGCACCACAAAACCCTCATAGGAATCGTAGCGTTCCTCAATAATAGATGCAATCTTCACCCAGTCCCGTGGGTACATATCCGAAGAATCTATGGGCGTATCAAAAGTCATGGTATCAATAGCACACTCCAATTGATGTAGCTCGGGTATACTTTTTAGAAGCTCATTGAAATCAAAAGCCTTCAAAACACCAGAGTCATAGTCCTTTACCATACCTATGGTACCGCCGGTATAAATCAATAGTATTTTTGTCTTCACTATAGTCATAACCTATTACTTATTTTTATTAAACACCAAAAACCATTTTTGAGTTTTGTGTTGTGATTTCTGCTACTTCTGCAGTAGTTTTTCCATAGATTGATGCCACCTTCTCCAGAACCTTTAGAATATAAACACTTTCGTTCCGTTTACCTCTATACGGAACAGGGGCCAAATACGGCGCATCGGTTTCTAGAACAATATGCTTCAAATCTATTTCATTAAGAAAGGTATCTATTTTACCATTCTTAAAAGTAACTACACCCCCAATACCTAGTTTCATATTGTAAGAAATAGCGGCCTTCGCTTGTTCCAAACTCCCTGTAAAACAATGGAAAATACCAAATAGATCATCTCCTTTTTCTTCCTCTAAAATTTCAAAAATCGCATCAAAAGCTTCCCTGCAATGTATCACAATAGGTAATCCATGTTCTTTGGCTAGTCTAATCTGAACTCTAAACGCCTCCTGTTGCTCTTTTAAAAAGGTCTTATCCCAATACAAGTCAATACCAATTTCTCCAATAGCAATAAAGGGATGTACCCTTAACATCTCGGCAACATGCAACAACTCCTCCTTATAATTCTCCTTTACATGAGTGGGATGCAAACCCATCATTAAAAACATATGCTCTGGATATGAATTTTTTAACTCCAACATGCGCTCCGTGTAGGAAGAGTCTATTGCAGGAATAAAGAATCGGTCGACCCCATTTGCAATAGCTTCTGCTATAATCGTTGCCCTATCGTTATCAAATGCCTCACTGTACAAGTGCGTATGTGTATCGGTAATATTCATAGGACAAAAATAGGCTTATCTTTACAAACTAAAATCTATCTTTAGGATGCTATTTAATTTGTAAAATCCTTCAGCTTTTTATTTATGTCAAAACTCAAAAAAAACCTAAAAAAAGGACGGTATATTACCATCCCATTAAAACTAACCGCTACAGATCATTTAGAAATCAAAGCAAAAATTAATGGTGTGAAAGGAGTTTTTATATTAGACACTGGTGCTTCAAACACCTGTGTTGGTTTTGACAAGCTAGATCATTTTAAACTTACCTCTGAAGCTTCTGAAATAAAAGCTGCTGGCGCGGGAGCCATAGATATGGAAACACATATTTCCCCAAAAAATAAGATTGAAATAGGAAAATGGAAGAATAAAAAATTGAAAATTGTTCTATTTGACCTCACCCACGTTAACAAAGCGTTGGAAGCACACAATATTCCTCAGGTAGACGGTATTATTGGTGCTGACGTACTAAAACAAACCAAGGCTCTCATAGATTACAATAAAAAAGTAGTCTGCCTAAGTTTAAAAAAATGATTTAGTAGTAATTGGAAAATAGTGCCGATAGTGTATAAGAGCTATATTAGGTGACTACTTTAAGTAAAAAAATGCGAGAAGTTAGGCCTCTCGCATTTTTTTTATATACTTGGTGATTATAATTCTAAGGCTTTCTTTACATTTCCATCCATTAGTAATTCTTCTGGATTCTCCAAAGCCTCTTTTACAGCTACCAAAAACCCTACAGACTCCTTGCCATCGATAATACGGTGGTCATACGAAAGTGCAACATACATAATGGGTGCAATAGCAATGGCTCCGTCTCTTGCGATTGGACGCTCTACAATATTATGCATTCCCAAAATAGCACTCTGAGGTGGGTTGATGATAGGCGTTGACAACATAGAACCGAAAACACCACCGTTGGTAATGGTAAACGTTCCCCCTGTCATTTCATCTACGGTAATATTTCCTTCCCTAGCTCTAATGGCTAAGCGTTTTACTTCTGCCTCAACACCTCTAAAGGTTAAATTCTCCGCATTTCGGATAACAGGAACCATAAGTCCTTTTGGACCGGACACTGCTATACTGATGTCACAAAAATCATAGGAAAGCATTTCTTTTCCATCAATCATAGAATTTACAGAGGGGTACATTTCTAAAGCTCTCACCACTGCTTTGGTAAAAAAGGACATGAATCCTAAACCAACACTATGTTTTTCTTTAAATGTTTCTTTATACTGGCTTCTAAGGGCAAAAATCGGAGACATATCCACCTCATTAAAGGTGGTTAGCATTGCCGTTTCATTCTTTACAGACACCAAACGTTCTGCTACTTTTCTACGCAACATCGAAAGCTTTGTTCTGCTCTCACCACGATTACCACCTGTTACAGGAGACCCCATAGAAGGGTTTGCTTTTACAGCGTCATCTTTTGTAATACGACCATCTCTGCCTGTTCCTGTCACAGCAGACGCAGAAACGCCTTTTTCTTCTAATATTTTCTTTGCAGCTGGGGAAGCGCTTCCAGTAGCGTAGGATGTTTTCACTTCAGGTACTTTCTCCTCCTTTGTTTCTTTAGCTGGAGCGGCCTCCTTTTTAGGAGCCTCTGCTTTGGCATCAGATTCACTTTCTGGCTTTGCAGCACTTGTATCTATCAAACACACAACACCACCTACTTCTACAGTATCCCCAACTTCAGCTTTTAAAGTAACAATACCAGCAGCCTCTGCAGGTAATTCTAAGGTTGCCTTATCAGAATCCACTTCGGCTATAGCCTGGTCTTTTTCTACATAATCACCATCTTCAACTAACCATTCCGCTATCTCCACCTCTGTAATGGATTCTCCCGGTGAGGGGACTTTCATTTCTAGAATCATTCTTTCTATAGTTTGATATTTTACTTCTTACTTTTTTTTCTGGTCATATTGTCCTTTGACTTATCAAAGACAAAATCTATTACTTGCTGATGCCGGGCTTTAGAACGCACAGAGCTCCCCGCAGCAGGTGCCGCATAGAACCTCCTAGATGCTATCCTAAATTTTTGTGCTTCGCTAAAATGCATCAACATGTGACTCCAAGGCCCCATATTTCTTGGTTCTTCCTGAGCCCAAACAAGGTCATCCGCATTTTTATATTTCTTCATTGCCGCTAACATTTGGTTCTCAGGCACTGGAAACAATTGCTCAACACGCACTAAAGCGACGTCATATCGTTCCAAACTCGCACGCTCCGCCAGTAAATCATAGTAGAACTTTCCGGTACAGAATACCAAGCTTTTCACCTTCTTTACATCGGCAGAAGTATCGTCTAATACTTCCTGGAAGCTACCATTTGCAAAATCGTTTACCGTGGACACCGCTTTTGTATGTCTAAGCAAACTTTTAGGTGTAAAGATAATGAGCGGCTTTCTAAAATTAACCTTCATCTGCCTTCTTAGAATATGAAACATCTGTGCCGGTGTTGTAACATCGGCGATATACATGTTATCCCTTGCGCAAAGCTGTAAATAACGCTCCATTCGTGCTGAAGAATGCTCCGCTCCCTGAGCTTCATATCCGTGTGGCAATAACATCACCAGTCCGTTCTGCAACTTCCATTTATCCTCGGCAGCAGAAATGTACTGATCGATCATAATTTGGGCTCCATTGCTAAAATCTCCAAACTGTGCTTCCCATATAGTTAAGGTATTCGGACTAGCCATTGCGTACCCGTAATCAAAACCGACAACCGCATACTCAGACAATAGTGAATTATAAATCTGAAATTTTCCTTGGTTTTCGGAAACGTGATTCAACAACATTACTTCTTCTTCACTTTCTTCTACCTTCATTACTGCATGACGGTGAGAAAAAGTACCTCTTTCCACATCTTGTCCAGACATTCTAACACCATATCCTTCTTCCAACAAAGTACCATAGGCTAAAAGTTCGCCCATGGCCCAATCCAAGGTATCGGTCTCGAAGAACATTTTTCTCCGGTCGTTGACCAACTTCTCCACTTTACGAAGGAATTTTTTCCCCTCTGGAAGCTTTGTTATCACTTTAGCGACAGCTGTGAGCTTATCCATATCGTAAGTGGTATCCACTTTTTCCATCATCTCCCACTCCCGCACATTGGAAAAACCTTTCCATTCATCTGCCATAAACGGGGTAATCTCGGTTTTGTCCTCTTTTCTAGAGTCTTCCAATTTTTCTTCTAAAGCCTCTTTGTATTGACGCTCTAATTCTGCAACATACCCTTCATTTATGACCCCTTCGGCAATTAATCTCTCCGCATAAATATCTCTAGGGTTTTTATGTTTTGCTATTGCTTTATATAGTTTAGGCTGCGTAAACCTAGGCTCATCCCCTTCATTATGGCCATATTTTCTATACCCTAACAAATCTATAAATACATCCCGCTCAAATCGCATTCGATACTCCAAAGCAAAAAGTGAAGCATGAACCACCGCCTCTG
>JBLIEO010000016.1:0-32503 GCA_047633095.1 Maribacter sp.
GGTGCGCCATCAACTATAGGTTTATGGTAGGCTACCCCAGGGTATTGAGAGGCTTTTGGTATGCAATCTACATCGCTACCTAAGGCTATGGTTGGTCCTTTGCCATTATTCCATGTCGCAAACCACGCTGTAGGAATACCCGATATTGAATTTTCAATCTCAAAACCGTTTTCTTCTAATATTCCAGTAAGGTATTTAGATGATTCTACCTCCTGGAACCCCAACTCAGCAAAACTGAAAATTTTATCGACCATTACTTGAGACTGCTTTTTATTGGCTTCAACGATGGCAGCGGCCTCTACCTTTAATTTTTCAATTTGTTTTTTAGATAGTTGTCGCTGTGAAAAGCAGCTTGCTGTAACGAAGAAGGCGCATAAGATGAAAAGCGCGATTTTTTTTTGTTTCATGTTGGTTTCTTGGTTTTATTTGGAAAAAGATACAAAAAAGTAGCCTGATTTTAGGCAATAGCTGCATTTTTAAGGAATATAAAATCTAAGGTCTAAATTTTGTGCATAAAGCAAAAAAAAGGAGGAGAGATTACACTTTTTTAAAAGCTATATTAGTAAGACTAGGCACTATAAAATTCCTTTCTTCAATATGAAAAAAGATACATATCTAAATCAATTTTAAAGTTTTGTTAAGGAAAGGTAAGGACTTAAACCCCTAACTTTAGCTCTTAAGTTAACCAAAGTAAAAAAGCTCAAAAATGATTAGAACACTAATGCAAATCCTTCCTCTTTTTGTTTTATTTTATTCTGGCTTAAATCACGCCCAAGAAAGCCGCTATACGTTTAAAAAAGGTGATTCTAACGGCATTGGAAAATGGTATATGAATCGCGAAATATCTCATGTTATGGGCTACCAAGGTATGTCTTGGCTGGAAAGGGACGAGCGCGAAAAAGAAGAAAACACGACCTCTCTTTTAGTAAATATGGATATCTCCAAAACGGACGATATTGCCGATATCGGGGCAGGTTCTGGCTACCATGTGTTCAAGATGGCATCCAAGGCAACAACCGGCACCATTTATGCCATTGATATACAGGATGAAATGTTGGCCGCGATGAGGGATAAAAAAGCAGGTAATAATTTCCGTAATGTGGAATTGATAAAAGGTAGCGAAAAGAGTATAAACCTAGCACCTAAGTCAGTCGATAAAGTGCTCATCGTAGATGTCTACCACGAAATGAATTTTCCTTACGAGATGCTATCCTCCATCAAAAAAGCCATGCGACCTAATGGCAAATTGTATTTGATAGAATACCGAGGCGAAGACCAAAATGTGCCTATCAAAAAGTTACACAAAATGACCGAAGCCCAAGCAATCAAAGAAATGAAGGCCGTGGGCATGGTGCTGCAAGAGAATATCGATACCCTACCGTGGCAGCATTGTATGGTTTTTGTTAAGAGTGAGGAGTAATTGGTGATAAATATTCAGTTCTCCAATAAAATTAATGCCAACAGCTTGTATGAAATGGCGAGTCAACTAATATATATTCCCTTTTTTTTAATAATGAATAGTATGACAGCACAAATAATAGTCGATTTTAAAGAGAACCCTACCATCACAAACTGGTATGTGGTAGATGATGTGGTTATGGGTGGCCGTTCGTCGGGTACATTTGACTTAACCGATGAAGGTTACGGAAAATTCTCAGGAGAAGTGTCTTTAGAAAATAATGGCGGCTTCTCTTCTATTCGGTATGATATGAAGACTATAGTCGTAAAACCGAATGATATTATCCGTATCCACTTAAAAGGCGATGGTAATCCCTACCAATTTCGGGTAAAAGATAAGCGAAGACAATATTACAGTTATATTACAAAATTTAAAACTAGTGGTGACTGGCAAACCCTTGAATTCAAATTGAAAGACCTCTACCCCACCTTTCGCGGGAGGGAACTGGACCTCCCTAATTTTAATCACGATACCATAGAAGAACTGCAGTTTTTAATTGGCAATAAAAAGCCACAAGCATTCAAATTACTAATAGCGTCTATCGTATTAGTTGATTCGTAATAATCGGATTTTCTGCTAAAACTGCTGTGCTATCTCAAAATCGCAGTTAACCTTCTAAAATAATTTCAAGCTAAAAATTGAATTCAGAATGAGTGCAGCTTAATAGTATATTCGGTATTGATAAATATACTATCGCTTCCATCCTACCTATTATTCGATAACATCGTGATATCATGCACCTAGCACAGTTGGCTCCCAAAATTTAACAGTTGGGTAGTTCCATTTTTATTTCCATATGGTTTTGTTACAAATTTGTTCCAACGATAAAAATATAAATAATAAATAGTATGAAAACAATTGGACTTATTTTAGGATTAGTATTTAGTAGTGTAGTAGTAACCGCACAAGACAAAGAAGGTGTAACCATAACTGTGGTTATAGAAAATGTACTCTCTAATGAAGGTACTGTTATGGCAGCCTTGCACACAGAACAAACCTTTATGAAAGGTCCTGGTATAATCAACCAACAACTAGATGCTACCAAGGGAGAAGTCACACTGACGTTTGAAAATGTGGAGAAAGGAAATTTTGCGGTAATGCTCTTACATGATACCAATCAAAACAAAAGAATGGATTTCGAGGCGAATGGTATGCCCAAAGAGAACTATGCAACATCTGGTGGAACTGAGTTTGGTCCTCCAAGTTTTGCCACTGCAAAATTTGAGGTAACCGATGAAGATTTAGAATTTAGGATTCGATTTTAAATACGCAAATACATCCTCAATAAAAAGCTCCTTATGTAGGAGCTTTTTCATGTTTTCAGACGTTAGTCTACTAGGTTCTCAAAATACTACCAAGTCACCTATCACTATAGTAAAATCAAATAAACCTGACGATTATAATAAATTTAACTGATAGTTTATTTAATTTTGTATCATAAAATTACCCTTATGACTATTACACAATTACAATATGTTCTGGCGGTTGCCGAATATCGAAATTTTACATTGGCTGCAGAAAAAAGCTTTGTTACTCAGCCTACGCTAAGTATGCAGGTACAAAAGCTGGAAGATGAGCTGGATATCTTATTATTCGACAGAAGTAAAAAACCCATCTCCGTTACAGAAGTTGGAAAAAAAATTGTGGCACAGGCTAAAAACATTGTAAACGAAGCCGGGCGTATAAAAGATATCGTAGATCAAGACAAGGGATATATCGGTGGGGATTTTACCTTGGGTATCATTCCAACGGTTATGCCCACATTATTGCCTATGTTCTTAAAAACCTTTATCACTAAATACCCTAAAGTAAATCTTATCATAAAAGAACAAAGCACAGAAAATCTGATAAAAAATATCCAGGATGGTCATTTAGACGCAGCCATTGCCGCTACGCCCTTAGAAATCGAATATATTAAGGAAAGACCCCTATATTACGAGCCCTTTGTAGGCTATATTACATCAGAACATAGATTGCGAGGAATTAAGGAATTAACGGTAGAAGACCTGGACGTTTCTGATATTTTGCTTTTACAGGACGGCCATTGTTTTAGGGACGGCGTATTAAATCTCTGTAAAACACCAAAGAAACTGGGAGATGAACATTTTAAATTACAAAGTGGAAGCTTCGAAACCTTGGTAAACCTTTCCAATGAGGGATTGGGGATGACACTCCTTCCCTATTTGAACAGTATGGAACTTAGTCCCGAAAACAAAAAAAATATTAAATACTTTAAAGAACCCTCACCGGCGCGTGAAGTAAGTATTATTTTTCATAAAAACGAGCTAAAGATTCAGATAACAGAAGCCCTAAGGGAGGTAATTATCAGTATTATAAAAGGCGCAATAACGTTTCAAGACGTGAAAATTATAAGTCCGTTAAGTAAATAAAAAAGCCACGTTGAAGTGGCTTTTCGTTATGCTTTTAAATACGTTAAACTATTTTGTAATTCTGGTTTATCCGTTATGAACAGATGTAACCAGAGTCTCAATTCTTCCACCTCATCAGGTAGTAAAAGTTGGAGGGCTTTTTTTAGTTCTTTGCAAAATAATTTCACATCGAAACTAACTTTTTTAAGTACTGTCTTACTGTACTCAAGCATTGATTTCGCCATTCTAGTACGTTATTTATTAATTAGTTGTTCCGTAAATTTAACCATAAAATAAGATATAATATTACAATTGATACGTTAAAATAAACTTAGAGATGTTAAACCTAAGTACGCTTGAACTTCCAAACAAATTTACCTTCTATAGCTTTATGAAAAAAGTGATACTGATTTGTTGTCTTATAACCGGGTTAATAAGTTGTTCGTTAACCAAAAAAATGATTTTAAAAAATATGAACAATACCTTATCCTCAACCTTTTATGATAACCAGTTTACAGGTCTTTTGTTTATAGATGGTAATAGCAAGGACACCCTCTTTAGTCGAAATAGTGATAAGTACTTTACCCCTGCAAGCAATACTAAGATTTTCACCTTATATACCGCCTTAAATACCCTCCCGGATAAAATTCCAGCATTACGATACCTTAAGCAAAACGACACCTTGTATATTGAAGGTACAGGAGACCCCTCTTTTCTACACCCTTATTTAAAGGATAGTACGGCTTTTTATTTTCTTCAACAACATAAAAACATTGCCTTACATACCGGTAATTTTCAAGATTCGAGCTTTGGGCCTGGTTGGTCCTGGGACGATTATAAGTACTACTACTCCCCAGAAAGAAGCAGTTTTCCAATGTATGGCAATGTGGTAATGATTTCCAATAAAGTAGGAACACAAGTTTTACCAGAGTATTTTAAGGATAGTGTGGTGCACGTTTCAAATAATAAAAACCGCGAAATGCACCGTAACCTGTTTTACTTTAATGCCAACAGGACAGACACCTTGGAAGTGCCGTTTAAAACCGGTAATACTATCCTTAAAAACCTACTGGAAAAGGAATTAAACAAGAAAATAAAGATTACCAAACAAATGCCTAAAGGACAAAAAAAAACATTGTATGGCATAAAATCCGATTCCCTCTACGTAAGATTGATGCATGAAAGCGATAATTTTATCGCCGAACAATTACTGCTTCTTTCTGCATCCGAAACTACGGATACCCTAAACAGTAAACTGGCGATAAGGAATGCCTTGGAAAATTTACTGCCAAACCTACCGCAACAGCCCAGGTGGGTAGATGGGTCTGGACTCTCGCGTTACAATTTATTTACACCGCAGTCTATGGTGCATGTCTTAGAACGCATTTATGATGAACTACCGAAGGAGCGACTTTTCAAAATTTTTCCGTCAGAAGGAGAATCTGGAACTGTAGACAATTGGTATGGTAGTAATCATGCACCATACCTCTATGCCAAATCTGGGAGTTTAGGAAATAACTATTGTTTAAGCGGTTATCTATTGACCAAATCTGGCAAGACAGTTATATTCAGTTTTATGAACAACCATTTTAGACAACCTTCATCAGAAGTAAGATTAAGAATGCACCAGATTTTTGAGAATATTAGAGATACGTATTAAATAACCTGTGGATTATCTTTGATTACACTTTCATGTTTTAGAAATTCCCTATTCCAGTACACGTTATGCTCATTTATGCTTCTATACCCTATTAGGCAAGACCTTTATTTACCCGGTGTAGCCAAAGTATCTTTTTTAACGTGTGCTGAAAAGGTATCCAATAACAACTGTAGTTTCGGCTGAATATGGGTTTTACAAAACGGCCGCTCCGTGTCTGTAAAGTAATAATTATGGAATTGACTATCAGAGGGTTTAAAAGCGTTAAATGGAAGTACTTGTGTAACAAGGGGTTCAACAAAATCTCCTTGTATCGCTTCTAATAAACCCGATACAACACCGGCAACTTCATTCGAAAATACATAAACAGCGGAACGGTACTTGCTGCGCATAGAATGTTGAGAAGTGCTATTGTGCGTGTGTAAATGAACGGCAATTATATCCTTCAAACGAATACTATCCTCATAAAAGTGAACTATTACAGCCTCCGAAAAAGATGAATTTATCCCAGTAGAAGCAATGAATCCCTGTTCTACTTTATACACACCTTTTAGGGATTGAAAAACTGCCTCTGTGCACCAATGGCATCCACCGCCTAGTCCGATTTTTTGTAACTTCTGCATACCCTGTTGGTCGTAAAAAAGCAGCTAAAATAACACCATGAATTAACCTTCAAAAATACCTATTAATGCAGCATGTTGCAATAGCATAATGCTCTTGGCATCTTTTATACCACCGCTAGAAATCATATCCAGTGCCTCTGTAAAGGTGCACTCCAAAACTTCAATATTCTCAGTTTCATCTTCAGCACCACCGCCTTCTTCTACCTTCATATAGGTGTCGTATTCTCCCAGAAAAAGATATAATTTCTGTGTAACGGAACCAGGACACATAAAAGTAGCCATTACCTGCTGAACAGCATTTAGTTTGTAACCTGTTTCTTCTAAGGCTTCTTTTTTTATACATTCCTCGGGCGATAAACCGTCTAAAAGGCCAGCGCATACCTCAACCATCATACCATTATCATTACCATTTACGTAGGTTGGCATCCGAAATTGCCGTGTAAGCACTACGGTTTTCCTCTCCCGGTTGTACAGCAGAATGGCAGCACCATCGCCACAATCATAAGATTCCCTACGTTGGGTTTCCCAAGTACCGTCTTCTTTTTGATATTCAAAATTGTAGTTGTTTAAGGTGTACCAATTATCAGACAACTCCACTTTTTTAATATTCTTTATTCGTTCGTTCTTCACAGTATAAAGTTAAAAACTCCTGAGATATAATTCCCACATTAATTAGTATCTTTCTCATTTAAGACCAAAACTTGTTTTAATATGAAAACCTTTGCCGGCATTTGGCTACTTCTCATTTTAACTCCTTTCTCCCTTTTTTCGCAGAATTTAGGGGAAGAATATATTTTGGAATGGAAGAAGTTTTACCCTTCAAAAGCCCTTGATTCAGGTATGCGGCCATCGGTTTTCCAGTATGAAGATCGTTCTAAAGAAACGATTATCAAATGGTTGAACTTTAACGAGGAAATACTAACAGAATTATCCACCACGAACTCAAATATGGACCCAGTTGATGGGCGACTTTTAAGAGTGAAGGCACAGTCAGAAGCGGACAAATGGAAAACACTAAGTGAACATACTACTTCACTTCGGTTGTATACCAAATTAATTAAAAATGCAATTATATCAGTTTTCAAGGCTGATTATCTTCTTAGTTCCGAGAAATTGGTATTGATTTGCGACCGACTTACAGGAATAACACAACTTGCCAAAGCCGCACAATCGAATCTAGAGCAAGTATCAAAAATTGATTTAGAAAAAGGCTTGGAAGATTTGACCAAAATCAGTGGTTATCTTAATGGAGGTTTAGAGGGGCAATTGCAATCAGTAGGTCTTTCAAAAACCTGTGAGGGCTTTAATCTTCGGCTAAGGACAGCGATACAAAGTGTAGAAGAACTAAAAGAATTTAGTGCATCTACACTTCAAAAAAATACCTGGGAATCGGTTTCTATTCTAGGTGAGCAAGAATATGACCGCAGACTGTCACTTTATACCGATAGTAATCTTACTTCAAAAAAATTAACCGAAATGGCATTAGCCGAAATACAGACCGTAAAAGGTTTGATGAACGAAGTCTCTAGAAAATATATTACCGAAACCTATCCTGATAAAGCACTTCCAAAAAACGATTTGGAAATTATAAATTTGGCCTTATCGGATATGGAAAAAGATGCCCCTATCAATGCTACGGACTATCTTCAATTCTGGAAACAATTAGCAGACTCGGCTATTGAATTCATTAAAGAAAAAGACATCGCTACATTGCCAAATATAAACACCTTACAGATTCAAACCGCACCTGAAAGCGCTGGTGCTGCAGCGCGAATCGGGTGGGTAGCAAGTGCCCCGCCTTTTGACCCCAACCCTGTGACCACGTTGAATTTACCTTCTGTTCCCGAAACGCTCCCAAAGCAGGAGCAAATAGATTTCTGGGCATCATTTAATAAGCCTTTCAATCGAATGATTGTGATTCATGAATTGTATCCCGGGCATTACATGCAATTGAAAATCAGTCGAGAAACGCCTCATCCGATTCGGATGTTATTTCCATACGGAATATACATCGAAGGCTGGGCCACCTTCACAGAAAAAGTAGTTCTCGATGCCGGTTGGGAATCAGGTAATCATCTAACCTATTTAGCGCATCTGCGTAAACGGCTCGAAAATGCAAACAGAGCATATACCTCGGTAAAAGTGCATTGCAACGAATGGAATCAGGGTCAGGTCCTAAAATTCTCTACCGAAACTTCCTTATTGGCTCCGCAATTTGCCAAAAGCCTTTGGGGACGAATTATGAACTCTCCAATGCAATTGACCTCTTACTATTTGGGCGGAGCACAGTTCAGCAAATTACTAAAAACGGAGAAAGAGCGTCTAAGAAATAACTTCAATCTAAAATTATTTATGGATACTGTGATGAAAGCAGGTCCTATTCCTATAGACGAATTTTATACTATATTCAAAAAAAACCAGCTTCATTAATTTATGGAAAGAATAGAATTACAACCCGGATACTCTATTTCAAGAGTCATCAAAGGAGGATGGCATTTGGCCGGTGGTCATGGAACTATAGCTGAAGAACAGGCTTTGGAAGATATGCATCATTTTGTGAACGCAGGCATTACCACCTTTGACTGTGCAGATATTTATACAGGTGTAGAAGAACTCATTGGTACGTTTAGAAAAAAATATCATAGTGAATTCCGAGCCGGAGACTTGCCCCCAATTCAAATCCACACCAAATACGTCCCAGATTATAGCGCATTGGCTACCTTGACAAAGGAGCAAACCACAGCTATTATTGACCGTTCCCTTAAACGATTGGGCGTAGAACAGTTGGATTTAGTGCAATTCGCGTGGTGGGATTATCAGTTTCCTAAGTATTTGGAAACCGCAGTCCACCTTTCTGAGTTGCAGAAAAGTGGAAAAATACGGTTCTTAGGAATTACCAATTTCGATACCCAGCGTATTCAGGAAATGCTTGATGCTGGGGTTGATATTGCGGCTAACCAAGTGCAATATTCCGTGCTTGATCAGCGTGTAAAAACCGACATGACTCCGTTGGCAAGAAAGAATAACATTCCTTATCTCTGTTATGGCACTGTTGCCGGCGGATTTCTAAGTGACCGCTACTTGGGTGCTACGGACCCAATACAACCCTATGAAAATCGTTCATTGACTAAATACAGGTTGATTATTGAAGAATTTGGTGGGTATGAATTGTTTCAACAGGCGTTACAAATACTGCGGGAAATTGCTAACAAACATGCGATAGGCATTGCAGAAGTCGCATGCAAGTATATTCTTCAAAAATCTATGGTGGGAGGTGTTATCGTTGGCGCGCGGAATCGCAAGCATTTGGAAAGTTTACAAAAGCTTACCAAGTTCTATTTGGATACTGAAGATTTAACCAAAATTGGAACGATAGTTTCCCAAAGTAAAGGTCCAAACGGACCATTTTACGATTTGGAACGCGACAAAACAGGTAAACACGGCGCTATCATGAAATACAACCTCAACGAAGACTGAATTTGAAACTCGAAAATACATCAGAACAGCTCCCAAAACTCGAATTTTACGGTGGTACTTTAGGCATACTTTTTCCCTTTTTCCTATTTGTTACTGGAGTAATTACTATAGCACTTTCAGGAGCTCCCGATGAACGCGGATTTTGGCCCGTATTAATTCTCGCACTTGCTTTAGGTCTGGTTCTTTGCAAAGATAGAACGGCGTTTTCGGAAGCCGTAATTTCAGGGATGTCACAAAAAATCGTGATGATTATGATTACTGCTTGGATTTTGGCCTCCATCATCGGTATTTTAATGACCTTGACGGGATTTGTAGAAGCGCTAATTTGGCTTTCAGACCAAGTACAGCTTTCGGGTACTGGCTTCGTAGTAGCGACCTTTCTAATCTGTTGCATAGTATCGCTTTCTACAGGTTCTAGTTTTGCTACTATTTTAATCTGTACTCCCTTGCTCTACCCATCCGGCGGAATACTTGGAGCACACTTGCCTGCTTTAGCGGGTGCCATTATCGGTGGCGCTACGTTTGGAGATTTTATTGCCCCTATCTCCGATACCACCATTGCCAGCGCCTTAAGTCAAGATGCTGAAATCGGAGCTACCATCAAGAGTAGATTAAAATATGTGCTTCCAGCTGTATTTTTGGCACTTGTTGCTTATTTTATCGTTGCCTATAACTCTGGTTCTGCGGAAGGCATTAGTAAAACCAGCTCTTTGGGCAACCCAAAAGGGCTCCCCATGCTTCTGGTTCCAGCTTTTGTGATTTATCTTTTCTTAAAAGGAAAACACCTATTACATGGGCTCCTATTTGGATTATTATTCGGAACACTTCTTGGTCTTGTTTTAGGACTATTGCCTATTGTCCAAGTTCTTTCTTTGGATTTGGAAAACTTTGCTGCCAAAAGCTTCATCATTGATGGTATAAACCGAGCTGTGGGCTTGAGCATATTTACTATATTATTAATGGGATTGGTTGCGACGCTAAAAGCAAGCGGACTCATGGACAAACTGGTGGACTTTGCCGCCACACGTGCCAACACCGAGAAACATGCAGAAGGTTGGATCGCCGGTGTTATGAGTATTGCAGTATTAGTAACTACACATAGTATTGTGGCTATTTTAATGGTTACCGATTTTACTAAAAAAACCGGAGAACGGTTGAGCGTATCCACAATAAGAAGGGCTAACTTATTAAGTTTGATTGCTTGTATATTTCCCTTTATGCTGCCTTATTTTATTCCTGTAATCTTGATGGCTAACATGACGAATACAGGGGAAGAATTTGGAATCCCACAAGTGAGTCCATTTGAAGTAGGACTTTATAACTTTATGTCTTGGGGGCTATTGCTCATGGCATTGATTACCCTAATTTTTGGCTGGGGAAAAACTAAACTAAAAAAATGATAAAGAAGACTGAAGTACTAAGAGACGACCAATTTGAACTCTACGATTTAACCGTTGTAGTGGAGAAAATAGAAGGAAATTGCACCTGTAATATGGCTATTGGAGATGAATTTTACTTAAAAGGTGGAAAATTATCAATGCCCGAAGAATCGGATTTCTGTTTGTACGCACTCCAATCTACTATTCCACTCTTACCCACCAAACAACGAAAAAACCACCCTGCCGACTGGATGGAAACCGATGCCAGAGTCGTCTGTCCAGACCCTGAATGCAAGTTGGTCATGCGCATAGACCGTGACGCGCTTAGGGTTTTAAATCATGATGATGTGAGTCCGATGAAGTGGGAGAAAAAGTAAAAACCCTCGGGACAAGCTTACGAGGTATTACACCTGTATATCTCGCTGAAAAAGCGGGATTAGTTCAACTAGTCGCTTTAAATTCGTTGCAAAGCAACTTTTTAAAACAGCGTTTTACTAATAAACTTCTAGAATATTAAATTTACCCCAAACTCCACCGATTACCAACTTCCGAAACAGGTTTACAACCTTCATATGCTCCTGGTACTGGTAAGTAATTCAAAACATTCTCACCAACCTCTTCCGAGGTAGAATAGGCCCAAATCGCTGTCGATTTCAAAGCACGATAAAACCCAATTGGTTCCTGGTCTCCAATAGTTTTACCCCAAATGCCAGGGTTGAATTTTCCGGAATTTTTTTCAGCAGCTTTTAGAACTTCTATTCTTTTGGCCTTATCCAAGTTGATAAAAACAGCTCCGTAATTAGCCTCGCAGTTCGCATTAAAAGATGCAATTTCATTACGCATATGCTCTTGTCCTTCCGCGTCATACGTTTGAGCAATGACCTTATCTATAAAAACATCTACATTAACATCTAAAGCTCCGGGTGTATCGGTTCTCGGTAAAATCATATTAACGATACCGCCAATAGTTTTAGCCTCATCTTCGCTAAAAAATTCAGGTTGCCATGTTAATCTAGGTTCATCTTTACATCCTTGCAAAATAGAGAATATAGAAGGAATAGCTACTGTAGCTCCTACCAATAATCCTGTTTTTTTGAGTGCGCTTCTTCTATCCATCTTCTATATATTTCGTTTTTTTAATTCGGATACGGCATGGTCTGCCGCCCTTGCTGTTATGGCCATATAGGTTAAACTGGGATTCACACAGGAAGAGGATGTCATACAGGCGCCATCTGTCACAAAAACATTTTTAGCACCATGTACTTGGTTAAATCCGTTCAAAACTGAAGTCTTGGGGTCGTGGCCCATTCTAGCTGTTCCCATTTCATGAACTCCCCAACCAGGAGAATGTTCATTATCGAAACCTATTACATTTTTCAATCCTGCTTTTTGTAACATATCCACAGCATCTTCCTGAATTTGTTTGTTAAGAGCCTTTTCGTTCTCTTTGAATTCAGCATCAATTGTTAATGTGGGCTGTCCCCATTTGTCCAACACCGCGTTATTTAAACTGACTTGATTGTCATGATACGGTAAACACTCCGCAAAACCTGTTATAAAGAATTCCCAAGGGCCTGGTTTTAGTATACTATCTTTAAAATCTGATCCAAACTCTTGGCTATTAGCCCTATTTCCGCCCCTACTAGCTTCCCCTTGATAGCCAAAACCCCTCAAAAACTTATCTGTTTTTGTCGCTTCGTCAATATTCCAATATCTTGGAATATATATACCGTTTGGACGTCTTCCCTTATAATATTTATCGTCGAAACCGTCTACGGTACCCACAGCCCCAACTCTATACGTATGGTCCATAAGGTTATGCCCAAGTTCATCGCTATCATTACCGAGCCCGTTTTCGAATCGCTCAGATTTTGAATTCAGTAAAATCTGGGTTGAGCTAAGTGTAGAAGCATTACAAAAAATAACCTTTGCAGAATACTCAATATCTTCGGTAGTCTCCGCATCAATAATACGCACTCCAGTCGCCTTTCCTTTGGCATCATCATAAATGACCGATTGAACTATGGAATAGGGTCTGATGGTCAAGTTACCGGTCGCATGGGCTGCTGGCAAGGTCACTGCATTACTACTGAAATAAGCTCCAAATGGACAACCTCTTCCACATCTATTTCGGTTTTGGCATTGTCCTCTACCATTGTGCGGTACAGTTAAATGAGCACAACGTCCTATCGTCATATTTCGACCTGAAAATTCCTTTTCTATTCTACTTTTCACGTGTTTCTCCACACAATTCATTTCCATAGGAGGTAAAAAATGACTATCGGGCAATTGCGGTAGTCCTAGCGATTCTCCGCTAATTCCAGCGTATTTTTCCACATAAGTATACCAGGGTTCAATATCGGTATATCTAATGGGCCAATCGATTCCATGGCCGTCCTTAGCATTTGCTTCAAAATCTAAATCGCTCCAACGGTAGGTCTGTTTTCCCCATAGTAAGGATCGACCACCCATTTGATGAGCCCGCAACCAAAGAAAAGGCTTTTCCTCCGTGTAGGGATTCGCAGCATCATCTGCCCAAAAGTGTTCGGTATCTTTGCCCATCCAACCAGAACGCATTTTTTTATAATGCTTCTTTTGCTGTGCAGGTGTTAATCCTCCCCTTAACTCGGTATCCCATGGGTCTAAATTCATAGTTGGGTAATCTACCACGTGTTCTACGATTCGCCCTCGCTCAAGAACCAAGGTCTTCAAGCCTTTTTCACAAAGCTCCTTAGCCGCCCATCCACCACTGATTCCAGAACCTATGACAATGGCATCATACGTATTCTCTTTCTTAGCATCGATATTATAATTTGCCATGTATCCTATTTTTGATGCTCTAAGTTAAGTAATCATTCAAAATGAAGACATCCTATCTTTTCTAATCCTAAAATTGACCTTATATTTAACGAATTAATATAAGTACAATTTACAAAAACCGGATATAGCGACGCATATATCTCCTAAATAATCCTATTTTGAAAAAGACTATTTTAAGTATAATTTTTGTTGGATGTATCCTCCTAGGATGCAAATCCAAAACCGACAAAACTGAAGAAAGTATATTACCAAGAATAGCTATTGCGGGCATTGGAATAGAATCTAGTACCTTTTCCCCTGCGCAGACGCACGAAGAGGCTTTTCACGCCAGAATCGGCGATTCTATTTTTAAACGTTACCCTTTTTTTGATGAAGGAACAGCTATCCGTACAAGAGCGGAATGGGTGCCTACCCTATTAGGAAAATCATTACCCGGAGGCATTGTTACCCGTGAAGCCTATGAGTCTATGGTGGGAAAAACCTTAAAGATGTTAAAAGAAAATGGGCCCTATGACGGACTTTTCTTTGACATCCATGGTGCTATGAGTGTTGTAGGTTTGAAAGATGCGGAGGGTGATTTAATCAAACGTATTCGCGAAGTGATAGGAACAGATGTTTTAGTCTCTACTTCCATGGATTTACATGGCAATGTAACCGAAACCTTAGCCGAACATTCCGACCTAATTACCTGTTACCGAATGGCACCCCATGAAGATGCCTTAGAATCAAAAGCTAGAGCAATAACAAATATGCTTGATCGCCTGGAAAGCGGTAAAGGCAAACCTAAATTCAAAGCATGGGTTCCTGTTCCCATACTATTACCCGGTGAAAAAACCAGTACAAGAATTGAACCCGGAAAAAGCTTGTATGCAAAAATTCCAGCGATAGAACAATTAGAAGGTGTCATAGATGCCGCCATTTGGATGGGATACCCTTGGGCAGACGAAGCTCGTAACCACGGTGTGGTAATGGTCACGGGAGATGACAAAGAACAAGTCACAAAAGCTGCCGAGAATTTGGCAAAAGCCTATTGGGATGTCAGGAAAGAATTTGAGTTTGTGGCTCCTGTAGCCACCTTGGATGAAAGTCTGCAACTGGCACTAGCGAGTAAAGCAACCCCATATATGATTAGTGACATGGGCGACAACCCTACCGCCGGTGGTGCCGGAGATGTCACTTGGACATTGAGGGAACTATTAAACCGACCTGAATTTAAATCGGAAACGGGACCGTCATTAATCTATGCGTCTATTCCCGGACCTGAACTCATAGCCGCGGCATTAAAAGTAGGTTTGGGCGGAAAGGTATCTGCCATGGCAGGTGCTCAGGTGGATGACCGCTTTGCTCCTCCGCTAAAATTAGAAGGAACAGTTACCGCCATTAGAGAGGGTGACCGCGATGCTAAAATAGAAGTTGTGGTGAAAATTGGAAGCATTAGTGTTATTGTAACCGACAAACGCAAACCCTACCACCAAGAAGCAGATTTTACAGATTTGGATTTAAATCCTCGTGAGTCCGACATTGTGGTCGTGAAAATAGGTTATCTGGTTCCTGAACTTTACGATATGCGTGGCGATTGGATTATGGCATTAACACCTGGGGGCGTTGATCAAGACTTGGAACGCTTAGGTTACGAAAATATAAAAAGGCCTATGTTTCCTTTGGATAAGGACATGAAAGACCCAGATTTAATCGCACGATTGATAAAGGCATCAAACCAATTGAATTGATAGTTCATTTTTAAATGGTAAAATAGCATTGAAACTATCTCTTAAACATAAATCACCAATCTTTAATTCGTAAATAAAATAGTACATCATATGATTATAGAACCTAGAACCCGTGGATTTATCTGCACAACTGCCCATCCGGTTGGCTGTGCGGAAAATGTAAAAAATCAAATTGCCTTTATAAAATCCAAAGGAACAGTTAATGGCCCTAAAAAAGTTTTGGTCATTGGCGCATCTACAGGTTTTGGCTTAGCGTCTAGAATAACAAGCGCTTTTGGGAGCAACGCGGCGACTATTGGGGTGTTTTTTGAAAAACCACCAGCTGCAGGCAAAACGGCCTCCTCTGGCTGGTACAATACTGCTGCTTTTGAAACAGAAGCACATAAAGGAAAATTGTATGCTAAAAGTATTAATGGAGATGCATTTTCAGATGAAATCAAACAAGAAACGATAGCACTAATCCAACAAGACCTAGGGCAAATAGACCTAGTTATTTATAGCCTCGCCTCCCCGGTCAGAACACACCCGGAGAGCGGCGTACGGTACAAATCTACACTTAAACCTATTGGAGACTCATACACTAACAAAACTGTAGATTTTCATACAGGAGAAGTTAAGGAAATTACAATTGAGCCCGGCACGGAAGAAGATATTGAAAACACCGTTACTGTAATGGGAGGTGATGATTGGCTACTTTGGATTAATGCATTGATGAAAGCAGATTTACTTTCTGAAAATTTTAAGACCCTTGCTTATTCTTATATTGGCCCTAAACTAACAGAAGCCGTTTATCGTAAAGGAACTATTGGTAGAGCAAAAGATGACCTAGAAAAAACGGCTTTTACTATTACAGACGCTCTTAAAGATATAAATGGAAAAGCATATGTGTCCGTAAATAAGGCACTGGTTACCCAATCAAGTTCTGCTATTCCTGTAATTCCATTATATATTTCTCTCTTATATAAGGTAATGAAAGCCGAGGGCTCGCAAGAAGGATGTATTGAGCAAATATATCGTCTTTTTAATGAGCGATTATACCTTGACGCCATTCCAACAGACGAAGAAGGAAGAATACGTATTGATGATTGGGAAATGAAAGCAAGCGTTCAAGAACAAGTAGCTGAGTTATGGCAACAGGCAACAACGGAAACGCTACCCGAAATAGGGGATTTAGAAGGATATACAACTGAATTTTTTAATCTCTTTGGATTTAAAGTTGATACTGTGGATTATACAAAAGAAGCAAATGAAATGACCACTATACCCAGTATAGAGTAGTAAAGGAACTACCAAGTAACAACATAACGTGAGAGACTTATAAGGATGTCCCTAGCATTATTCTATAGTATAAAAATAGTATGGTTCTAGGGAATTGAAATAGGGATTAAAAGGCAAGACTTTTTTGGGTTCAAGTTTTCGTGATGCAGTTATGTACGCTGTTATTAGTTTTTCAACAATTATATTTGGCCTTATAGTAGGCTAGTTTATTGGTTCATTTCCATAACATTCATACTAGAACTATATAGGTTAAACCGTAACTGCCTGATTTAGATAGCGTCTAAAAGGGAGCATCTCTTTATATACTTTTATGACTTTTTTCTCAAAATTAGCTGAAAAGATTTCTTTGGTTGAAAACTCGGTAGCTACCGCAAAGGTTTTGTTTCGCAGTAAATCGATATGTGAATGGTCATTTGAAAACCCTTTTGGAGAATTGGTAAGCTTTACATCTTCCCAAAGTCCGCCAAAGGTTTGTCTAAACGATTGTTTATGTAAGATTTTCTTTAATTCCTCGCCGTCATAGTCAATAGCATCGCGAATGCTCCGTAATCTCTTGGGGTCTGGCCGCCAAAGTCCACCAGCAAATATGCAGCGTTCGATACCAATTTCGATATAAAAATCCCCTGTATTGGGGCGCTTGTCCAATCCCCCACCAAAATGATCTTTGTAAATGGGTTTGTTGGGGTGAAACATCAAGTTGTTATTGATACGGTTGACACCTTTTTTACCTGGTGTATCATAATATTCATCATCAAGGGCAGCTATTTTTGTATTCATCCCATCTAACCAGCCAATAAAATCATTACGAACTTCGATATACCATTTTCGGTTGGCGTCCATCCAGTCCTTATTGTTATTCTTTTGTAGTTCTTTTAGAAAAGTAATTTGGTTTTTGAAGTTCATAAGAAATAAATGATAGACATTAGAAGATAAAATGTAAGGTTATAACTTTAGCGATTGTCAATAGGACAAAAAATTGAAACGGGTCGTCTTGCTAAGACATGAAGTAATCTTTTAAAGTTAATTTGTAAACCAGATACCCCACACCCAACTAAATAAGTAGCTTACGTTGTCTTAAAAACGTTTGTTTTAAACTTATACTTCACACTTGAGCTTACGATTTAAAATCTACGGTCCCCACCAATAATATCTCCTAAGCCACCCAAAAGACTTCCCTCGCCCTTATCTTTTCCACCACGCGGAATAGAGGCGAGGACACGGCCTGCCAGCCTACTAAAAGGTAAGGATTGAATGTAAACTGTTCCTGGGCCACGGAGCGTAGCAAAGAACAAACCTTCACCACCAAAAATCGTATTCTTGATTCCTCCTACGAATTCTATATCATAATCAACCGTTTGCGAAAAACCTACAATACAACCGGTATCCACTTTTAAGACTTCACCAGAAGCGAGTTCTTTTTTGGCAAGTGTTCCGCCCGCATGTACAAAAGCCATACCGTCTCCCTCCAATTTTTGCATAATAAAGCCTTCCCCACCAAAAAGTCCGCGACCTAATTTTTTAGAAAATTCGACACCTATAGAAACCCCTTTTGCAGCGCAGAGAAATGCATCTTTCTGGCAAATAAATTTTCCATTCTTTTCTGATAGGTCAATTGGTAATATTTTACCTGGATAAGGAGATGCAAAACTGACTTTCTTTTTACCTTGACCGATATTTAAAAATGCGGTCATAAACAAACTTTCTCCAGTAAGCATACGCTTGCCTGCAGAAAATATTTTGCCCAACACACTACTATCTTGGTTGGAACCATCACCAAAAATAGTGTCCATTTTAATATCTGTATCCATCATCATAAAGCTTCCCGCTTCGGCAACAACCGCCTCTTGTGGGTCTAGCTCTAATTCTACATATTGCATTTCTTCTCCGTAAATCTGATAGTCTATTTCGTGTGCGTTCATAATAAGTTACTATTTTATTTTATTTCCTGAATGATGCTGCCCTTAGGATTCGGGAGTTTCAGTAAAGCCCGAAATGTGTTTACTTGATGATTATCACCTATTAGTTGACAAAACTTCGATTTTGTTACAGCTAGCGTCAATTACATAGGAGTAACCTGTACATTCCCAATCACTATCCTACACTTTTGGTCGGAATCATATACTGCTTATTGAAAACAACAACACTATTTAATAAGTCCAATAAATAGAATCAACAGTAGTAAAGGCAGAACCCCACTACAAAGTGCTACATGAGATTACTTAAAAATTAGACTAACAAAACAAGCTCTAAACCATCAATCTTTAGTAAAACCAAAAGAAGATACAGTTCTAATAGCTCTTAGTTTATAGATTTAAGTGCTACGTCGAATATTAAAACGGCACCACCAGGGATACTTCCTTGTCCGCTATCACCATAACCCAACCGAGAAGGAATCAATAAAACACCGCTCCCGCCTTCGCCAAAATAAGTGAGCCCTTCTGTCCAGCCAGGAATTACCTGATTCAAATTAAAAGAAATACCCGCAGCGTTACTTTCGTCAAAAACATCGCCATCGGTAAAATAACCCTTATAGGCAACGGTTACATTAGAACTAGGTAGCGGTTTGTTGGCTGATCCTGCGATGTCAATCACATAATACAATCCAGAAGCACTTTTTTGTGCTACCAAACCTTGGGAACTTATATACGCTTGAATTTCATTATCGTTTGCTTCGGTAAAATCCTTTTGGCTGTCATCAGAAGCGCATTTAACAAAAAGCAGTAACATAAAGGGAATATAAATTTTTCTCATAACTTTTTTGGTTCGAATACAAAACACTTTGGTGTTTACGTGAATCTTATTTTTTGAGTGCAATTTAATGACTAACTAGGTACTAGTGAAATTTTTTTTTGATAAACCCAGAGCAAAGAACGCTACACAGTAAGGTGTTGAATGTAGAGTAGAAGCGGCGGGACTTTGACTCTGCTACCAAAAACCTAGATATTTAGATGAGAACTGAACTACTGTTTTAAACGTAGCGTCCACTCAAAATTAAAAGTCGATACCACTACCCCATCTTCATTTATACCAACAGATTTCATCCAAATGGTTTGGCCTTCGCCGGTTTCAATAGTTTTGTCCAGCGCACTCTTTATTACATTTCCATCCTCGCATGTAAACGTAATTCTACCTGTTGCTTTTTTAGAAAAATTAGCATTGTTATTGGCTACAAGCATGGAAATTTTGCGTCCGCTATCTTTTATTTGATCTATCATTAGTACCCCGGTAGATAGCTCTGCCGCCATACCTTGCACAGCCCAAAACATAGATTTGAATGGGTTCTGGTTTCGCCAACCATGGGTTACCGTGACCACAGCTTTAGTTTTATCAATAGATTTTAACCTAACTCCACACCACCAAGCCGCAGGTAATTTAAAGAAAGTAAAGAAGTTCAACTTACCCGTATTTACTGCCATTTGGCTTAATATTTGGATAAAAGTATTCAAAATAATCGAATATACAATAGTTAATTAAATGTTAAAATTTAGTACTTTGTTTTGCATAGTACCTTCTTTTAACCATATATTTGCATAGTAAGTTATTAGGTAATCAATACAAATAGCCTAAACCTGGTAACCCACATCAATCATCAACACAGAACAAGACATGACCGAGATATTATCAAAACACGAGCGCACCCTATCCGCTATTATCCATGCGAGTACCTTCTCCAAATTTATTTTCCCTTTCGGAAATTTTATAATTCCTTTGGTTTTATGGACGGCCAACAAAAAAGAATATGAATTTGTAGACTATAATGGCAAGCAGGCACTTAACTTTCAGATTAGTCTGTTACTTTATTCTATTATCGCAGGCATTATCAGCATCCCATTCTTTATCGGTTTTTTTCCAAACATTTTTGACTTTAACCTTTTTGGCCTTCATAGTCTAAATGAGTACAACAACTTGAATATTCATTTTGATAGTGACGATTTCAAATTTGGAACTTGGTTAATTCCCTTAGGGATATCAGGACTATTACAAGGCGCTTTATTTGTGGTAAATATCGTCTACACTATTTTAGCTACTATAAAAACAAACGAAGGAGAAACTTTTGAATATCCATTAACTATAAAATTTATTAAATAATGATAACCCTACTAAAATTCATAGTATATAGTACTATGGCTCTGTTTGCCAGCTTGGCCTTTGGACAGGTGGAAGCGAATTCAGAACTGCACCTGTTATTGGCACAAAAAGATAGCTTATTATTTAATGCTGCTTTTAACACCTGTAATACCAGCGTTCTAGAAGAAATCTTTACAGAAGACTTTGAATTTTACCATGATAAAGGCGGTCTTACTGAGGGTAGAGACGCTTTTTTGAATCCAATGAAAGAAAATTGTGCACGACGTATCACAACTGAAATGCAGCCTTCTAAAAGGATTTTAATTGCAAACAGCCTAGAAGTATACCCACTTTATAGAAATAGCGAGCTTTACGGCGCTATTCAACACGGTATCCATCGCTTTGAATCATTAGATAAAGACAATTCCTACCAAAGAGGAGATATGGCGAAATTCACTCACGTATGGGTAAAAGAAGATTTGGTATGGAAAGTAAAACGAGAGTTAAGTTACGACCATCAATACAAACAATAATCAAACAGGATACTCATCACATCCTTTGGAGTTTATTCATCAATAAACGAAGCCTGAACTTGTTTTAGTACTTGTTTCAAGAAATACCGAAACGAGTTCAGGATTAAGAAACGAAGAGTTAACCATGCAGACGATTACAAAAAAATTGAAAAAATCCCTTAGCGAAAAGGGACTGCATACTAAGCAAAAAGAAATTATGAATGTAGAAAATACAAAAGCACAAATGCGAAAGGGTGTTTTGGAATA
Organism: Maribacter sp.; assembly: GCA_047633095.1. Taxonomy (GTDB): domain Bacteria; phylum Bacteroidota; class Bacteroidia; order Flavobacteriales; family Flavobacteriaceae; genus Maribacter. Next base: position 21,640 of record JBLIEO010000016.1, read on the forward strand.
TTGTATTTTGTCTATCCTTAACGGACAGGATAAGTATGCCTCTGAAATACTTGGCACGTTAAAAGACGCAAAAATGCTGGTGGTAGAAGGCACCATATACCCCCTATTAACACGATTAAAAAATGCAGGACTTCTCAATTACCGTTGGGAGGAATCCACTTCTGGACCGCCACGCAAGTACTACACACTTACAGAAACAGGGAAACTGTTTTTAAAAGAACTGGATACTACTTGGGATGAGTTGCGAAAAGCGACCAATTTGGTAACAAAGAATAAATAGCATTATCGACAACCTTAAAACTACAACCTGAAACAAGTTCAGGATAAAAACATCAAAAAATGAACAAGACAGTAAATATTAATCTAGCAAATACGCTCTTTCATATAGATGAGATTGCGTATAATAAAATGCGAAGGTATTTGGAATCGGTAAAGCGATCCTTCGCCAATACACCAGGAAGCGACGAAATACTTGCCGATATAGAGGCGAGAATCGCCGAACTATTCAATGAAAAATTAGACAACGAAAGACAAGTCGTTACAGAGAAAGAAGTCGATGCCGTCATCGCAATTATGGGACAGCCAGAAGATTATATGGTAGACGAGGATATTTTCGAAGATGAGCCAAAAGCAAGAAGTGCTAGCAAAACCACTAAAAAGTCCAAAAAATTATACCGAGATACGGAGCATAAATATGTTGCAGGGGTTTCCTCTGGTTTGGCACATTACATTGGTATAGACCCAATGTGGGTACGTATTCTTTGGATAGTATTGACTATTGGGTCTACTGGTGGGTTCATACTTATTTATGGCCTCCTTTGGATTCTTATCCCTGAAGCTAGCAGTACCGCACAAAAATTGGATATGCGTGGACAGGATGTAAACATTAGCAATATAGAACGTAAAGTAAAAGAGGGTTTTGATGACGTTGCGGATCGCGTAAAAAGTGTCGACTATGAAAAAGTAAGCGATACCGTCAAAAAAGGAGGTAAAACGTTTTTTGATACCCTTGGAGATATCATTCTTTTTTTCTTTAAGATATTTGGGAAGTTTATTGGTATCCTACTTATTATCATTGGAGCAACTACCTTAATAGCATTGTTCATTGGACTACTATCCGTTGGTATATTAGAGATATTACACGTTCCCGGAATAGATTTTTATGCGCTGGTAAACTCTAGTAATCTTCCTATCTGGGTAGTATCGCTTTTGGCCTTTTTTGCTATTGGAATACCGTTTTTCTTCTTACTCTACTTAGGACTTAAGATACTGGTAGGTAATTTAAAGTCTATTGGCAGTATCGCGAAGTTCAGTCTATTAGGGTTGTGGCTTCTTTCGGTTATCATGCTCATCATTTTTGGAGTCCGTGAGGCGGCATCACATGCCTATTCGGGCAGCACTACCAGTGAAAGTGAATTGTATTTTGAAAATCCAAAGGGCACCTTACAGATTAATCTTATTACAGCAGATTACGACAGAGATACTATCATGCACCTGGGGAATATGATTATCACACATGATGATAACGGAGAAAAGCTTTTAGTTTCCGAAGATGTTCGCTTTCGATTATCAAAATCAAAGGATTCCATTTTCCGTATGGAAGTCCGCAAAGAGGCGAACGGTGGTTCCTTTAAAAAAGCCAAGGCAACGGCAGAAGCTATTGCTTATGATTACGCTATAGAAGGAAATACCATAAACCTTAAAAACTACTTAACCGCAAGTGGAGACAGTAAGTTTAATGATCAAGAAATACGGGTAAACCTTCTAGTTCCGGTAGGTACCCTATTGAAATACGATCATGGAGCAGGCCGAAGTTGGGTTATGCGTGCCGATACGGATCGTTCCTCGGACGAACTAAATGACCATACTTGGAAAATGACAGCTGATGGAACGCTCGTTTGTTTGGATTGCCCTGATGCCATAGAAAATAAAGGTTCGGACGAAAACCGGATCCTAATCAACGAAAACGGCATTGATATTAATATCAACGAAAATGGAGAGAAAGGCAAAATAATTATAAATGAAGATGGTATAGACATCGATGTAAAGGATAATGGGGAATCGTTTAAAATGAAGGTAGATGAAAACGGAATCAAGATAAAGGCCTAGGATAAAGAATATTCTAACAGCTCACGACCATAATTTAACGGTTGGGTAAGTTTAAGTGGCTGTATAATTTAAAAATGGGGAGTTTTAGGGTATAGAAACGAAGTAAATCACCTTAAAAGAATTTAACTAATCATTAATCAAACTCTGAAAACCCGGAAACTTCGGGGCAGGGTAAAAAAACAACAATCATGACAACACTAGTAAGAATTAGTATCGCATTGGTCCTAACGCTATTTTTATCCTCCTGCGGATTTGATATCAATATAGGAGATTTTGGAGCGGGTAAAAAAGGAAACGGAACGGTAGTGGAGGAGAATCGTGAAATTACAGCAGACTTTACCGAGGTACATGCATCAGAAGGACTTGAGGTGTATGTAACCCAAGCGACCGACTTCAGCATATCAGTAGAAGCCGATGAAAATATTATTGACCTTATTGGAACAGAAATAAAAAATGGGAAATTAAAGATTCATGCCTTAGAGAACATTGGGCGCGCCACCAAAAAAGTATATGTTTCCTTACCAGAGGTAACCGGTTTATTGAGCTCTAGTGGTGCACACTTAACCGCACAAAACAAAATTATCGCAACTAAGCTCATTATAGACGTTAGTAGTGGCGCCAACTTAAATGCAGAGACCAACACCGATAAATTAGAAATAGATGCCAGTAGCGGAGCCATTATAGATATTTCTGGTAGCGCTACGGATGTGTATGTTGATGGGAGTAGTGGAGCTAATGTTAAAGCCAAAAATTTAATAACTACCGAGTGCCGAGTAGAGGCCAGCAGTGGAGCGAAAATTAATATTAATGTATCCAAGTCATTGACGGCAGATGCCAGCAGCGGAGGAAATATCTACTACTCAGGCGATGCTGAAGTAACCAAGAACAAATCAGTTTCTGGTAATGTTAACAAGTATTAGACCTGCTTATTTATCAATTAACTTTAAAACCAAAACCCAACGAAAAATTCGTTGGGTTTTGGTTTTAAAGTATCTGGCTAATATTTATATTTAGCCTATGAAAATAAGCCTAAAAAAATACGTCCTTCCCTTAAAGCATACCTTTAGCATCAGCAGGGAATCCCATGATTTTCAAAATAGTCTCATTATTGGTCTTACACTGAACGGACAGACCGGTTATGGAGAGGCAACCTCCAATCCCTATTATAAAATTACCGTGGAAAGTATGATGGCGGAAATCGAAACCAATCAATCCTTTCTTGAACATTACAATTTTAGTACACCCGAAGTATTTCATGCGTTTTTGGTGTCTAAAGGGTTAAGTAATTTTGCTATATGCGCTCTAGACCTTGCAGCACACGACCTCTATGGAAAACTGAATAACAAACCCTTATATGAGATATGGGATACCAACACGCTCCACTACCCCATCACAAACTACACTATAGGAATTGCCTCAATAGAAAAAATGGTAGAAAAAATGCAAGAAACACCTTGGCCCATTTATAAAGTAAAACTAGGGACCGATGATGACGTGGCTATCGTTCGTGAACTTAGAAAACATACCAATGCGGTATTTCGTATCGATGCCAACTGTGCATGGACGGCAGCCGAAACTATAAAAAATGCGCTTTTGTTGAAGGATTTGGGTGTGGAATTTTTGGAACAACCTTTAAAAGCTGACGATTGGGAAGGTATGGAAAAAGTGATGCACCAGAGTGTCTTGCCTGTAATCGCTGATGAAAGTTGTATTGTAGAAACCGATGTCGAAAAATGTGCACTCCATTTTAACGGTATTAATATAAAACTGACCAAATGTGGCGGACTCACCCCTGCTCTACGTATGATTAAAAAAGGGAAGAAGCTGGGTCTTAAAGTGATGATGGGCTGTATGACAGAATCAACCGTGGGCATCTCTGCCATTGCACAATTACTTCCTCAATTGGATTACGTCGATATGGATGGAGCCATGCTTCTCAAAGAAGATATTGCAACCGGTGTACATATTCTTACAGATGGCAGGGTCGTATTTCCAGAACTTAACGGAACCGGAGTATCCCTTTTTTAATGACTCATTTTATAGATTCCTTTCCCGGCCGCACTGTTGATATAGATAGCACTACGTATACCTATTTTGGAGGTACTGCCTATCTAGGTTTACAGATTTTTAAACCCTTTCAGGATATTTTCATCAAAAACCTCAGACGCTACGGCACCAACTATGGGGCTTCTCGAAAATCTAATGTTCGCTTTACTGTTTTCGAAGAAGCAGAACAGCTTTTAGCAAATTTGGTGGGAAGCGAAGCTTGTCTTACCATGTCCTCAGGCTACTTGGCAGGTCAGTTTTTGGTACAGTTCCTAGAACATAAAAAACACAAACTATTCTATGCGCCCAACACTCATTCTGCCCTATTTACGAAGAAGGCAAAAAACTATAACAGCTATGCAAATCTTTATGTGAGCATTACAGAACATTTAGCATCCAATACTTCGTCAATTCCGGTCTTATTTCTGGATAGTATCGATTTTTCAGGAATTAATTATCCGCAGTTTAAGTTACTCAAAAGCTTACCCTTATCCGAAATTATTCTTGTTGTAGACGATTCCCATGGTATAGGCGTCGTGCGAGAAAATGGAAATGGGGTTTTTAAGGATCTTGATAACTTAGGTGCGAAACAACTATTTATGTGCTGTTCTTTGGGAAAAGGATTTGGTATCCAAGCAGGTGCGGTTTTTGGGACTAAAAAATACATCACCGCTATGGAAAATTCCATATTCTTTGGAGGCGCGAGTCCCGCGAGTCCCGCAGCCGTTGCAACTTTTATAGATGCGCAGGCAATTTATCAAAAACAAAGAACTCAATTAGAGGTAAATCTTGGACTATTCTTACAAGAAACCAAACAATTAAAGGTTTTGACCTATATGGAGGGACACCCTACATTTTCCTATCAAAACCAAAAACTAACCGATACGCTATTCCAACATAAGATTATCGTTACCCATTTTAACTATCCAAACCAGAATGCCAATATTATGAGTAGGATAGTATTATCTGCAGTGCATACCAAACAAGATATTTTAAAGCTAACCAAGGTTTTAAATGAGAATACATAAAAATAAAGTCTTTTATTTTAAGTAATAACTATAATTAATCTTAAATTTTTATTGATATATCACTATATTTTTGTAATTTTTAATGTATTAATAAACCCTATAATACAGAACGCCATGAAAAAATTACTAGGACTAATCTTTTTAATGTTGATTTTGGTTTCGTCAACAGAATTTTCTATAACCAAAACAGACATAATGCATTCCATAGAAGGCACATGGAAACTTCAAAGCTTTTATAATTATGATGGAGTTGCAATTACAGATACGGTGCTACCACAAACTAACTACCGACAAGTAAAAATATACAACGGTGGAAAAATTATGTGGTCAAGATATTCTCCACAAGATACTATAGGGCGCTTTGGGTACGGTTCTTATAAATTAAACGATAATCAATTAATTGAAACTATAGAATATGGAGATTACCAGATGATGAGAGCCTTGGATACCATGCGAGTATTTTCATTTGAACTTATGCTGTCGAGCGATACATTCAGTCAAATTAGCTCAGACGAGGAAGGTAATCGCACTTTTTCGGAAAATTATGTTCGAGTCAATTAAATAGTTATTCTAAACAAAAAAATGGCTAAGCGCCATTTTTTTTGTTTAGAATACCTAGACTAAAGATTATAATTATCTGCAATCGCTTCTTCAACAGATCCTATAGAAGCTAAATAACGCTCTGCATCCAAAGCTGCCATACAACCAGTTCCTGCCGCTGTAACCGCTTGACGGTACTCTTTATCCTGAGCATCACCAGAGGCAAAAACACCCGGAAGGTTGGTTTTGGTAGATTTTCCCTTGGTTATCAAGTAACCTGTTTCATCCATATCTAACTGACCTTTGAAAATATCCGTATTCGGTTTATGGCCTATGGCAATAAAAAGTCCCGTGATTTCAATATCTTCTTTTTTACCAGTCTGGTTATTTACCATACGTAAACCTTCTACAACTTGTTCCCCGAGTACCTCATCTACTTCGGTATTGTAACGCACCTCTATGTTTTTAAGACTATGCACACGATGTTGCATTGCTTTTGAAGCTCTCATATGGTCTTTTCTAACCAACATCGTTACCTTGTTACAAATATTGGCAAGATAGGAGGCTTCCTCAGCAGCGGTATCCCCTGCTCCAACAATAGCTACATCTTGGTTTTTATAGAAAAAACCGTCGCAAACTGCACAGGCAGAAACACCTCCGCCACGGAGCTTTTGCTCACTAGGAATCCCTAAGTACTTGGCTGTTGCCCCCGTAGAAATAATTATAGTTTCAGCTTCTATAACGTTCCCATTGTCTGCGGTTACTTTATGTATACCGCCTACTTCTGTGCTCAATTCACAGGAAGTAACCATACCCATGCGCACCTCGGTTCCAAAACGCTCTGCTTGTTGTTGTAACTGTACCATCATAGTTGGTCCATCTATCCCGTCAGGATATCCGGGGAAGTTATCCACCTCGGTAGTCGTAGTTAGTTGTCCTCCAGGTTCCATTCCTGTATACATTACAGGTTTTAAATCTGCTCGGGCAGCGTAAATGGCAGCGGTATATCCCGCAGGTCCTGAACCTATTATTAATGTTTTTAATCGTTCTATCGTGTCAGACATAGTGTTGAATTTCAATCAAAATTAGATAATACAAAAGTAGGATTTTGAAGTAAAACCTTACAGTCAAATTATTAAAAGTTTTTAGCTTTTTAGTTAAAATCCATAGTCCTTATGATTACCTAAGTATATCTGCTTTAGCTACAGTCCTAAATCCGGTATGTTCCAGAGATGAATCTGTACTTGAACCCATTTTAGCAGATACCCTATAGCTAGCGCAATAGGACGCACTACATAAAAAAGAGCCTCCTTTAATTACTTTTTCCTTAGCATAGGGATTATTAGCCGTGTAAGGTGTTCCAGCTCCCTGCGGATTTTGTATGACTTGGTTCTGGCTGGCTGCATCTTTGTAATAGTTGGTATTATACCAATCGCTGGTCCACTCCCAAACATTTCCTGCCATATCGTATAATCCAAAGGCATTTGCCGGATACGTTTTTACAGGCGCCCTAAGTTCAAAACCATCCAACTTAGTATTTTCTACCGGAAACTCGCCTTCCCAAGTGTTCGCTTGTTCCTTGAGAAGGGTAGCATCATCTCCCCAAAAATAGGTCGTACTGTAATTACCTGCTCGCGCTGCTAATTCCCATTCGGCTTCGGTAGGCAAGCGTTTTCCAGACCATTCGCAATAGGCCATGGCATCCTCAAAAGATACCTGAACCACAGGATATGTATCTTTTCCCTCGATACTACTATCAGGTCCGTTTGGATGTTGCCAACTTGCACCGATGGTCCATTTCCACCATTGAGAAAAATCATACAGATTGGAAACCGAACTCTTAGTTTTTTTAAAGGTCAATGATCCCGGTTGTAAAATAGAATCGTGCGGTTTTTGGGTGCCTTCGGGAACTTGCTTTTTCATTTCCTCCCAATCAATTTTTCTTTCAGAAGTAGTAATGTAACCCGTTTCTTTTACAAACTTGGCGAATTGGGCATTGGTAACCTCCGTAATATCTATAAAAAATCCGTCTACAGTGACCCTAATTGCTGGTTTTTCGTGGTCCATGGCCATTTTATCTTGTGCCACGGCTCCTTGTAAAAAGGTGCCACCAGGCACCCAGACCATTCCTTCAGGAGCTGTCGTATTTTCTGGTTGATTAACCACTACAGGGGTCAACTTCTGTTCTAACACCTTAGATTTTTCGATTAACTTCTCCACTATTTTTGGCTCTTCCTTACAGGAAAACAGCGTCAACAGAAGTGTGGCGGAAAATATTATTTTTGTAATCAAATTTAATTTCATTGAACTGCTATTTAAAACTCAAATTTACTTTGTTTCGCTTAATAAACCCTGTTCCAATAGGGGAATCTGAAACCGTTCAAATTCCGATTGTGTGTGTTCTTGTTCAAAAATCAATGCTGCTTTTTTAAGAATATCTGGGTGTTCGCTAGCTATATTGTTGCTTTCCGTAGGGTCTTTTACTAAATTGTATAATTCTAAGGTAGGAGTTTGGGTATCTTTTAAATGTTGCCGTACTACTTTCCAATCACCCATTCTAATGGCTATTTGTCCACCATATTCAGGAAATTCCCAATACAGAAACTCATGCTGTTCTTGATTTTTTTCACCTAATAAAGTGGGCAAAAGACTTATACCGTTCGTATCCTCTGGAGTATCGTAACCTGCAATGGCGCCAAACGTAGCTAACATATCATACTGTGCAGATGGGTGATCGCTTTTTGTACCTGCTCTAATTTCAGAAGGCCAAGTAAAAAACGTGGGGACTCGAATACCGCCTTCATAGACAAAGCCCTTACCCTTACCAAAATTTTCTTGAAACGGACCCGCACTATTAAACCACTCTGGCTGGGTCCCACCCGCAAAAGAAGGTCCGTTGTCTGAGGTAAAGACTATCAATGTGTTTTCATAAAGTCTTTGGTCTTTAAGTTGTTGCACTAGTTTACCTATATTTTCATCCAAGTAAGAAATCATAGCGGCATAGCCAGCCCTAGGATTCCTATGTGGAAAATATGCACTGCCTTTATTCGCCAAGTAGGGCAATTCGTCTCCAAATTTTTCGATATAATAATCTACCCATTTTTGAGGTGCCTGAATGGCTACATGAGGTATTGGCGTGGCCCAATATAGAAAGAAGGGATTTTTCTGCTGAGCTGCTACAAAAGTGCTTATTTCTTTGAACATGAGGTCCGGTGCATAATCCGGTTGGGTGAACTTTACGTAACTAGCAGGATCCAAGGAATCCAATTCCATAGAAAAAGGTGTGTGTGGAGCAATGGTATCGTTCTTTAAGTGTACGCGGTCCTTATTTTTATACAAATGCAAGGGGTAATACGTATGTGCTTGCCGCTGACCATTATAACCGTAGAAAAAATCGAAACCCATGTCGTTGGGAACCGAATGCGTGTGTGGTGCGCCCAAGCCCCATTTACCTACCATACCCGTGGTATACCCTACATTCTGTAACCGATGCCCTAGGGTTACAGTTTCTTTGGGCATAGGATGTTGCCCTTCTAAGGTAGAATCTTTTGCCATCTCCCTATAATCCCAAACATTACCGCGTTCTCGCCATTCATGATTTCCTCGAATATAAGCGTTACCGGAATGCTTACCCGTTAAAAACATATACCGAGCAGGAGCACATACGGGAGCACTGGTGTAATGCTGAGTGAATAACATACCCTGATTGGCCAAAGCATCTATATTTGGTGTTTCAATCTTATCTTGACCAAAAACACCCAACTCTCCATACCCAAGGTCATCCGCAAGGATATAGATAATATTAGGTTTTGTTAGTTCGGAGTTCGCCAACTTGACTTCTTTTTCTCCACAAGAAGCAAGGAAAATTAGGCTTGTAATGACAAAGAGATATTTTGATGGACACATAGTTATACTATTTCAGGTCAAAAGATACCAATTATCACGAAAACACGCTTTGCTATTTTCTAAAATGTGTACTTTAGTTTTCTGATTTTTTTATATTAAAAGCGCTTTGCCAGTTACCCTAGCGTATCAATCTGAAAACGAATACCTTTTACTATGAATGTTACGCTTAAAAAGAATTTAATTCAAATATTCAGCCTTCTGGTCAGTATTTTAATAGTAGGTTCATGTAAGGAATCTACCCAAAATGCTACCGAGCAACATAAATATACAAATGCATTAATAAACGAAACGAGTCCATATTTACAGCAACATGCTCATAATCCAGTAGATTGGAGACCTTGGAGTCAAGCCGCTTTAGATGAAGCAAAAGAAAAGGACAAACTGGTATTGATTAGTATTGGCTACTCTTCATGCCATTGGTGCCATGTAATGGAGGAAGAAACATTTGAAAACGACGCTATTGCCAAACTTATGAACGAAAATTTTATAAGCATTAAGGTAGACCGAGAAGAACGGCCAGATATAGACCAGGTTTATATGACAGCTGTACAATTAATGCAAGGCAATGGTGGTTGGCCCTTAAATGTCATTACCCTACCGAATGGCAAACCCTTGTATGGCGGAACATACCATACCAAAGAACAATGGGAACAAGTACTAACGGAAATAAGTAAACTATATAAGGAAGACCCCGAGAAAGCCGAAGCGTACTCGGATATGGTGGCGGAAGGTGTACAGGAAATGAACCTCATCACTCCTTCAACAGATTTTGAACTCTTAGACAAAAAATTGCTTACCGAAAGTTTGAAAAACTGGAAACCAAATTGGGATACCGTTTGGGGGGGAGATAAAAGGGAGGAGAAATTTATGTTGCCTGTAAATCTTGATTTTTTATTGGACTATGCCCTGTTGACCAATGATTCAGAAACCTTAAAACACGTGGAACTAACATTGGATAAAATGGCCATGGGTGGTCTTTACGACCAAGTAGCCGGTGGTTTCTACAGATATAGCACAGATAGCGAATGGAAAGTTCCTCATTTTGAAAAAATGTTATATGACAACGCACAGGCCATAAGTCTATATGCAAAGGCCTATAAAATATTCCGTAAGCCTTCCTATAAAAATATAATCTTAGGAACCATTTCATTTTTAGAACGAGAAATGAAAAACCCCAAAGGCGCTTACTATGCAGCCCTAGATGCGCAAAGCGAAGGAAAAGAAGGTAAATTTTA
>JBLIEO010000017.1:0-30357 GCA_047633095.1 Maribacter sp.
TCGTAAATAAACTTAGTATTATGAGCATAAGCCTAGATAAAATAGCATCTAAAGAAATCATACCTGGATACCATGGTAAACTTATACATACAAAAACGATGTCCCTTGTTTTTTGGGACGTTGAAAAGGATGCAGTTGTACCGGAGCATAATCATATACACGAACAGATTATGCATGTAATGGAAGGAAAATTCGAATTTACTTTGGATGGAGAAACAAAAATCTACCTTCCAGGAGATATTGTACCTATTGCCGCAAACGTTCCACATAGTGGAAAAGCACTGACCTCTTGTAAATTAATGGATGTGTTTAGTCCGGTCCGAGAGGAGTATAAATAGACCTTAGACGTCGTTAGTAAAACATAATTATATGGAAATCTCTTTAATAGGAAAAAAAGCACTTGTTGGCGGTGCTAGTGGCGGTATTGGCAAAGCAATTGCTATTCAACTGGCGGAAAGTGGAGCGAGTGTTACGCTTATGGCGAGAAATGAAGAAAAGCTGAAAACCACGGTACAGAGCTTATCAACCACGGAACGCCAATCCCATCAATATTTAGTAGTAGATTTTTCTGATTACAAAGGATATAAAAAAATCATATCAGCATATTTTGAGTCTAATTCTGTTGATATTTTAGTAAACAATACCCAAGGCCCAGCTGCCGGAAATACACTTGAAAAACAAGTAAACGACTATCAAGTAGCTTTTGATTTACTTTTTAAAACGGTAGTTTTTACGACAGAATTGGCCTTACGGCATATGATACAAAACCGATGGGGACGTATCATCAATGTTGCTTCTGTATCCGTAAAAGAACCTTTGTCTTACCTCGCCTTATCAAATTCGATTCGGGCAAGTTTGGTTACTTGGGCAAAGTCTCTGGCCACGGATGTGGGAGACAAACAAATTACAGTAAACAGTATTCTAACTGGCTACTTTGACACGGAACGTATCGCACAGCTGAATGCAAAAAAAGCAGATCAACTAGGGGTTTCAGAAGATGATGTGTTAGCTGATATGCAATCTAAGGTTCCTGTAAAACGAATTGGAGACCCAGAAGAATATGGATATTTAGTTGCTTTTTTAGCTTCGGATAAGGCTGCTTACATTACAGGCACCCAAATTCCGATTGATGGGGGATTACTTAAATCTTTATAAGCACTCGGACTCGTCTAAGGCGAGGTGGACTGTATTCCAATAAGAATTCTCCCTTTATGGACTAAGGCGCTTCAAAGGAGCTTTCCCTAAACCAAACCGCCCTTTCCCCCACTTTTCATTGTTTAGAGGTGCTTTTGGCTACATCTTTGTATGTAACTTTGAAATCACATACGCTACTTGGCGCTAAACCATTCTATATAAAGCGTATAGCTTAATATTTTCATAATGAAACATATTGTAACACTTATAACGATACTCCTATTTTCTCAAATAGCACAATCGCAAAAAAACAATGAATCCTTTGAAGTGCTTTGGCAACAGGTCGAAAAACTCGAAAGGGATGCGTTAACTAAGTCTGCTTTAAAAGTGGTGTCCTCCATTTCTAAAAAGGCCAAAAGTGAAAAGAATTCACCTCAAATCATAAAGGCACTGCTCTTCGCTTCAAAGTATGCCATGACTTTGGAGGAAGATGGACAACTGAACATCATAAAAGATTTTAAACAAGAAATCGCATTCGCGGAATTTCCGACTAAAAATGTATTAGAAAGCTATTTAGCGAATCTGTATTGGCAGTTCTTTAAACAAAACAGATACCAGTTTTATAACCGATCTAAAACGGATACCAAAGTAGATTCTGTTGATTTTAGAACCTGGGATTTGACTACGCTCTTCAAAGAAATAACGATTCATTTTGATGCTTCGCTCCAAAGCGAGGCGAAATTAAAACAAACTCCAGTGGCCGAGTTTGATGCCATCCTTCATCAGCAAGAAGGTTCTGAAGAATACCGCCCTACCCTATTCGACCTATTAGCACAAAATACACTCGCATTTTACGCCACAAGCGAGAACAATATTACAAGACCTACTGCTAAATTCGAGATTGATAATCCAGAATTTTTATGTGATGGATATGCATTTACCCAATTGCGTCTATCTACTGCGGACGACACCTCCTTACAAGCCAAAGCACTGGGTATTTATCAAAAACTATTAACGCTGCACTTATCGTCGGAACAGCCATACACCTTTGCGGAAGTGGATTTACAACGGCTACAATTTGTTTATCAAAACGCTGTTTTCGAAAATAAAGACCAGCAGTATTTAGAGGCACTGCAGAATGCGGCATCCGCAGGAAAAGGAAATGTAGCGTCAAGTTTATACAAGTATGAGATAGCGGTATTGCTGAGCCAACAAGGAAATACATATCAGCCTAAAACCAATGAAGAATACCGATGGAAGAAAAAAGAAGCACTTGAATTATGCGAAAAAGTATTAAAAGAAAATCAGGATACTAGAAGTGCAGAAAAATGTAAAGCATTAAAATTCCAAATTCTTGCAAAGCGCTTACAATTAACTATGGAGCGTCATATTACCACAAACAAGACCTCCCGATTGTTAGTGAACTATAAAAATTATGATGGCCTGCGAATGACTGCACACTCCATCACACAAAAACAATGGAACTCGCTTGAAGAGGAATATGATAAAGAAAAGCAACTCGTATTTATCCAAAAATTATCGGTTGCAAAATCATGGGAAGCATCCTTAAAAAATGAGAGTGATTACCAATCGCATGGTACCGAAATAGTCATGCCCCAGTTAGAGAATGGACAGTATATAATCTTAGCTAAACCAAAGGACAAAACAGATAAAACCTTTACCTACGCTCAAGTCCAGGCGACCAACCTAGCTTTAGTAGAAACCCAGACCGAAACCCATCAGGATTTTCAAGTAGTGGATAGAAATAACGGGGAACCTATTGTTGGTGCTGCACTGAATTTTCAGCATCGCCTGAATTATGATGGCAAACGATTAAGTAAAAACTTTGTTTCCGATAAAACAGGAACCGTTTCTATCAAAAGGGCCGAAAAAGAGTGGAGCGACCTGAGTATAACCATCGATTACGAAAAAGACACTGCTTTTTACAGTGATTATTATCTGTATCGCGGCTATGACCAAACAACTCCAGCAGTTTCTTACTCCTGTTTTCTATTTACGGACCGAAGCATCTACAGACCGGGACAACCCTTATATTTTAAAGGAATCGCTCTGAAACGGTCTAAAGAAAACTCTTCTCTTTTAGAGAACACGAAAGTTTCGGTTGAACTGAAAGATGTGAATGGGCAAGTGGTAAACATGGCTGATTTTACAACCAATGATTATGGTTCTTTTTCTGGGAAATTTATAGTACCCAACAACGGGCTCACGGGTCAATTTTCGATGCAAGTACGTTCTGCAGCCTATAATTTAAGTGGTTATGCCAGCTTTTCTGTGGAGGAATACAAACGGCCAAAATTCGAAACCTCTTTTGAACCGGTAACTGAAAGTTATAAAGTAAACGATAGCGTAACCGTAAACGGAACCGCTACCGCTTATGCCGGAAGTAATATAACAGATGCCAAAGTTACTTATAGGGTAAACCGCTCCGTGTACTACCCAAGATGGTATTACTGGAGATCCGCTTACAGAAATACAACACCTCAAGAAATTGTACATGGCGAGACCCAAACAGATGGTTCGGGAAGGTATTCCATAGATTTCAAAGCGATCCCTGATAATAGTACAGTTAAAAAGAACGTACCCACTTTCAATTACGAAATAACCGCAGATGTTACCGACATAAACGGAGAAATGCACAGTACTTCCACGTTTGTAACGGTAGGCTATCACACGTTAACAGCAAGTATGATGTTAGCGAACCCACTAAACAAAGATGAAAAAGAACAAAAATTAACGATTTCAACAAACAACCTAAACGGACAATTCGTACCCGCAAAAGGAATCGTTAAAATGTACAAATTAAAAGCTCCTAAAGCTGTTATAAGACCCCGAAAATGGGCGGCCCCTGATTACGAAAGCCTTTCGAAACAAGAATTTAAAAAGATATTCCCGTACGATGCTTTTTCTAACGAACACGACACCACTACTTGGGAAAAAGGAGCACTTGTTTGGCAATCAGACTTTGATACTGGTGTATCCAAAGAGCCCTCTTTAGGAAACCTCAAGAAATGGATGTCCGGCAAATATATTCTTGAATTGGTGACACAGGATAAATTCGGTCAGGAGGTTAAAGATGTTTTGGAAACAGCAGTGTTTAGCCATATAGATAAGAAACTGGCGGACAATGAACTATTTAAAATTAAAACGGACAAGGAAAGCTATCATCCCGGAGAGAAAGTCAAAGTAACGGTCTTTTCCAATGCCGAAGACATTAATGTTATCGTAACTATTGAAAAAGACCGAAGGGTAATCGACACCAAAATCATACGCTTAAATAAAAATTCTGAAAGCTTCACAATTCCTGTAACCAAAGAAGATTTAGGTGGGTTCGCGATTTCATATAACTATACTATTTACAACTATTTTCATTCCGGTGCTTTGAACATTCAAGTACCCTACCCAAGTACCGATTTGCACATAGAAACGGTTACTTTTAGAGACAAATTACGACCTGGTACTGATGAAAGGTGGTCTTTTAAAATTAAAGGTCCTAAAGGTGATAAAGTAGCTGCTGAATTATTAGCAAGTATGTATGACGCCTCATTGGATACGTTCAGAGGTCATTATTGGAGCTTCAATCCTTTGACGAAGCCGACTTATTATTCCAATAGACGAACAAATGCATACCGTTGTTTTATGAATAGTTCCTTCAGTACGTATCAGGATAACGAATCCTATGGTTATAGCAATCCGAGTTTTGATTCGCTCAATTGGTTTGGGCTTTATATTGGTAATAGTAAATATTACCGCTCAAGAACGTCTAGAATGGTGAAGAGCTCTAGTGCGCCCCCTTCGGTAGGGACAGCAATGGATATGATGGAAATGGAAGATATTACCGAAGAATCCTTAGCTGGTGCCCTTGCGGAAGCCGATAGTGCTTTCGGAAACGAAGCAAAACAAAATACTAAGAACGCTACTGAAGAAGTTCAAATCCGTGAAAACCTTCAGGAAACAGCATTCTTCTTCCCACAATTACAAACCGATCAAGATGGCAATGTATCCTTCAGTTTTACAACTCCAGAAGCACTTACCAAATGGAATTTACAATTATTGGCACATACCAAGAGTTTGGAGAGTTCGAACCGAACCTTACGAACCGTTACTCAAAAAGAGTTGATGGTTATTCCGAATGCTCCTCGTTTTTTAAGAGAAGGCGATGAAATCATTATCAGCACCAAAATCACCAACCTATCGGAGAAGGCACTTTCAGGAATTGCTAAATTAGAATTGGTAGATGTGATTTCTGGTTTAACTATTTCAAAAAAATTACTAATATCCTCCATAGGAGAAGTTACCGAGGTCGGCGTGAATAAGGCTGAAGCTAATTTCAAATTAGATTCCGTAGGCAACACCCAAGTATCATGGCGCCTAAAAATTCCTACTGAAATTCAAGCTGTTCAATATACAGTTACGGCAAAGGCTGGAGATTTTAGTGATGGAGAACAAAATGTACTACCGGTGCTTACCAATAGTACCTTGGTTACAGAAACGGTACCAATGTTAGTGAGAAGCAAGCAAACCAAAACCTTCACTTTAGATAAGTTGAAAACAACGAAATCAACTACTTTAAAGCACCACAAGCTGACGTTGGAGATGACTTCGAATCCAGCTTGGTATGCAGTTAAGGCACTCCCCTATTTAATGGAATATCCATACGAGTGTAACGAGCAAACTTTTTCAAAGTATTATGCAAATACCCTTGCTACTCATATTGCTAATAACAATCCTAGAATTCAGGAAGTATTTAAACAATGGGCGAATTCAGATGCTCTGGTGAGTACCTTGGAAAAGAACCAAGAATTGAAATCGCTTTTGATTCAAGAAACGCCATGGTTACGAGATGCACAATCAGAAACCGAACAGAAAAAACGTATCGCCCTGCTGTTTAATTTAAATAAAATGAAAAGCGAGGAAGCAATTGCTTTGAACAAATTAAAACAAAACCAAAAAGGTTCAGGTGCATGGGCTTGGTTCAATGGTGGTCCAGATAGTCGTTTTGTAACACAACACATTATTGCAGGCATGGGGCATTTAAACCACCTAAATGTAACAACTAGCACAGTAGAAATGCAATCTCTAATTAAAAAATCGATTCAATATCTTGACAATGAGTTCATTAAAGAGTACAACAACATGAAAAAGAACGCCTCAAATATCAACGACGATCATTTGAGCCAAACACAAATTCATTACTTATACATGCGTAGCTTTTTTAAGGAGTTCAATACTTCTAAAAAAGCGAATGACATCCAAGATTATTATAAAGGACAAACGGAGAAGTACTGGAAAAACAAAGGATTGTATTCCCAAGGGATGTTGGCCTTGATTATGCACCGAAGCGATGATGCTCAAACTTCAGAAAAGATACTGAGGTCTTTGGAAGAAAACAGTATTACTTCTGAAGCATCAGGTATGTATTGGAAGCAAAATACAAGCTCCTGGCATTGGTATCAAGCTCCTATTGAAACCCAAGCCTTATTGATTGAAGCGTTTTCGGAAATCAACCCCAAGGATATTGAAACCGTTGATAATCTTAAAATTTGGTTATTAAAAAACAAACAGACCAACCAATGGAAGACTACAAAAGCAACTACCGAAGCTGTTTACGCATTGCTCCTACAAAGTAGTGAGTGGTTATCCATTACCGATGCTGTTGATGTTTTGGTCGGAGGAGAAAAAATAAAACCTTCCAAACTGGAAAATGTAAAAATAGAGGCTGGAACTGGCTACTACAAAACGGCTTGGAATGGTACCGAAGTAATCCCAAAACTGGCTGAAGTACAAATTTCCAAGAAAGGAGAGGGCATTGCTTGGGGAGCATTGTACTGGCAATACTTTGAGGATTTGGATAAGATTACAACAGCAGAAACACCTTTAAAGTTAAAGAAGAAATTATTCCTTAAAAAGAATACAGATACAGGTGAAGAGATTTACGAAATTACTAGTAAAACGAACTTAAAAGTGGGAGACTTGGTCCGTGTTCGTATTGAATTAGGAGCCGATAAGCCAATGCAATTTGTGCACATGAAAGATATGCGTGCCGCTGGTTTCGAACCCATAAACGTCATCTCTAAATACAAATGGCAAGATGGCTTGGGCTATTACGAAGCCACCAAAGATGCGAGTACTAATTTCTTTTTTGATTACCTACCAAAGGGCGTTTTTGTATTCGAGTATGATGTTCGTGTAAACAACGCTGGAAATTTCAGCAACGGGATTACGACCATACAAAGCATGTATGCTCCAGAGTTTAGCAGTCATTCAGAAGGGCTTAGGATTAACGTTGAGGGGTAGCTTCCGCTATCTATGGTTGTAGGTTAAAAGAATGGCTTCTCTTTAGGTTAGAATTTAGAAATACGAATTGATAACGCAATGAAACTCATTTTAACTTTGTAGTTGATTTGGTATTTGTTTGCGAACTTAAACCTGAACCTTGTGTTTGCAGTTTATACACCATTCCCTCACTCAAACCCCTAGCACCCTCATTGGTGGTTTTGTACTAAATGCTTCTATCCTAGTTTAGAGGTATACTATAAAACCAAAACAATTATGAAAAATGCAATTCAAATTTCTGTTAAAGAACCTTGCTTACAAAAATTCGATTCGTTTAGTAAAACGAGAGCGGGCGGCTATTGTTATTCCTGTGCAAAAGAGGTTGTCGATTTCACCATTATGTCCCAACCTGAAATAATTTCTTACTTTAGTAATGCAGAGCTTAATACCTGTGGGCGTTTTAAAAATTCACAACTAGGCGGAAACGAACTAAAAACCATACCGAATATAAATACAAACTTTGTTTCAAAAGGAATAGCGCTTTTTGGATTTTCCTTACTAACCCTTTGTACGGTTCAAGAAGCTTCTGCCTAAGAAGTCAAGGAACAAAATCCACTTATTAACCAGCAGGTGAGTATGGTTAGGGAAAGAATTTCAGTTGCTATCCCATATCAAGAAACCTACACCTTAAAAGGCACTATTTTAGACGAGGAAAGCTTTCCCCTCGCTGGTGTAAACGTAATTTTAAAGGGGTCTATCGAAGGTATAGTAACCGACTTTAATGGTGAATTTGAATTTCCAAAAAAACTAGAAATTGATGATATTTTAGTTTTTAGCTATATCGGGTATGCCGCCAAAGAGTATAAGGTAGTCACAAACAAATCAGACATAATAGCTATTAATATCACTTTTAATGCTTCGGATGTTTTCCTGATTGGCGCAGTAGTGGTAGATGGTGTTTATGAATCTAAACCCAATATTTTTCAAAAATTCTTATCCCTATTCAAATAATGAAATGGAATACCTTACTATTTCTTTACATCAGCTATTTTTCTTTCGGACAGCGTACTGATTTTAAGAGTATCAACTTTAAAAAAGCTGAAAGTATTGCTACCATATACGCCAACGAAAGCTTGAAAAATTTACCGGTACTGACCTATAAGCTAACAGCCCATTTATCAACCGATATAGAGAAATTCAGAGCTATTTATACCTGGGTCACTACAACTATTGAAAATGATTATAGTTCCTATTTAAAGACGCGTAAAAAGCGTAAAAAATATGCTGATAATCAAGACGCTTTACGTGATTGGAACAACAGCTTTACGCTTAAAGTATTTGAAAATCTGCTCAAACAGAAGAAAACCGCCTGTACCAGCTATGCTTATTTAATTCGAGAATTAGCCCGCTTGGCTGATATTAATTGTAAAATTATAGATGGCTAAGGAAGAACAGCTACCCTGATCTTGACTAAAAATAGCATTCCCAATCATTCTTGGAACGCTGTTGAATTAGACAATAAATGGTACCTATGTGACGCCACCTGGTCTGCTGGACGCATTTTAATAACTGAGGAAGGTCCGAAATTTCAGGCCGACTATTTTGATGGTTATTTTTTGTTAGAACCAGAACTTTTCGCCAAAAACCATCAGCCCTTAGAAACTAAATGGACGCTAATGGATAACCCACTGTCATTTGATCAGTTTTCAAACGGACCTGTAGTTTATAAGGAAGCCTTCAAAAACCTTCTTGCCCCTTTATTCCCAGAGAAGATGAACATTGTTGCACAGAAAAATGAAACTATTAAATTTGGCTTAAAAGCGTATACATCGGTGCCTATTAAAGATTTTAGTTTACAAATAACCAAAGGAAATTATAGTCGAACCATTCCTAAAAAATCCACGAAAAAAGAAAATATATTGATGTTCAATCATACTTTTTCAAAAACGGGAAGGTATGATGTACACCTTAAAATAAATGAGGCTATTATTGCTACATATGTATGTACAATCCGTCGTAACTAAAACAGAAAAGCTTTAAAAGAGGAACAAAAAGCCCGATATTAGATTGTTCTTCGGTCACGATGCTATAATTATGGTTCCCCAGTTTATCGACGTTGCTTGGGTGGGTATTTTTCAAATATTTTTGTAATCAACTCCTTCATTTTCTGCTGTTTTTCCATTGGGGTATCACCCTCCTTAAATGGGCTTTCGCTTAGGGCTTGCCATAGTAATACATCTCTTTTGACATCTACAAAGTCTATAGTTAGTTCCCGCAACAGTTTTGGGCCTCCTACAGGAAGGCCAACAGCTATTCCACCACCTATAGCGCCACCACCACCGCCAAGACCTACACCAACGGAGTTACCCGATTGACCTCTAAGAATAGCGCTTTGTACGTTTACGAACATATCCGGTTCCTCCGAAAATAAAAACCCCTTAGATTGTAAGGTAGCGTCCATAGCATTCATAAGCCTTTTTTCGTCTAACTGGCTAAGGCCTGTATCCATATCCGAATAATAGCCAAACGTAGAATAGGCCGAAAAATCAACAGCTTCATCATAATTATAATGTACTCTAGTCGCCCCACAGGAGGCAATAATCAGTATTAAAAATATAAAGCCAATGTATTTCATACTAAATATTTAACCCTAAGTTACATAAAAATCAATCTTCCTCTTTACTGTCTACAGATTTTGTAAGCGCAGAGGATATGATTCCGGTAGGGATAGCGACAATTCCAAGACCAATCATTAATATGAAAAATGTAAATACTTTACCCCCTACCGTAATGGGATACACATCTCCGTATCCTACTGTAGTTAACGTAATAATCGCCCACCAAAGACTATCAAAAATTGAAGAAAAATGCTCCGGTTGCGCTGTATTTTCAAAGTAATAAATACCTACAGCAGAAAAATAAATAAGTATTAGCGTTAGGAATAAAAATAATAAAATTTCCTCCTTAGCCCTATTAATGGCCCTAGAAAAATGGGCTAAGGCACGATTATACCGCATGAGCTTAAAAATACGAAACAAACGCAAAAATCGTAAGGCACGTAAGGATCTTAAATCTACGCCCAAGGCCAAATAAAAAGGAAGTATTGCTAAGAAATCTATAATCCAAAAAAAACTGAAAATAAATTTTCTTTTGTTATCCGAGCAATAAATGCGTAGGATATACTCGAGAGTAAAACCACAACACAAAAGATTTCAATTATCCGAAGTAGTTTTCTTGTATTTAGTTCCAAATCCGGGACAGTCTCAAAAGAAAAGGAAATAATGGACACCAAAATTAAGCCTTGAATCGCATAAGCGAAGATTCGGCTCTTGGGGTTATCGTTCAGCTCAATAATACTTTTTAGATACTGCCTCATAGTATCATGTTCTTTCAACACTTAGGTGATAAGCATATTCCAAAGTCTATCTTTCAGCTCTAATATACCCATCTGAGCTACAGAAGAAATAAACATAAAAGGCACGTTATCTAACTCGACCTCTAGCTCTGTGCGCATCTCATCCATTAACTCATCATCTAGCATATCGCTTTTAGAAATGGCTATGAGTCGTTCCTTATCCAACAGTTCAGGATTATACCTTCGTAGCTCGTCTAAGAGAATCTCATATTCTTTGTTAATGTCCTTACTATCTGCAGGAATTAAAAACAACAAGGTGGAGTTACGTTCTATGTGTCTTAAAAAATAATGCCCTAACCCTCTTCCTTCTGCTGCACCTTCTATGATACCTGGAATATCTGCCATCACAAAGCTCTTAAAATCCCTGTATTCTACAATACCTAGATTGGGTTTTAACGTCGTAAATTCATAATCTGCAATTTTCGGCTTTGCGGAAGTTATTACAGAAAGCAATGTAGATTTACCTGCATTTGGAAAACCTACAAGACCCACATCTGCCAATACTTTAAGTTCAAAAATAAAATCCATTTCCAGACCGTCTACGCCTGGTTGGGCATATCTTGGCGTCTGATTGGTAGATGACCTAAAGTGCCAGTTACCACGTCCGCCCATACCACCTTCAAGAAGTATTTTCTCTTCTCCATTCTCCGTTATTTCCACTACAACCTCTTGGGTTTCACCATCTTTAACAATGGTACCTAATGGAACATCTAGATAAACATCTTCGCCATCTGCACCAGAACTTCTATTTTTACTCCCGTGGCCTCCGTGGCCTGCCTTAAAGTGTTTTTTAAACTTAAAATTAATTAGGGTCCAAAGATTTTGATTACCTCTTAAAATAATATGGCCACCACGACCTCCATCGCCACCATCAGGACCTCCTTTGGTAATGAATTTTTCCCTGTGTAAATGCACCGAACCTTTACCTCCTTTTCCAGAGTTTAAAAATACCTTTACATAGTCTACAAAATTACCTTCGGTCATGAAGTTCGCTTTAGTTTGTTGGCAGAATGCCGTAATAATTAGTGCAAAAATACAGAAAACACAAGGGTAAATAGGTATCTATACTCGAATAAGCGCATTAGTAGTTTTGAGGTAGGGAATCGTCTAGATAAAATACGTATATCAAATAGCCAATAGACACCAAAATGAAGACAAGTAATACAAAACCACCCACGGTCAAACATCCTCTTAAGGCAACTTTTGGGCCTATTACTTCTTCTCTCATTTTTTTAAAGTTTTACGCTTTCAATTGTAAATCTGAATAAATCAATAGCGTGTAAATCATAACACAACTATTTGCAATCTTCTATTTTATGATGTGGGCAAGCGTAATTGTTGCTTGAACAGAAATCATACGTTCTAAATACAGATTTCACAAAATGATTATAGTTCTTCTATTACCTTTCCCAATCGCATCGTAATTTCATCGATAGCTCCTATTCCATTTATGCTGTGAAACTTACCCTGCTCCTCATAAAAATCCTTTAATGGTGCAGTCTTCTGATTGTACTCATCAAAACGATTTCGAATCTTATCCTCATCCTGGTCATCTGCTCTACCACTTACCTTTCCTCTTTCCAAAAGACGTTGAACCAGAATTTCATCATTGGCTTCTAAGGCAATGGTAGCGTCTATTTTCATTCCTTTTGTTGTAAGAAACGTATCCAAAGCCTTGGCTTGGGCCGTTGTTCTGGGGAAGCCATCAAAAATGAAACCGCTTGCATCAGGATTCTTCTCTACATCATCTTGTAACATTTTAATTGTGACCTCATCAGGAACCAGATCACCTTTATTTATATACGACTTGGCTAGTTGTCCCAATTCCGTATTATTCTTCATATTGTAACGAAATAAATCTCCAGTAGAAATATGTTTCAAATTATATTTTTCTTTCAAAAATTCCGCTTGTGTACCTTTTCCGGCACCAGGTTTTCCGAATAATACAAGGTTAATCATATGCTTTTGGTTTAATTGGTATACTTCCTTTAAATTTCTGCCCAGTTCGTTATAATCTAAACCGTAACCGACGATAAATCGGTCTGGTATTTTAAGTCCAAAATAATCTATGGCATATTCTCCATTATAGACTTCTGATTTATAGAAAAGGCTAGCTATCTTAAATTCCTTTACATTGGTATTCGAAAATAAATGCACCAGTTCCTTTAATGTGCGACCTGTGTCTATTATATCCTCAAGGATAATTACACTGCGACCTCCTATATTATCCGGCAAATCTAAAAGTGTTTCCACAATACCAGTGGAGGTTAACCCATGGTAAGAACTTAATTTCACAAACGATACTTCACACGGATACTGGTAGGCTTTTAAAAAATCAGCTACAAACATAAAAGAGCCGTTAAGCACACCTACAAATATTGGTGTTTGGTCTTTGTAATCCAAAGCAACAGCATCGGCAATGCGCTTTACTGCTTGCTGTATTTCCTTTTCACTAATGAAAGGTTTAAAAAATTTATCGTGTAACTGTATCAATTTTAAGCCGTTATTTAAGTTGGCAAATATAGCATTTTGACCCGTGTTTTTAGACCCTAGAGAAACGGATTCTGAGATTTAACCGTATTTTTGTGGGAAACAAAGCATATTTCTAATCTAAAAAGTCAATTACCTTATGGACTATTTTTCGTCGGATTTTAAGTTGGGTATTTTAGGAGGCGGACAATTGGGCAAAATGATGCTCTATGAGACGCGTAAATTTGACATTCACACTAAAGTTTTGGAGACCTCAAACGAAGCCCCATGTAAGATAGCCTGTGATGAATTTATTTTGGGAAGCTTAATGGATTTTGATACAGTCTACAACTTTGGTAAACTCGTAGATGTCCTGACCATCGAAATCGAAAACATAAACCTTGATGCCTTAGAACGGCTAGAAGACGAAGGCGTAAAAGTCTACCCACAATCCAAAGCGCTACGAATCATACAGAACAAGGCAAGACAAAAGCATTTTTACACCGATAACGGCATTCCTACTGCAGAATTTGCGAGATTCGCCTACGCAAGCGAAATTGAAGATAGTATCAAGAATGGCGGATTAGAGTTTCCATTTGTATGGAAAGCAGCTCAATTTGGTTATGACGGTCAGGGTGTAAAAGTAGTGCGTACGATGGCGGATGTAAAAGGTTTACCTCCTGGAGAATGTATCACCGAAAAAATGATTCCGTTTAAAAATGAATTGGCTGTAATCGTAGTCAGAAACCCAAGTGGTCAAGTAGTAACGTACCCTGCAGTGGAAATGGAATTTCACCCAGAAGCCAATCAAGTGGAGTATGTGATTTGCCCAGCTAGAATTGATGACGCTGTCGCTAAAAAAGCACAGAAAATAGCTTTACAGGTTTCTGAAAAAATTGACCATATAGGTGTTTTGGCCGTAGAGATGTTCCAAACAAAGGATGACCAAATATTGGTCAATGAAGTAGCGCCAAGACCACACAATAGTGGACATTATAGTATAGAAGCTAGTTACACCAACCAATTTGAGCAGCATATTCGTGCCATACTAGATTTACCCCTTGGAAATACGGCAAGCAAAGTTGCCGGCATCATGGTAAACTTAGTTGGTGCGGAAGGTCATACAGGAGAAGTTGTTTATGAAAACATAGAAAAAATAATGGCTATGGATGGAGTTACTCCTCACATATATGGTAAAAAGCAAACGCGCCCTTTTCGTAAAATGGGACACGTAACCATTGTGAATGAAGATATTGATACTGCAAGAAGGGTTGCACAACAAGTAAAAGAAACGATAAAAGTAATCAGTAAATAATTATGAGCAAAGTAGCCGTAGTAATGGGAAGCACTAGCGACCTACCCGTAATGCAAGATGCCGTTGACATCTTAAAAGGTTTTGATATTGAAGTGGATGTGGACATTGTTTCTGCACACCGCACACCGGAAAAGCTTTTTGATTTTAGTAAGAATGCACACACCAATGGCTATTCGGTAATTATCGCAGGTGCAGGTGGTGCGGCACATTTACCAGGTATGGTAGCCTCTATGTCGCCTTTGCCCGTAATCGGAGTTCCTATAAAAAGCAGTAATAGTATTGATGGGTGGGATTCTATACTATCCATTCTTCAAATGCCAGGTGGAGTTCCTGTTGCGACCGTTGCCTTAAACGGTGCAAAAAATGCAGGTATTCTTGCAGCACAAATTATCGGAAGCTCTGACAAATGTGTTCTGGATAAAATTATTCTTTACAAGGAAGGCTTGAAACAAAAGGTAATTGAAGGAGCAAAATCAGTTAACGGTAAGTAGAAGTAGTGAATTAATTTTAAACGACTACAGCTATTCTATTTGAAATTGACCCATAAAACTACAAAATTGAAACCAAATTCCTTAAAATAAACTCATTATCTTTACATGAATCCACTACTTACAGCTTTTGATACCGCACCCTTTTCAAAAATAAAAAATGAGCATTTTAAACCTGCCTTTTTAAGGGCAATAGAAGATGCTAGAGAAGAAATTGAAACAATTACTTCTAACACAGCAGTACCTAGTTTTAAAAATACCATTGAATCCATAGAGTTTTCTGGACAACAATTGGATCGAATCTCAAGCGTATTCTTTAATTTAAACTCGGCGGAAACCAATGAAGAAATTCAAAAAATAGCACAGGAAGTTTCTCCCCTACTTTCAGAATTTGGCAATGATGTTACATTGAATGAAGAATTATTCAATAGGATAAAATCCGTTTACGAGCAAAAGGATAGGTTACATCTATCTGTGGAACAAAACACCCTACTTGAAAAACGTTACAAAAGTTTTAGTCGCAACGGAGCAAATTTATCCGAAGACAAAAAGAAACGCCTACGGGAAATAGATGCGGAAGCTTCAAAACTGAAATTACAATTTGGGGAAAATATTCTAGCAGAAACGAACAGATATGAAAAGCACATCACTAATGAAAATGACTTAGACGGCTTACCTGAAGGCGCTAAGGAAGCTGCTACGCAGTTGGCAAAATCAAAAGGCAAAGAAACGGGTTGGTTATTGACCTTGGATTACCCCAGCTATATTCCTTTTATGAAATATGCCCAGAATAGGGAGTTAAGGAAAGAACTATCTATGGCTTTCGGTAGTAAATCCTTTAAAGGAGATGAACTAGACAACCAAGAAAACGTACTAAAAATCGCAAAATTACGCCTCGAACGAGCCAACTTATTAGGGTATAAAACCCACGCACATTTTGTTTTGGAAGAACGAATGGCAGAAACTCCTGAGAAAGTCCATTCGTTTCTAAACGAACTTCTGAAAAAAGCAAAACCCGCAGCGGAACGGGAATTCAACCAATTAGAAAAATTTGCAAAAGATTTAGATGGTATTGATCAGCTTCAGAAATGGGACAGCAGTTATTATTCTGAAAAACTAAAGCAGGAATTATTCAGTTTGGATGATGAACAACTGAAACCCTTTTTTAAATTAGAAAATGTTATTGACGGTGTTTTCCAAGTAGCCCAAAAGCTTTTTGGCTTGCAGTTTGAAGAAGTTTACGATATCGACAAATACCATGAGGAAGTAAAAACATACAGAGTCTATGATTTAGAAAAGAATTTCATTTCTATCTTTTATGCCGATTTCCATCCTCGTGCAGGAAAACGTGATGGCGCTTGGATGACTTCGTTTAAATCGCAATGGAAAAAAGATGGCGAAAATGTGCGCCCGCATATATCTAACGTTTGTAATTTTACGCCTTCTACAGCTACAAAACCATCTCTTTTAACCTTTAATGAGGTCACCACTTTGTTCCACGAATTCGGACACGGCTTACATGGCATGTTAGCAAACACGACCTACCCTAGTCTATCTGGAACATCAGTTTATTGGGATTTTGTTGAACTGCCTTCGCAGGTAATGGAAAATTGGTGCTATGAAAAAGAAGCTTTAGAGCTCTTTGCTAAACACTACGAAACCGAGAAAGTAATTCCTATGGAACTGGTCCAGAAAATAAAGGAATCTGCCACCTTTCAAGAAGGTATGCAAACGTTACGGCAACTCAGTTTCGGACTTTTAGATATGTCTTGGCACGGTACGGACACCACAAGCATAAAAGATGTTAAAGCATACGAAACAAAAGCCTTTGCTGGTACTAATTTGTATCCAGACACACCAGAAACCTGCATGAGCACGGCTTTTGCTCATATTTTTCAAGGAGGTTATTCCTCTGGCTATTATAGTTACAAATGGGCAGAAGTATTAGATGCAGATGCATTCGCTTACTTTAAGCAAAAAGGAATATTCAACAAAGAAGTCGCTTCTAAATTCAAGGAACACGTACTATCAAAAGGGGGTACGGAAAACCCTATGGTATTGTATAAACGATTTCGTGGAGCGGAACCTAAGGTTGAGGCACTACTTGAAAGAGCGGGGCTTTTATAATCATAGATATTTAAAAATAAATTCGATATACTGCACCAAAGCACATACTTAGTCTTATAATTTGCGGTAGGAAATAACGTAACCGGTAAAACCTACCTAAAGATGAAGAAGTTGATTTTTCTTTTTGCCATCACTTTAATCGTATCGTGCAGCAACGATACTGATGACATAAAAGATGACACTATAAATAGCGCGCCATGCATTACGAGCAAGTAATTTCAAATCGCTGAACATGCGCCAATTGGAACTATAAGGAACCGTACAAACATACGACAGCAATAACGACGAGCTTAACTACTCCTTGGAATCTAACCAAGATATCCTGATTAACGGAGCAACAGAGGAGCTGAGTATTGATTACGGATTAAAACTAGATTATGAAACTGGAACTACTCTAAATTTTACCGTTTCGGTATTTGACGGAGTTGAGATTTCGTTGAATATATCTAACATTAACGAATTTGACGCCTTAAATGAACAACAAATAGAGGATAGTCTTTCCAACTCAATATTAATAGAAGAATAAATCGTGTAATAACTAAAGGAGCTAAGCTGAAAAAATCCAAACTAATAATCAATCATTCTTCATCCTTTGGATGCTATTAATCTTTTTTGATGTCCAGCAATCTATTATCTTACCTAACAAGGTAAAAAAATTGTTTGCGGTCAAAAAAAGGAAGCGCTATCTTTTTCACTGGCAACTCAAAAGACATTGGCGCGTGCCAATAACTATTACCACCAACATAACCGCGGCCAATAAATTTAACTTGTGCTATTCCATCTTCAAAACCTACGATACAAAAACTAGATGAGCTAAACTGTATGCTAGTACTAAGCTTATCTTTTGGAAAGTTCAGAACATCTTTAAAATCCCTAATTTCTGACATGTTAATTTTATTACGCTTGGCTGACTCCACTACCCAGTTATCCTTCTTGAAAGCATTCACAATATCTTCCACCTCAAATAAGGCTAGTATACTTTGTTCATCGCCCGTTTCTATCGAAATAGTTTTCACACCAATGCTACTACCTTGCGATATACAAAGCGATTCTGAAGTACTCCCAAACTCGTAACTATAAAAACTACCTGCTAACGACAAGGGGTTATAATACGATTTGTAGACAGGGGGACACTTAACCTCGGATGTTGTCTCTCTTTCCATAAAAGCATCTGCATCTACCTTCGTACTATAGAATACCGTAACATTATTGACAGCTTTGTTCTTAAAAATGACAAAGTCTTTGTTTGCGAATAAATAGTGTTGCCCTCCTTTATCCCTCTTAGCTTTATTTAATCTTTTGCGTAATGCCTTTACTTATTTTTTTTAAAACCATCTACCGATAATATATCCGTACTGAACATATTCATAGCTTTTGGTCAGTAAAATTCTATCTTCTAGAACCAATGCCACCATAACCAAACCATTTTCTTGACTGAATTTCTTCGCTTTTTCGGCACCTATACTGTTTAGTTTAAAATTGAGAGCATATGTTATATCGGACGATACAATTGCGCTACAAATATGTTCAACATCTTCCAAAATGAGAATAGGTTGCGGACGCAAATAACGTATCTCATCGCTTTCCCAATCTTTTAGAGGGAAACCGTTTTTATCCTCAATTATTTGATAAAAACCTGGCATCAGATCTTGTGAAACAGTAGAAATATGCATAAAAACACAGAGAATTAGAAAAGTGAAACACATTTGTAAATTTTTGATAATAGAAAACTATCGTTAGTAATCGGAAACATAAAACACGGCCATTTTGAACTAATACAAAATACCTTTGATACCCTCTTAAATGACGTATTCCATAAACGCTTTATAAACCTCCAAATATTTTTCCTCTTTAGTATGGTAAGCATAGTCACCAGCACGTTAGTATTGGTTAGCGGCAACCATCCAATCCTCAAAACCTTCTTTTAACTGTAGACCGACTTCCAGATACATTTACAAGAACATATAATCCCTAATTGGTTGTGCAATAAGCTCCGCAAAAGGTGGGCCCTGACAAGGCAGGCTTAAACCTAAAAAAAAGAGAAAATTAGAATACTTGCTGTTTTTGACCACTAATTTATGCTTGAGATTAGGCACTGCATTAGGGTTTACTTCTATTTTTTTGGACTTGGCCAGCCAAAATTTTAGTGCTTTAAGTTCTACTATCGCAACATTTGTTTGACTCATAACAAATGGTGTGTTTAAAATGAATAGTTAAGATGTATTTCATAATATAATTCTGTTTGTATTTTATGAACACATATAACTCAACGATATTCGGAGGGAAATATTCTAAACAAAAAGCAGATGTAATACGAAACCACTAAGCATAGTGCGGGGTTCACTAGTTTTACAAAAAACTAAAACAAATAAGGAGAATCATCAAGGTTTACTCAGGGTTTTATTCAAAGACCTTTAGATAAAAACTAATACGTGTTGTCCTTCGCGTGCTCCCTTTTCTGTTTAGCCCACTTAATTTCTTTCTTCTCCTACTTACAAATACTTAATTTAGAGAAACTAAATAAACTAGCGAATGGCTACGCAATACGACAAAACAACCGCCTTACATTATGCAGCCTATAGACCTGAGCTACACGAGCCTATATTACACAGTTGCCTTGGTAAGAAAAAGTTTGAACATGGCTTGGATATTGGTTGTGGCACAGGTGCTTCCTGTATAGCTCTAAAATTTTTCTGTAAGGAAGTAATTGGCGTAGACCCTAATAAAAAGATGTTATCCCAAACGGTAACAAAAAATAATATCACCTACCAATTGATGGTGAATAACAAATTACCTTTTGCGGATAAACTATTTGATATTTGCACCTATGCAGGCGCTTGGTGGTACGGAAAAAGTCAGGCCTTACTGAACGAAACCATACGGGTAAGCACCATCAATGGAACCATCTTACTATATGATTTTAAAGTTAATTTTGATAGTATCTATGACAACTTGGGCCTTTTACCTTCAGATTTAAAAGGGTACGAGCATAGTTCAAATTTTGACAAATTAGATACATCTGTATTTAGGTCTATATCTAAAAAAATAGAAGACAAACAGTTATTGCTTTCCCCTACAGCGTTGGCTCACCTTTTATGTTCAGAGCAAGATATCTACAAGCAACTTATACTAAAATTTTCTAACGATAACACCTTTGGTCAACTTGTACAGTATATTAAGGATAATATAGACCCGTCTCGTATTACTGTTAAGGTAGTTATCTATCATTCCCTATATCAATTATAAGGTATTTATTAAAAGCACCATCAAACTTCCAATTTTCTAAAACCGAACAATCGATTCCAAAGAATTTATTTTCGTTCCTATGCTCTCTCTTGTTTCCAATCAAAACAGATAGTTCAGTTCGTCTTCCCCTTATGTAAACACATGCTAGGGCAAAAATAAATGAAGACCTAAATTAAAACGTACGGCCTTAGCATCAAAAAAAGACAACAAAACTTCATTTGGATTCATGTTGATGATTTTGTGAGTTCTATTGCCTTAATTATAAATGGAACATCACTAGAAGTAACCTATGAAAACAGTAGTACCAAAACCCACTAGCAATAGTTTACTTATGCAAGAGGCAAGAGAAGCAATAGACATAAGTTTGAATTACCAATACCTAATTTGCTTTTGGACATACAAACTGAAACCGAATTAATTGTAAAAGCAGAAATATGATTCCTAAGAAAATTTTAAGGCAGGATTTCAATTCGGTTTTGGGACGCTAACCGAAGTTTTAGTAAAGGATATCGCTTAGATCAATTCTTTTTAGCGAGTACAGCATCGTAGCCACCTTCTAAGTTGATTACTTTTTTATAGCCAAGGGCTAGTAATTTTTCTTGAGCTTTGGCACTTCTACCGCCCACCTTGCAATACACATAAATAGTTTCGTCCTTATTTATTACTGAAAATTTGTTTTCAAAATCAACATCGAACAAATTAATATTTTGTGCATTTTGCAAGTGCCCTGCCTCAAATTCCTCTGATGTTCTCACATCTACCAAAACAATATCTTTCGGGTGGTCTTCTAAAAACTCATTTATATGTTTTGATTTGGTTTGACCACAACCTAGATTGACCAATAATAGGAAAAATACAATTATCTGTAGCTGTTTCATATCCCTAAGGTTTTTACAAAAATAACAAATAATAGCCATCATAGAGACCCCTGTAATACAATGAAAATAATCAAGGATGTTACAAGGATTTCCGTTATTTTTGAAGAGGATAAAACACCAATGACGGAACACCAACTACAACCTGACCTTTGGGTAGAAAGCTACGCAGATTATCTCTTCAACTTTGCCGTGGGTAGGGTGAGCGATTCTGAAGTTGCAAAAGATTTGGTTTCCGAAACCTTTTTAGCAGGACTAAAATCTGCTAAAAACTACAAGGGAGATGCCGCAGAACGCACTTGGTTAATAGCTATCCTTAAAAGAAAGGTCATTGATTATTACCGAAAAACGAATTCCAAAAAAGGGAAAGCAGAAGTTCGTATGAACTACAGTTCCACAAGTGATGCCGAAGGCGATTGGCTGGAAGAACAAGTAGCAGATCCATTTAGCACACTGGAAAATAGTGCAATGGAAAATGAGGAATTAGGCCTAGCCATACAGGAATGTATCTCTAAATTACCAAAAAAGCAGTCACGAGTTTTTACTATGAAAACAATTGAAGGCATTAGCACGGAAGATATTTGTAATGAACTCGGAATTAATCCGTCTAATCTTTGGGTCATGATACACAGAGCAAGAACCGCGCTGATGGGATGCCTCAACCAAAATTGGTTTTAATTATGATTTCGTGTGACAAAGCTGCCATCATTTGCAATAAGACTCAGTATAGCGAAGCTACTTTTTTAGAAACACTAAAGCTGCGTTTCCATCTCTTTATGTGCAAAACCTGCTCCAAAGCAACCAAACAGAATACGAAATTTACGTCGCTTTGTGATAAAGCAAAACTCCATAGTTTTTCGCGTCAAGAAAAGTTAAAAATGAAAGAAAAGCTAAAAACTCAAGCTTAAAACAATCTCACCACAAGCAGCATCAAATACCATGCTACAGGTATTGCTTCCACCCAAAAAGAAGAAAAATAGCTAGACTGATTTCTCTTTGTTGCATACATCAAACTTCCTAAAATCACAAACAAAATACCTTCGGACACCAAGTCCATCAAACTTATTTCATCCTTTAAAAAAATAACAAAGAAAAATAATACCACCATAAAGGACCCAAATACTTTTGTATTAGGCACTCCGTAGCGTTGTGGAAGTGTTTTTAATGCTGGGTCATCATACTGTAAATCCCTTATTTCAAAAGGCAGCAGCAACACCAGAACGAATATAAATCGTTGTAAAGAGACGATTTGAACATCCCAAGACAATCCATGATCTTGACTTAAAACAGGAAGTAACACCGTAGCTCCTGTCCATACAAGTGCAACGATAAAAATTTTAAATCCACCCCAACTCCTTAGATTCTTAGAACGTGGCAAAACAGGTAGCGTATACAACCCCGAGACCAAAGCTAACACTGCGATAGCACACCAGACTTCATGACTTAAAAAATAAGCATGATACAGCATAAAAGCTGCAGAAATAAAACTAAAGAACTGGATATTTTTATGATAGCGGTTGGCCACCAAAACGTACTTTTTAGCCTCTACACCGTATTTAACAAAATTATAGCATATGATGGTCCCGAAAAAAAGAAACCAAGAAAGGTGTAAATCCAGCGGAATGTTTAAAGAAAGGGTAGTAACCCTCACTAAGGCTAATACAGCAAAAGCTACGTGTATACTGGCATCTAGATAAAAATCAAAAATACCTTTTAAAATCTTCATTAAACAAAAGTAGCCAAACTGTTTATAACCTTGGATTTTGGTTAAGAACTTTCGGCCTAAGCCCTAGAAAAATAGGTGTTCAGCACGCAAATAATTCTTAATTTTGTAGGACTAATTCTAAGAAAATTATGAAGACAGACGTGTTTGCATCCCGCCATATAGGTATACGTGAAGAAGACCTTCAACATATGCTGAAGACTGTATCCGTAGAAAATTTAGAGCAGCTCATTTTTGAGACCATTCCTGCGGAAATTAGGTTAAAAACACCTTTAGCGCTAGAATCGCCTATGAGCGAGCACGAGTTTTTGAGTCATATTGAAGAGCTATCCAAAAAGAATAAAGTTTTCAAATCCTATATTGGCTTAGGGTACCACGAGAGTTTAACACCCTCGGTTATCAAAAGAAATATTTTAGAAAATCCGGGTTGGTACACTGCATACACGCCCTACCAAGCGGAAATAGCGCAAGGCAGACTGGAGGCCCTTTTAAACTTTCAAACAGTAATTACAGACCTTACGGGAATGGAACTCGCCAACGCCTCTTTGTTGGACGAGAGTACTGCCGCGGCAGAAGCCATGACCATGTTATATGATGTACGTTCGCGTGAGCAAAAGAAAAACGGAGTGTTGAAATTCTTTGTATCCGAAGAGGTTTTACCCCAGACTTTATCCCTATTGCAAACACGTTCCACACCGTTAGGTATTGAACTTGTTATAGGTAATCACGAAGAATTTCAGTTTGAGACAGACTTTTACGGTGCTTTATTACAATATCCGGGTAAACACGGACAAGTAAACGACTATTCAAATTTTGTAGCTCTTGCGAAAGAAAATAATATTAAAATAGCGGTTTCTGCAGACATCTTAAGTTTAGTACTCTTGACGCCTCCGGGTGAATTTGGTGTAGATGTTGTCGTAGGCACGACACAACGTTTTGGTATTCCTTTAGGTTATGGCGGGCCTCACGCAGCATTTTTTGCTACTAAGGAAACGTATAAAAGAAATATCCCCGGGCGAATCATTGGCGTAACCAAGGATACTGATGGTAAACCAGCAATGCGTATGGCGCTGCAAACACGTGAACAACACATCAAGCGAGATAAAGCTACATCTAACATATGTACAGCACAAGTATTGTTGGCCGTTATGGCAGGAATGTACGCCGTTTACCATGGACCTAAAGGTTTGAAATATATTGCCGATAAAGTTCATGCATCCGCAACTACCCTAGCGGATGCATTGGAGCAGTTGGGCTTATACCAAATCAATTCCTCTTATTTTGATACGATTACCGTTAAAATCGATACCTCCATAGTGATACCTATAGCAGAACAACACGAAATCAACTTTTTATATGTTGATGCACAAACCGTTTCCATCGCGGTAAACGAAGCTACAAGTATCAAAGACCTAAACGCTATTGTTTCTGTTTTTGCACAGGCATTGGACAAAGAAAATATTAAAATAAGCGCACTGGTAACCGCATCGGCACTTATGGAAAGTGTACAACGTACCACTCCCTATATGGAGAATAAGGTGTTCAATTCGTATCATTCCGAAACAGAACTGATGCGCTACATCAAAAAATTGGAGCGTAAAGACCTTGCTTTAAACCACAGTATGATTTCTCTTGGCAGCTGCACTATGAAGTTAAATGCAGCTAGTGAAATGCTACCCTTAAGCCAAAGCAACTGGGGTAACATCCACCCTTTTGTACCGATAGGACAAGCTGAGGGCTACCAAATAATGCTAAAGGAACTAGCAAAAGACCTTACCACGATTACCGGGTTCGCAGACACTTCCTTACAACCCAATTCTGGAGCACAAGGAGAATATGCTGGGCTTATGGTAATACGTGCCTATCACGAATCTCGTGGGGATACTCATAGAAACATCTGTATTATTCCTGCTTCAGCACACGGAACCAATCCGGCTTCAGCAGTTATGGCCGGCATGAAGGTCGTAGTAACCAAGACCGATGAAAAAGGAAATATAGATGTAGCCGACCTAGAGGAAAAAGTACAGCAACATTCAGAAAACCTAGCAGCGTTGATGGTTACGTATCCATCTACACATGGGGTTTTTGAATCTTCAATAAAACATATTACACAGTTAATTCATAATCATGGAGGGCAAGTCTATATGGATGGTGCTAACATGAACGCTCAAGTAGGATTAACACATCCTGGTAATATTGGCGCAGATGTTTGTCACTTAAACCTACACAAAACTTTTGCCATTCCACACGGCGGTGGAGGCCCTGGTGTAGGTCCGATATGTGTTGCATCACAATTGGTACCGTTCTTACCGAGTAATCCGGTAATAGAAACTGGAGGCGAGAAAGGAATTACAGCTATTTCGGGCGCCCCATGGGGAAGTTCTTTGGCCTGTTTGATTTCTTACGGATATATAAAAATGCTTGGAGAGTACGGATTAAAGCGCTCCACAGAAATCGCAATCTTAAACGCAAACTACATCAAACATCGTTTACATGGTAGTTTTGAAGTATTGTACACTGGCGAAAAAGGAAGAGCCGCACACGAGATGATTATCGACTGTAGACCTTTTAAGGACAACGGCATAGAGGTAACCGATATTGCAAAACGTTTGATGGACTATGGCTTTCATGCACCAACGGTATCCTTCCCCGTGGCAGGAACAGTAATGATAGAACCTACAGAAAGTGAAAGTTTAGCAGAACTAGACCGTTTTTGCGATGCCATGCTTTCTATTCGTAAAGAAATCAATGAATCCATTGCAAATGAGCCGAACAACGTATTAAAAAATGCTCCGCACACTATGGATATGGTTACCAACGATATTTGGGACTTCCCTTATAGCAGAGAAAAAGCAGCATTTCCATTATCTTACGTTAGAGAGAACAAATTTTGGCCATCTATAAGAAGAGTCGATGATGCATATGGAGACCGTAATTTAATCTGCACCTGTGCGCCCATAGAGGCTTATGCTGAAGCTTAGACTTGGCTAAAACACCATAATAAAGGGCTTCCAAAGTATTTGGAGGCCCTTTTTAGTACATCCCTTGACAAAATAATGACATTGAACATCGTAATTTTTATTATGCACGCATAACAACATTAAGCTTTTGAGTTATCTTAGGGCATACTAACCAAACAATAATCAAATGCGTATTGGAATTACGGGAACGGGATGCTATGTACCCAGCACAATCGTAGCAAATAAAGATTTTGAAGAACATGAATTCTTAAATGCGGACGGCACACCGTTCCAATATAACAATCCTGTTATCATTGAAAAATTTAAAGTAATTACTGGTATCTCCGAAAGGCGCTATGCCGAACAGAATCTAAACACTTCAGACATTGCCTTTATAGCGTCCCAAAAAGCAATTACCGACGCCAACATAGACAAGGAGAAGCTAGACTACATCATATTTGCTCATAATTTTGGGGATATAGCACAAGGACAATCTCAAAGCGATATGCTACCAAGTTTGGCCTCCAGAGTAAAGCATTTATTGCGTATAAAAAATCCAAAATGCGTTGCCTACGATATGCTTTTTGGCTGTCCTGGATGGATAGAAGGCGTGATACAGGCCAATGCGTTTATTAAAAGCGGAATGGCCAAAAAGTGTTTGGTTATAGGTGCTGAAACCCTTTCTCGAATCGTTGACCCTTATGATCGTGATTCTATGATTTACTCCGACGGTGCTGGCGCAACCATAATTGAGCAAAACGAAAACGAAGGTGGCATTCTTGCGCATACCAGTGCTACATACACATACGAAGAAGCCTATTTTCTTTTCTATGGAAAATCACACAATCCTGCCGCTTCAGAAACCAAGTATATTAAAATGCATGGTCGAAAAATTTATGAATTTGCCGTAAGCCATGTACCTAGCGCTATGAAAAGTTGTTTAGACCAAAGTGGTATACTCATAAGCGAAGTTAAAAAAATAGTCATTCACCAAGCCAATGAAAAAATGGATGAGGCCATTGTAAAGCGGTTTTATAAAAGCTATGGCTTACCAATGCCCAAAGATATAATGCCTATGAGTATCGGTAAATTAGGCAACAGTTCAGTAGCTACAATTCCCACCTTATTGGATATGCTGCTGAAAGGAAAAATGCCAGATCATCAGCTTACCAAAGGAGATGTTATTATCTTTGCTAGTGTTGGTGCTGGAATGAACATCAATGCCATTGTTTATAGGGTTTAAAGTTTCAAGTTCAAGGTTGGGCATGATAAAAAACTCTGAAACCTGAAAACCAAAAAATGTACGAAAAGACTTTTCCGAACAAACGTTTTAAACAAACGATGGAATTTTTGGAAAAACATATCCCAAAAGATCAGATTATTTTAGACTTAGGGGTCCCTAACCCGCTTTCCAAAATAATGATAAAACGTGGTTACACCGTAACGAACACAGACGGTGAAGATTTGGATAACAACTATACCAATGCGGTCCATTTTAAAGGTAATGTAGTAACTGCTTTTGAAATTTTTGAGCATCTATTAGCCCCATTAAACCTCCTTTCAGAGCTAAAAGCAGATAAATTGGTAACAAGTATTCCTTTGCGGCTTTGGTTTTCCCCAGCCTATCGCAGCAAAACAGACCCCTGGGACCGACATTACCACGAATTTGAAGACTGGCAGTTCGATTGGCTTTTGGAAAAAGCAGGTTGGGAAATAAAAGACCAATTAAAATGGACCCATCCAGTGAAAAAGCTGGGTATCCGCCCCATTTTACGTTTATTTACCCCAAGATACTATATTGTTTATGCTGAACGGAAAAGAGTAATATAAGGGATTTCAGTGTATTCTATTACGACCCATTATTGGAAATAAATATTTGTAATTTGGAACTTTTTATATGGATTACTATGTCATCATACCAGCGCACAACGAAGCAGATTTCCTATCTACAACTTTGGATTCATTAGCAAACCAAAGCTTACGCCCTAAAAAGGTTGTGGTAGTCAATGATAATTCTACGGATACTACTGCTGAAATTATAGCAAGCTACATAACTAAGGACAGTATATTCCACTCACATCATCTGAAGTCCTCAGCGGAACACATGCCCGGAAGTAAGGTTATTGAAGCCTTCAGCAGCGGACTTGACTTGGTAGACGATACCTACGATTTTATTGTTAAGTTAGACGCAGATGTTATCCTTCCAAAGAACTACTTTGAACAAATTGCCTATGCATTTAAAACAGATCCGAAAACAGGTATTGCCGGTGGGTTTATTTACGAGCAGAATAACGAACAGGAATGGCAATTAAATCACCCTATGGACAAACTTCATGTACGTGGAGCGTTTAAAGCCTACTCCAAATCATGTTTTAAAGCCATAAACGGACTTAAAAGCGCTATGGGATGGGACACGGTAGATGAACTTTTAGCGAAATGCTACGGATTTAATACATATACAGATGATACCCTAAAAGTAAAGCACTTGAGACCTACAGGAAAAGCCTATAACAAAAAGGCAAAAGGCTTTCAAGGTCGCGCCATGTATGCTATGCGTTATGGATTTTGGATTAGCTTAATTGCTTCGGTCAAGATGACACTAAAACAAAAGAAGTGGAGAGCGTTTTCAGATAATATGAAAGGCTATTTTGATGCTAAAAAGAATAAGGTACCATTTTTAGTATCCGAAAAGGAAGGTGTATTTATAAGAAAATTACGTTGGACCAATATGAGAAAAAAGATTATCTCATAAAAAAACCACCTTATCGTCGGTTTTTTTATGAGATAATAATATATTTAGAAGCCTAATTCCTTTTTAACTTCAACTAACAGGTCTTTCCCTCTTGCTACAATCAATCCAGCCTGAGGTTGTGCATCTATAACATAATCAAAACCTAGAGCGATTGCGACCTTTTCAATAGCGGCCTTAGCTTTCTCTGAAATTGGCGTAAACAACTCACCCTGCTTTTTTTGGAATTCTTGTTGTGCAGCTTGTTGTGCCTCACCAATATTCTTTTCAAAACCTTGAAGCTCAATTGCTCTCTTCTCGTTCTCCTCTTTTGTCTTGCTAGGTGCTTCGTTTTGATATTGCGTGACCTTGTTACGAAGTTCTGTCATGGATGCTTGTATGTCCGCATTGTATGTTTCCTGCAACTTCATAAGCTCTGCCTCGGCCGTTTTCATTTCTGGCATAGCCCCTAATAATTGTGTCACATCTATGTGCGCAACTTTACTTTGAGCATTTACAAAACTAGTCGCTACTGCGAACAACATTAATGCTACTACTGCTACTTTTTTTAAGTGTTTCATGAGTTAAAATTTAATTCTTCTTTGAGTGTTAATTAATGGTTGCTAATTTAATAATCTAATACCGATAACGTGTTAATTTTCTATGTCTTTTATAGTCTCTTTTTTCTTTGCTTCTCGTTCTTCAAGCAATTTTTTCCTACGTTCCTCGTATGCCTTTTTTCGTTCCTCTCTTAGCTTTAGTTGCTCCGCACGCTTCTCATCAGCCGTTTTGGCTCTTGCCTCGGTCGCTTCTTTAGCTTTATCCAAACGCTCTTGTAAAGCATCGCTTAAAACTTCTTCCTCTTCAGCTCCTTCATCCTCAAAGTCTGCAAAACTATTTCTATTACTAGCTTTTTTTGCAGGCTTACTAATCTTTCGCGTTCTAGCAATACCTCTCAAAACGAGGTCACTAATATCATACCTTTTTTCGGCATACAACATTACAACATCAGCCGATCTATCAAAAATAAAATCATATTTTTTATTGGCTCCCAATTTTTGGACTTCATTAAACACCTGATCTTGTATTGGCTGTATAAGCCTACGTTTTTGTAAAATCAAATCCCCTTGCGGACCAAACCTATCCTGCTGATACTCGATCATCTCCTTTTCAAGTATCTGAATATCTTCCTCCCTTTCGGAAATAAGCTCAGCCGTAAGCAATACCTTCTCTGCCATTAAATCCTTTTTCATTTGCTCCACAATACTTTGCTTCTGCTCTATCTGCACCTTCCATTTCTGCGCTTTAGCGCTCAACTGTTCTGTAGCATCCCTGTATTCCTCCACATTCTCCAAAATGTACTCCATGTCTACATAACCAATTCTGATACCCCTTTGGGCATTCATGTAAAGACTGGTAGCCAGCAAACAAAGGAATAAAAGAACTTTTATTTTTAACTTCATTATTGATATCATTTAATCCAATAGAAAATATCGTGCCAAATTAACTAAAACTTTTAAAATGAAGTATTTAGCGAATAGCACAATTCTAAAAATTTAAAATTGTTGCCCAA
The DNA here is from genome assembly GCA_047633095.1 of Maribacter sp. Classification (GTDB taxonomy): domain Bacteria; phylum Bacteroidota; class Bacteroidia; order Flavobacteriales; family Flavobacteriaceae; genus Maribacter. The sequence goes on from JBLIEO010000017.1 coordinate 30,348, forward strand.
TAATAAAGTG